>CAYQZG010000004.1:0-12387 GCA_964421785.1 uncultured Anaerolineales bacterium
AGCGCCGTCGTCCCGACGGCAGTAGATGGAGCGCCGTCGTCCCGACGGCAGTAGAAAGGTAGTAACAGATGCTCTGGTTGGTTCTAGTAGCGCTGGGGTTGGTCGGTCTTGGAGCTTTGGTCGGCGGTATCGTCGTATCCCGGCAAGCCGACGACCAGTTGATCGAAGAGCGACTAGGGGGGGAGGGATGGGCAGCAGCTGAACCCAAGCGAGAGAAATCTACACCTCTGACGGACGCCCTCGATCATGCCCTGACTGAGCGCGGCATAGGTGCCAATCTGGCCACTCAGCTGGCGCGGGCAGATCTCAAGCTGACTGTTGGGGAGTTCGCGGCCCTGACTGCGATTATGGTCGTGATGGCCGGTGGGCTGAGTTACGTGTGGAAACGGGATGTGCTCGTCACCGCCGTGGCATCTCTGGCCGGGTTTTTCGCGCCACGGGCTTACGTTGCATTTCGACGTGGTCGCCGATTGCGTTCTTTCAGTGAGCAGCTGGGGGATACGATCAACCTTATGGTGAACAGCATCCGCGCTGGCTACAGTATTATGCAGGCTATGAGGGCCGTTTCTGAGGAGATGAGCCCCCCAGCTTCGACCGAGTACGGGCGCGTGGTTCAGGAGGTGCAGCTTGGCATATCCCTGGAGGATGCTCTCAACCACATGTTGCGGCGCGTTCCCAGCGAGGACCTGGATATGATGATCACGGCCATCAACGTGCAGCGAGAAGTGGGTGGGAACCTTGCCGAGGTCTTGGAGTCGATAAGCTATACGATTCGCGAGCGGATACGTATTCAGGGGGAGATCCGGGCCCTCACAGCCCAGAGCCGCATCTCGGGTTATATGGTTGCCCTCGTGCCCCTCGTCCTTGCCGGGGTGATCTACTTAATCAACCCGGAGTTCATGGGCTTGCTCTTCAAGCACACGTGTGGGCACATCATGGTCGGTGTAGCGGTGGTGGGGATCGCTGCGGGTTTCTTCGTCATCAGCAAGATCGTGGATATTGACGTTTAGCGCTTGGTCTGCGCACGGGAAATGGAGGATAGATGTCACCCTTCTTGTTGATCATTCTAGGCCTGGTTCTCTTGACAGTTTTGATCCTGTTGGCTGTTCGTCTACTCCGCTCTCAGGAGTCCAGTTCGGTTGACGACCGCCTGGACGCCTTTGCCACCCTTGATCAGCCTCCCACCCTGGAGGAGATAGAGCTCTCGCAGCCCTTCACGCAGCGAGTACTGGTACCGCTGGTTGAGGGCCTGGCGGCGTTGGCAAAGCGCTTCACCCCCCAGGAGAGCCTGGAAAACGTTCGACATAGCCTCGAGCTAGCTGGAAATCCCTTTGGGTGGAGCTCTGTGCAGTTCATGGGCCTTCGCATCCTGGCGGCGATTCTCTCGGGAGGATTGGGGGCGGTCCTCCTGGTCATATCGAGTATGTCGCTTCCACGGCGTATGCTCCTTTTGGGTGTGTTGACCGTGGGAGGGTATTATCTACCAGTTCTATGGTTGCGGAGCAAGACAAGCAGTCGGCAGCGAGACGTGACTAGATCGCTGCCTGATGCCCTTGACCTTCTGACGATCTGCGTGGAAGCAGGGCTCGGCTTCGACGGCGCTATGGCTCGCGTTGCCGAAAAATGGGACAATGAGCTGACCAGGGAATTCACGCGCGTCCTCCAAGAGGTTCAATTGGGTAAGCTACGGCGTGAGGCTCTACGCAACATGGCAGATCGGATTGATGTACAAGAGGTTTCAACGTTCGTCGCGGCTATTGTTCAGGCTGAGGAGCTGGGGGTGAGCATCGCCAAGGTCCTGCGTATCCAAGCGGAGGAGATGCGCAGGCGACGGCGGCAGCGGGCCGAGGAGCTCGCTCGACAGGCCCCGATCAAGATGTTGCCAGCCATCGCTTTCTTGATCTTCCCGGCCATTTTCGTCGTCCTGCTAGGGCCGGCAATCATCCGCATCATGACGATGGAAATGAGCTTTGGCGGATTGGGGGGTGGGGGAGGGATGCCGTAGGACGCAATCACGGGTATGCGATCCTTGGTTGGACTGAAAAAAGGTGCTCGGGTGACTGCGTCGACTCGAGCCCCGAGGCGGTGACCGCCCAGGTGGTGCCCACCGGTGACCCGGGTACGTGTTCGCGAGCTTCTTTCAGGAGACCCATACTTGGACCCCTTGGGCATTCAGCCTCTCTGGACGTCTTTGCTCAACCTTCTCTACCCTCCCCGTTGCATCGGTTGTCAGGCGTTGGGCGCATGGTTCTGCGACGAGTGCCTAGGCCAAGTCTCTCGTGTTAGGGCTCCTGTCTGCATGCGATGTGGATGCGCGCTGTTGGAAGGAGCTGCTTCCCAACTGTGCAGTCGCTGCCGTTCCACGCCGCTCCAGATTGAACGTATACGCTCGGTCGTCTACTTCGAAGGGGTACTCCGAGAAGCACTACACGCGTTCAAGTATGAGGGGGTCACTGCCCTTGCCGTCCCCCTGGCAAGCCTCCTGGTGGAGTACTGGTCAAGACATCCCGTGTCGGTCGACGTCATCGTGCCTGTCCCCTTGCATAAACAACGTCTGCGCAGAAGAGGGTTCAATCAGGCTGCGTGCCTTGCACACGAACTCTCGGATCAGGTCGAAGTGCCGGTGGACGAGGGTATCCTGGTGCGTCACCGTCCGACGGCCGCCCAGGTTGATCTCGATGCTAGACAAAGGAAAGAGAACGTGCGAGACGCCTTTCGTTGCATCGAACATGGAGCTGTTGACAAGCGGGTGCTGCTCATTGATGACGTATGTACGACCGGTTCCACGCTGGAGGCTTGTGCTGTGGCCCTTCGGCTAGGAGGAGCAGGGAGCGTGCAAGCGCTGACATTGGCCCGCGCACGCTGAGATGGAGATTTCAAGGGACGTTCTTAACGTAAGGAGGTGACTTATGGAGGTATCTGTCTTCACCCGGAAGCTAGAGATGACGCCGCGCCTGAGGGATTATGTGGAAGGTAAGGTCGAGAGGTTGGACCGCTATCTGCCTACCATCGACGAGGCGCGGATCGACCTGGAGGTGGAGGACACGCGCAGTGACGAGGATCGGCAGGTGGCACAGCTGACAGTCTGGACGCGCGGCACCATTCTGCGGGCCGAGGAACGGACCGGTGACATCTTCGCTTCGATCGACGCGGTGCTCGATAAGATGTACCGTCAGATCGCACGCTACAAGGGTAAGCGCTTAGATCGGTGGCACTCGTCTGCCGAACCCCTACCGCTCGAGAAGCCTATAGAGGAAGAGACCGAGGGCGAGATTGTTCGTGTCAAGCGTTTTGAGGTAAGGCCGATGACGCCTGAGGAGGCCGTCGAACAGATGGAGCTTCTCGGACATCATTTCTTTGTGTTCCTGAACGCGGAGGAGGGAAATATCAACGTCGTCTACAAACGCAGGGGCGACGACTACGGGCTGCTCCAGCCTCAAGCAGGCTAGAGCTAGCGAATCGCCCCGAGAAACCGGGTTTTTCAGACTGCCTATGGGCTTGACGCCCCTCTTCAGGCTCTAGGTCAATGGGCTTGTGGGATTATTGCACCAAAGAACCCGGTTTCTTAATCGTCGCGCAGGCAGCCGCGTCGTAAGGACGCTTCGCGCACCTCCCCGCGTCACAGAGGGTAGACGCGGACGTGGTGGGGGATAGGAGGATCAATCGGTGAGAAAGGTAACGCTCTTGCTCCTGACTGGGGGGTGGGGAGGAAGCAGTGTGGAGCAAGCTTTGGAAGGCGCGCACCGTGCTGCCGCCCGAGACTTGCTGGAAGCGCTCTTATCTATCGAGGTGATTGAACGGGCTGTTGTCGCTACCGATGATCCGAACTGGGGTCATGAGCTGACCGATTTGCCAGTTATACTCGACATAGATCCACCCGGTGAGCGTTTTCACTTTGGGCGTCGGATCACTGACTTGATCGAGCGCTATGACGTGAAACGAGTGCTCTATACCGGAGGGGGATCGGCACCGCTGCTGCGAACCGAGCGTTGGGCTGAGGTCGTGGGCCGGTTGGGGCAGGCTGAGCGACTGGTCGTCACCAACAACGTGCATTCCTGTGACTGGGCGGGTTTCACGCCAGCCCAGGAGGCTGTCTCACTGATCGTCGAACAGACGAACGACAACGCCATCGCATGGACGCTTGCCAACGAGGGTGCTTTCCCTGTCCGAACCATGCGGGCCTCCGCCGGCTCACGGTTCGATATCGATACACCGGTCGACCTGTTGATAGCTCGGCGGCATCCAGAGATCGGACCACACTTGCGTCGTTATCTTGGCGACCTAGAGTGGGAATCGTCTCCGTTGGACGAGGTGCTGACCGAGATGGGCCGGGAAGGCGGGAACCTGATCGTCGCCGGTCGGGCGTCGCCGGAGGCTTGGAAAGCGCTGCAACGGGCGACTCGGTGCTGGGTGCGCGTCTTTGCAGAGGAGCGGGGCATGCGGGCCAGCGGGCGACAGCGGAGAGGAGAGGTGCGTTCGCTCTTGGCCAGCTACCTCGACCTGGTCGGCGTTGAGGGGTTCTTTGAGGAGCTGGGGGAGCTTGCCAACGGGATTCTGCTGGACAATCGTGTCATTCTAGCCAGCCGGGGGCTATGGCCCTCTGCGCTGGATCGATTTAATTCGGACTTGTACCGCTGGGATGAGATAGAGACACCTTTTCTACGAGGCCTGACACGGGCGGCAGCGGAGGCTGCGGTGCCTGTCGTGATGGGTGGGCATACTGTCGTAGCCGGAGGGCTTATGGCGTTGGCTGAGGCGGCTTGTCCCGGTAGCAGAGCGTCACAGGAGGAGAGGGAGTTATGACGACCATCCTTGTCATTTGCACGGGCAATATATGTCGCTCCCCAATGGCGGCAGCACTGCTCCGAGCACGGCTGGACGAGGACGAGAAGCGCCATGGTTGGTGCGTCATCTCAGCTGGCACGTGGGCGCCTGAGGATGAGCCAGCGAGCACCTATGGCATCGCAGAGATGTCCGAGCGCGGGATCGACATTCGTTCTCATCGATCGCGCAGCGTCAACGCCGAGCTGATGGAGAAGGCCGATCTGATCCTGGTGATGACAAGCAACCATGCTGAGGCTCTCTCCATCACCTTCCCGGATCAAGCACACAAGGTGCACTTGCTCAGCGAGATGGATGGGCAAACCCACGATATCTCCGATCCATACGGTGGCACCCGGCTCGAATACGCGTACATCGCTCAGGAACTGGAACAGCTGATTGATGGAGGGTACGAGCGCATCGTCTCGTTGGCCGAGGAGACCTCCGGAACAGAGCAATCGTGAGCCTCAGTAGATCCAATTATGCTCAAACTGGATCGCCAGATCCAGGCCCGAGACGTTACACGCAGTTCGACTCGCGGTTAGGTCCGGATACGTGAACATCCTGTGCCATGCGGGGAACGACTGAACCCGCTACGACGAGCAAGAGCCCTTCCCCACCCGTCGGCTTTCCTGCCGAAAGCGTCAATAGACGTGCTTAGAAGCTGCGCAGGAGCTCCTTTACGACATCTGCCAGATTCTCCGCCGAGACTACCTGCATGTCATCCGCCCAGCGTGCTTTCAACTCTACCCCTCCCCGTTTCAAGCTGCGTCGACTCACCGTGGCCCGGACGGGACACCCGATCAGGTCAGCATCGGTAAACTTGACGCCGGCGCTCTCCTCTCGACCGTCAAACAGCACGTCCAGACCTGCATCCTCAAGCTGGGCACAGAAAGCCTCAGCTCGCCGCTCATTCTCCTCGTCAGTCCCCAGCGTCAGCAGGTAGACGTCGAAAGGAGCCACCGACGGAGGCCAGATGATGCCGTAATCGTCGTGGTGCATCTCGATTATGGCCGCCAAGAGCCGCCCCACACCGATGCCATAGGACCCCATGACAATCGGGTTTTCCTCCCCCTCAGGATCCAGGTAGGTGGCACCGACAGACTCGGCGTAGTGGGTGCCCAACTTGAAGCAGTGCCCTAACTCGATGGCCGATTCCGCTGCCAGCGTTCCCTCGCATTCTGGACAGAGGTGACCGGCCTTGGCTTGGGCAATGTCCTCCGTCATAGTGACCGCGAAGTCGCGCGGGTAGTTAACGCCAACCAGGTGGTACCCGGGCCGATTTGCGCCCGCGACGAAGTTGCTCCCATGTCGAATGGAGGGATCGGCTATCACCAGCACACCGGTGTCGTCAAGGGACCGTCGTACCTCCAGACCGACCGGTGAACCGTAGCCGGGCTCGGCCCCTGCTCGGCGAACGTCCCCAGCAAGCGCCGGCTCCAGGGATGCGCCCTGCAGGAGGTTCCGCAGCTTGGTCTCGTTGACGTCTAGGTCACCACGGATGACGACGAGCACCAACTCTCCATCGTCCTTGGTGTAGAAGACCACTTTGAGCGTCTTCTTCGTCGGCACGCCGACGAAATTGGCCACGTCGGCGATGGTTTCGCAGCCCGGTGTTGCCAGAGACACGGGATCCTCCAGCGGTTCGGGTTCGACCTCCGGCAGCCGGAAACTGGCACGTTCTGCATTGGCCGCGTAGTCACATGCTTCACAATGCATGAAGGTGTCTTCCCCGTCGGGGTGCGGCAGCATAAACTCGTGCGAGTCAGCCCCTCCCATCATGCCTGTGTCGGCCTCGACTAAGACGGGGTCGAGCCCGCAGCGAGCGAAAACACGCCCGTAGGCCTCGATGATACGGGGATAGAATGTGTCCAGGCCTTCAGCATCCGCGTCGAGGCTGTAGGCATCCTTCATGCGAAACTCACGGACGCGCAGAAGCCCGCCCCGTGGGCGAGGTTCATCCCGTACCTTGGTCTGAATGTGGTAGACCACCTTTGGAAGGTCGCGGTAGGAGAGAATCTCCTGTCGTGCCAACTCCGCCACAATCTCCTCGTGGGTCATCGCCAGGGCGTAGTCTCGATCACCTCGGTCTTTCACGCGCATAAGCGCCGCTCCGACGCTGTCCCAGCGTCCTGTCGCCTTCCAGAGTTCGGCCGGGTGGAGGACGGGCATCTTCATCTCCTGAGCCCCCACCGCCTCCATCTCCTGATGGAGAATCCCCTCGATCTTTCGAGCGACGCGCCAACCTAGCGGTAGATAGCTGTAGAGCCCAGCGCCCACAAAGCGCACCAGACCGGCACGAATGGCCAGCTTGTGGCTGGTCAACTCCGTGCCTGTGGGAGCTTTCCGCAACGTACGTCCGAAGAGTTGTGACCTTCTTAGCATTGACGGCCTCCTTAGCCCATACAAAAACGAAGCCAGCCTCCGGGATTGGAGGGCTGGCGGTCGGGCGGTATTCGATGGCCCAGGCAGCGCTAACCGAATCCCTGGAAAGAGGGCAGGGACGGATACGGGCCCAGCGTAGCTGGGCTTGGCGCACTGCTAGGGATAGACACGATCAGAATCAGCATCTTGTTGATCTCTCTCAGTCGAGCTGTATGGTAGCATAGGAGAGCAAACCTGTCAACCTTGAAAGGCCGAGCTCGCAGGGCAATCGCATTTGACCAGAATTCCGAAGTTTCGGCTGAGTATTCGTCCCGAGCGTTGCGCGCATTATGGGCGGGATGCCTTTAGAAGCAGGCTATCCTGCAAACTTCGGAATTCTAAGCGTTCTCTCCTTTCCATATGCGATTGCCCTGGCCGAGCTCGGGCTATCGCATATGGACATCGTGCACCAGACAGATTCCCGTCAATCTACCGTGATGCTTCCCTCGCTCGTTGGGATACCGTTTCCTACTCACGTTCCAGATCTACAGCCTCACGTTTCGAAGCCCACGGCCAGGATCCGCTCCATCATCTCCGGGTCGTCCCGCAGCAGCCCGGATTCCGGCAGACGCTGGATCAGCGTGCACCAGTCTGTGTTCTCGGAGAAGACCTCGCGAAAGATGGGCAATGCCTCCTCCAGGCGTCCCAGGTCTGCCAGCGTGACGGCTTGCCAGAAGGGCAGCTCCTTGACCTGAGGGGCCATCGCGGCGGCGGTTCGATAGGCCTCTAATGCTTGCTCAACCTCCCCACTGCCCAGCAGGGCGTCTCCGTGGTTCATGTGCTCATAGGCCCGATGGAGGGTCAACAAGCGCCGCAGCTCTTGAATCGGCTCCGTGTGATCCTCGACGCGCAGCTCGACCACTCTGTCCTCCCACGGCCGACCACTTGACTCCGCCCCCACGACCAGCAGGGCTGCGCTCTGCTGGCCGCGTATATCACCACCGGCTGCTTGTCCGGCTTCCAGGGCTGCCAGCATGCGCTGAGGGAGATTGCCGGACGAGCTGCGATAGGCGTCGGCCATGGCAGGCCAGACGTCTGAGCTAGCCATCATGTTGGCCTGGGTGGAGAAGCCCTTTCCCAGGACGTGCCCGGCATCGGCGATGCAGCGCTCTCCGGTATGTGCTGCGATCTGGCCCTCGGCATCGACCATCGCTACCTGGCGCAGCGCTCGTCCCCCGTCGGTCGTGAGCAGTGCTTTCAACGCTTGCAGTGCTGACGCCCCGCCGCGCATGAGGTCCAAGCCTAGAGGCCCGTAGCTGATCTCTACCATCGCTTGCGTGGCCACGGCGCCGACGCCGGCCTCAGCCCACGTCACCACTGATCCAACGGAGAACCAGTGCGACTGCACCGCCACTCCCATATGCCCGCTCTGAGGATCGCGGGCGACGATCGAGAACGTGTGAGCCAGCTCGGAGGGTCGTACAGGTCTATTTAAATCGGTCATCTAGCCTCCTCTTTGGGTATCCTACGTCGATCCTTGGGGAGTATAGCCCACCTTCGTTGACTGGTCAAAACTGAAGCTGGCTGGTAGATCTAAGTTGTGTTAACTTGCAACTCTCACCTCTCAGGGTACAATGCATTGGGTACCTTGTTGACTGTTAGGACGGCAAGGTTCGATTACAGCGCAGGAGGCGTAGACGTGATTCCATTGAGGGACAATGTCCCCTCTCGCCGCAAGCCGATTGTCAATACGGCCCTGATCGCCCTCAACGTGGTCGTCTTCTTGTTCGAATTCATCATCTTGAGTGCGGATCCTCTGCATCAATTCACCGCTGCCTGGGGGCTGGTGCCGGCGGATTTCTGGGAGTTCGAAGGTCTGCGCTCGTGGATCACCGTGTTCACCTCGATGTTCTTGCACGGCGGCTGGTGGCACCTGATCTCCAACATGTTGGCGCTGTACATCTTTGGTGACAACATCGAAGACCGCGTGGGACACCTGCGATACCTGTTCTTCTATTTGGTCAGCGGTTTCATGGCGAGCGGGGCTCATTTGGTGGCGTATTCAGAATCGACCATTCCAACCGTCGGGGCCAGCGGGGCGATCGCCGGTGTGCTCGGAGCATACCTCGTGCTCTATCCGCAGGCCCGGGTGCTTACGCTGGTGCCCGTCTTCTATTTTGTGCGACTGATAGAGATCCCAGCCCTGATCTACCTGGGCTTCTGGTTCGTATCTCAGTTGTTCAACGGCATCTTCGCCTTGACCGCAGCCGATGTCTTCCAGAGCGGAGGCGTGGCGTGGTGGGCTCATATTGGTGGCTTTGTCTTTGGGCTGGCTGTCATTCGTCTCATCGCATCACGACCGAGAGCTCAGATGGTGGGGCGCTATCACCCGTGGCAGGATGGCCGTTGGTAGCGTGAACACCCGCCTCTTGACGCTGCTCATAGCCGGCCTGATCATCCTCTTGGTTGGTTCAGTGCTGGGCTTCGAGGTACGGTACGCCAACCGCATCTACCCGGGCGTGTCGGTCTGGGGCACCGATGTCGGCGGGTTGCGTCCGGAGGGGGCGGCGTCCAGGCTGGAGACCCATGCCGTGCTTCAGAAACCACTGATCAGGCTGCACGGCCCCGATCGTTCCTGGGATGCCCGTCCCCTCGACCTTGGGCTCCGTCTGGAGTCGGCGTCGACGTTGGCATATGCCTACCGACTAGGACGGGACCCCTCTTGGTCCCAGAATCTGCTCTATCACCTGGAGCTGTTGGCGCTTGGTGTAGACCTGTCGCCCATCATCACTTACGATCGATCCGAGGCCCGTCTCTATTTGGAAGCGTTGGCCGAGGAGGTCCACGTCAGGCCGGCCGACGCCAGGCTCACTTTCCAGGGAGCCAAACCGGTGGTCGAGCCAGCTCGAACCGGTCGCCGCTTGGATGTGGACGCGACGCTGGCGTCGCTCTCGCCGGCCCTGACGCAGTTGACGCCGGCCGAGATACCCCTGGTCATGCGGGAGATACCACCGACCATCAGTGACGCTGAACCGGCGCGCGCTGAAGCGCAGCATATTCTGAATGGCCCCCTGACCCTCACGTTGGCCGATCCTGTGGAGGGAGATCCGGAGCCCTGGGTGATCTCCCCCGAGCAGCTGGTCGAGATGCTGAACGTGCGAGCCGAGGAGGGCGTGCTCCATACGAGCTGGGACCGGGATGCCCTCCGCTTGTACCTCAAGAAGCTGGCGCCGGCTCTGGCGATCGACCCCGTGGACGCCCGCTTCCATTTCAACGAGACGACGAGACAGCTGGAGCCGATCACGGAAAGCCAGGAGGGGCGTGCGCTCGACGTAGCGGCTAGCGTAACTCACATCGTGGAGGCTGTCCAGGCTGGCGAGAGGTATGTGCCGCTGGTTGTTGAGGACATCCCCCCGCGCTATGCAGACACCGCGCGCGCCGAGGAGCTGGGCATCGTCGATCTCGTCTCTACGGGTGAGTCGTACTTCATCGGTTCGCCATCCGGTCGCGATCATAACATCCGTCTGGCGGCCACCAAGTTCGATGGCGTGGTGATCCCGCCAGGTGAGACGTTCTCCTTCAACCACTACCTGGGCGAGGTGACCGCTGAGGCTGGCTACGATGAGTCGTACATCACCGCCGGCGAGCAATTGGAGATGGGCATCGGAGGGGGCATCTGCCAGGTTAGCACGACGGCGTTCCGTGCTGCGTTCTGGGGCGGCTATCCGATCACCGAGCGCTGGCACCACGGCCAGCGGGTGGGCTACTACGAACTGCGTGGGGGAGGCGTCGGCATGGACGCCACGGTCTACTCGCCACACGTGGATCTGAAGTTCACCAACGACCGCTCGACCCCGCTGCTGATCGAGACCGAGGTAGGGGAGGGAACACACCGGCTCGTCTTCCGCTTCTATGCCACCGACGACGGCCGGCGGGTGGAGAAGGAGGATCCGGTCGTCACCGACGAGACAGAGCCGGGGCCGCCGATTTACGAGCTGGATGAAGACCTGCAACCTGGATCGGTCATCAAGTGGCAATCAGCAGTGGGCGGCTTGACGGCCACCGTCGAGCGCTGGGTCTACGACGAATCAGGGGACGTGCTCCATCACGACACCTTCGTCAGCGAGTACGAACCGCGGCGCGCTGCCTACCACTACGGCCCCGGCTACGAGCCACCGGAGGAGACGGAACCGTAGGTTGTCCTCCCTGAAGGGCGGGTCAGGACTGCGTGGGCGAGGGCGTCAGTGGGATGCCTTCGGCCGCGATGTTCTGGTAGAGACCGACGTGCTGCTGTTTCATCCGCTCCCACCGCTTCTGCCCGATGACGCGCGCGCCGATCAAGACGTCGTATTCCAGCGACACTCGCGCGGCCAGGGTGCTGATCTCCTGACGGAACGGCCAGTCCTCCTCGTCGACGACGAGCAGGATATCTATGTCCGACCAGGGGCGGCTGTCCCCCCGAGCCTTTGAACCGAACAGGGTAGCCTGGAGAATACGTCCGGGGAACTGTTCGTGGAGTCGGCGCATGAAAGCCTCGACCGCCTGGCGCTCTTGTGTGGTGAGGTGCGAGGTGGAGGCTATGATCATAACCACTCCTCCTCCTGCAGGTACTTCTCGCTGCGGTTGACGAAACGGCGAGCGTCGCGCAGATCGTCTGCCGCCACCTTGGGGGCTGTCGGCACCTCGACATCGTAGTCGCTGACTTGCCGGTTGTCCATGACCCGGCCATAGATGTCGCTGTACTCGACCTCGAGGAGCCCTGGCTTCACGAATTGTTGCCGGAACGCAGCGATCACGCCCGAGTGCTTGCTCCGACTGACGCCCTTGGTCCGCAGCATGGCGTTGGCGGCGTAGAAGATGGCGTAGTAGGCCCGATTGACCGCCGACCCGGAGAAGCCCTCTGCCAGGTTGTGGGCCGCTACCTCCAGCATCTCCCGAGCATGCTGCATGTAGAGTGCGACCTCGCGCTTCGAGGCCTGTTCTGACGGATTCGACGAGCTCACCACGGGCATAGACCACCTCCCACCGCACAGTATAGCGGAAAGCGCAGGGGAGGGCAAGTCCCCATCGATGACATCTCCGCCTAGCGCGGCCAGGCCCCTGTGCCACCCGCATCGACGCCCGCGGCGACCGCCCCGCCCGCTAGTGGAGAGCCTCCGGTGAGTATGGAGCGCCGTCGTCTCGACGGCCTTCCCCCCTGGG
>CAYQZG010000004.1:12487-48299 GCA_964421785.1 uncultured Anaerolineales bacterium
CGCCGTCGTCTCGACGGCCTTCCCCCCTGGGCCGTCATCCAACAAGGCTGACCGCCGCGCCGGTCGCCAGGGCTAGAACGGCTACGATCGCCACCCCATAGCGCATCACGGCCTGCAAGGCCGGCCCCTCTCCCGCCTCCACGGTGCTGCATCCCACGATCACCTTAGACGGGGCGAACGCGGACCCGACAGCGGCGCCTGCCGTCTGACCGGCCAGTATGATCAAGGGGCTGACGCCCACCAATGCCGCCACGCCTTGTTGTAGATCCCCGAAGATGACGTTGGAGTTGGTGTTGGAACCGGTCATGAAGGCGCCCAGCGCGCCGATGAAAGGCGTAGCGAGGGGAAAGGCTGGGCCGGCTAACTGTGCTATCCCATCGGCGAGTTGGTGCGTCATCCCTGCGTGCTCCATGGTCACAGCCATGCCCACCATGGCCGCCGTTCCCAGACTGGAACGGATCGCGCGACTCACGACGCCTCGCCCAATGCGGCTTGCCGCTCCCGGTCCGTAGGTGCCACGCCAGCGAAACAGCGCGTACGTAGCAACCGACGCGTACACCAGCAGCGCGCCAGGGTGTCCAAACAGGTTGATGGTGCGACCCTCTTCCGCCGTTACAATCCAACCACGGCCTGTGGTCAGCCTCGGAAACTGCACCCGAAGCACCACCCGGCCTAGGAGATCACGCACCGCCGGCACGAACTGCGCGAGGAGCACGATGGCTATCAGCATGGCGTAGGGGGCAAGTGCCCAGCCAAGCGGCATGGTCGACTCGCGATCTGATGCTGTGAGCGGACTCTCCTCTGCTCGATCAACCGCCTGCCAGCGCGCCCAGGTTACGCCGACCACCAGCCCGACCAAGCCCGCCGTCATCGCTCCGATCGACCAGAGGCCGTTGGTGACAACCACGTATTGTGTCACCGCCATCGGCAGGCCGATCACGAAGAGCGCTCCGAAGTTGGACCGAAGTGATCGCTTGCCGCCCGCTGCCCAGAGCGTACTGGCCCCGCAGCCAAAACAGGCGAGCCCAAGTAAGGCCGCGCTCCAGGGGGCCAGGGACGCTCCGCTTCGCCCGGTCGCCGCCATAAGGGCGAAGAACGAGGAGCCCAGGGAGCCGAAGGTGACGGCCCATGGATGGCCGACCGAGGGGATCACGACCGCAGCGAGGGAGGGAAAGCCCAGGCCGACCAGCAGCGGCGCGGTGACGGCTACCGGCACCCCAAACCCCCCCACGCCCTGGAGGAAGGTGCTGAAGACCCAGCCGAGAAGGAGGGCTTGCATACCACGGTCTGGCGTCAGCCGCGACAGCCCCTCGCCGATTGCATCTACGGCCCCTGCTTCTTCGGTGGTACGGTAGAAGAGGAGCGCACCCCAGATGATGTAGAGCACGAAGAGCGTCAGCAGCAGCCCCTTCAATTGGGCATAGCCCAGCAGCCTAACCCCGGCGCCGAAGTGAGCAGCAGCTATGATGAGCGCGGTGGCCCACCCGACTGCCCCGGCCTGCGCGCCTCCCCAGCGGAAGCGAAGCATCAGGATCAGGACCGCCAGCACGGGCAGAAAAGCAAGAATCCAGTCGAAAAGGGTGGTCATGGAGAGCTCCTGTACGAGTGTGCAAGTGCGTGAGCGTGGACGTCGGCCAGTGTGCAGGCGTGCGAGTGTGCGAGGCTCGCGCTGACAGCAACCGAGTTTGAGAGGCTCAGGGCGGTTCTACGAGCGGAGGCAGTGGTATCAGCGCGCAACATTGGCGTAGGACCATCCTCTGAGTCAAGGTCTATTTCGTGACGGAGATTGGCTGGAGGAGGATGGCATTGTCGGCCGTGTCCTCAACCGATAGCCGTTCGCCGGTTTCGGCAACGTACATGCCCACCTCCAGGCGATGCTTGCCTGGTGAGGCGACGGCATTCACAGAGATCTGGTAGACGTCGATCACCACCTCGCGGCGAGCCCATAGACTGGTGGGGTAGCTCCCTCTGACCGGCTGACGATCTTGTTGGCCTACCATCGAGCCGTCCGGAGCCAGCAGGTGTGTGAAGACTGTGTAGTCCGTGCTCATCTCGGTCAGCGCACGCCAGGTGAGGGTGAGAGTCAGTGTCTCTCCCGGCGCGACCACGTCCGATGAGAGATCATATCCGAGCAGCTGAAGGCGATGGCCGAGTGTGACCGTGAGTGGATGGGAGACGGGCGGTACCTCGAAGGTACGTTCTGTCGTCTGGACGGGTATCTCGGTCAGATCCACTATCTTTCTGCCTCCCACGTGGAGCTTCAAGCGATGTCTGCCTGGGGACATGTCAAGCGGCAGACGGGGATCGTACCGGTCGGCGACAACTTCGTCCAACACCCATTCGCTGAATGGATACGTGTCGTGGACAGGGGCACCCTGATAGAGAGTTGTCTCGCCCAAACGGAGAGAGAGCTCGTACGACGGGAGAGGTGCTTCCTCAGCCCTCCAGAACAGCGTCATGTAGAGCGGCTCACCCGGCCGAGCCGTCGTCGTGTCCAGCCGCGCTCCCAGCAGCGTCAGGCCATCGACAGTGGCGTCGAGACGATTGTCGATGTGGAGATCCTTTGGGAGAGCCGACGTTGCAGCGCGAGCCACTTGCACGGGCAGATCCGTGTGGAGGCCCGCGTAGGCCCCACGATTGTCGACCAACGGTAAGTGAGTGTCGGTGCCGGGCGCGTAGAGCTCAAATCGAACGGCGTAGTCACCGGGAGGGGCGCCGGGAGCGATCGGGATCGATAGATGGTCCACGATCAACTCGCCTTCCGTCCACTGCTCAGAGGGGTAGTGGAGGGGCTGCTTATCTCCCCAGATGGAGCCCCACTGATCAACAAGACGCACGACGGCACGGTAGTCGGGCTGGTCTGCAGCTCCGATTACCCTCCACCAAACCGCGATGTCCACGCTCTCACCGGAGCGTGGTCTATTCGTGACCGTGTAACCAAGCAGCCGGGCGACCTGGCCAAAGCTCCTGGTTTGCTCGCGCACAGGCATGCGATGTTTGCTACCCTCGCTTCGATAGGCATAGAAGGCTGGCGCACCATCCGGGCCAAGCCCCTTCTCCAGGAGAGCGTCCTTGGGTAGCATCGAGCTTACCCAGTCAAGATCCTCTGAGGCCGATCGAGGGAAGAGAAAGAGCGCATCTCCCTTAGAGGGGAAGACGAGCGTCCGGCCACCGGCGAGCCAGCGAACGTTGTCATAGTCCTTCGCTAGAAAGGCCAGCGTTGGATGGCGATAATGCTGGCTGGCGACGTAGCGTGTGGTTGAGGAGAGATCGGGCGAATCGCCTATGCGGTTGAGATAGTTGGCGATATCGGCGAGGTCCCCATCGGCGGCGTAGTAGAGCGCTGGCGAGGAAGCCCACGTCAAGTAGGTCGATAGAGTGATACTTCCCTGGATGCCAAGGAGCAGCAAACAGGCCGCCGGGAACAGGACATGCATCAAGAGGCCTCTCCGAGCAAAGAGATGGCGGAGTAGAGCGACGAGTGCCCACAGGCCCAGCGCCGGGAAGGTATAGATAAAGGGGAGCAGACCCACAGTGCGCAGGTTGCTCGGTGTAATCTCGTCGGTAGCCAGCGCGCTCGGCAGGAGCATCACAAACGTCGAGACGAACAAGAAGATCCAGGCAGCAAGGGATAGGGGGCGGCGTGGGTCCTCGGAGGCGTGCAGCAGACGAACGAGCTGCCAGACCCCGATGCCGAGTCCCAGCATGAACAGACCGGCGATGGCGGGGCCGAAGATGGGACGCAGCGGTAGGTTGAAGCGAATGTAAGGATCTCCGTGGAGGAAGAACATCTTGAGACAACTTAGCACGCCACTCCACACCTCGGCCCAATCGTCCGCGGCCACCTGTCTGGCCCGAGTCATGAAGCTGCCCGGGTGCGTCATCCAGTAGTGCGCCAGGGGGGCCAGAACGAGCGCAGCTGCGCCAGCGAAGGTCGCTGACTGGATCAGACGCTCCCGTCTTCTACGTCGATCGGCCACGATGAGCGTCACCAGCGCTGCGGCCACAGGCAGTGGGAAGGCTCGCGCAGCCAGGTACGTGTAGGCGGTCAGACCACAGAGCAGCCCGGCCAGGAGAAGCCATCCCGTTTGCACTGAAACGGGCCTGCGATGATGTACCGAACGCAGCCCACGCCACAACGCTGCCACGGTCAGCGCCTGGAGCAGGGGCTGTGTGACCGCTCGAAATCCGTAGCGGCTGAGGACCAGGTGCCAGAAGGAGACGGCGAGAAACGAGGCACCGGTCAGGCCGATCCAAGGCGCGTCGGAGCAGTCGCGGAGGAGCTCATAGATCACCCAGACGGTAATGGCGACGGTCGCCACGCCGATCGAAGCCGCACCCAATCTGAGGGCAAGGGGCGTGATGCCGAAGACCTTCATCCACAGCGCCGTCCAGTAGAAGAACAGCACTTCCTTACCCGTATAGGAGGCGATGAAGATCGGGCGCTTCAGACCACGCGTGATCTCACCGGCCAAGATGCCGTTGGCAGCCTCGTCATAGTGGAGGCCAAGCGGGCGTCCGGGCAGTCTATAGAGGCGAAGCGCCGTCGCAACGAGGAGTACGGCCAGCAGCGCGGTGATGAGAATCCAGCGAGGTATGGTGCGGGAGTTACCCATGGAGTCGTACTGCTGGGAGGAATCGAAAACGAGGGTGACGAGGGGCCTTCTCACCTCCCCTCCAGGCGGCCCTGGATCGACGCAGTCACCGGGTCGACATAGTCACTGGGTCGACATAGTCACCGATGGCTCATTAGATGGTGTCGGAGATTGGAATATCGAGAGAGCCAATCTCCTTCACCGTCAGATGGAGGATGAACTCGTGCCCACCTGGCCCAGGCGGCTCAGATGCGACGTGGATGGTGACGACCACGCCGACCGGGAAATGCAGGGGCGTCCCTGAGGATATCTGGTCTATGGGGCGCGAGTTGCCACTGGGGGGCACGACCGTCACAAGGCAATCATCGATCGCTTTGCCATCCATATCGAGGCCGGTGACGTCTGTGATCGTCGCCGGCGCGATAAGGTTCTTGAGGTCGAAGGCGAAGCCGCGATCCTCAGGACGCAGCGACCCCTTGACGTAGAGCTTCTTGAGCACAGTTGGTGGAATGACGGGCATAGTATCTCCTTTCCGCGCTAGTTTTAACACAAACTGAGAAAGTCCGCAAGTGACGCCAAGTCGATGGCGCTCGGTGGTCGCCTCTGTCTCTCGGAACCAGAGGATCGGGAGGTTGCCTACTTCAGCAGGAGCACCGCCGCTGTCGCCGCAACTGCGAGCGCGGACATGGCGATGCGGCGGTAGATGGGTCCCCATTCGGCTTCGAAGTAGACACGGGTCAGGGAGAGGCAAAGATGAAGAGGGGAGCACATCACGCCCAAGAACGCTCCGGCCATCATCCAAGCTGCCCATCCTGACGTGGGAGCGGCGCCAGCGGGGGCGACTAGGGGTATAACAACCGGGAAACCGATGCTGAACGCCGCGTGCGACAGACCGGTCAGGAGCCCAGCGATGAAAGGGACCATAAATGCGATCAATGCCTGAGGCACGTGGGATTGAATCAGGGCTTGGGACACGCCGCGGACTGCACCGCTGTTGTCCAGGACACGACGGAAGATCAGAGCCCCGAAGAGCACCACAACCGTCTTCCAGGGGATACGTTTACGTAGAATGTGACCGAGTGTGCGTGGCGAGATCTGCTTCACGACCATCATCAAGGTGATGGTCGCCACCAGACCGATGATCAACGTGGCGCGCTTGTCGAGGGGCAGGGCCAGTGAGAGAACGATCACCAGGCCGATGGGCCAGATGCTGGTCATCAACGTGTGCAGCTTGCTGAGGCGGGCGGAGGACGTGGTTTTGGTGTTGGGCGTTCTCGGCATGCCGACTAGGCCGAAGACCGAACCGCTCACCACGGCTGTTGCTGTCAACGGCCAGGTTGCGCTTGCCAGCTGAAAGGTTTCAAAGTTCATGAGCGCTGCGGCCAGCATCATGGAAGGGTAGAGAGGAAAGACATACTCCCAGATGTGGCGGAACCAATAATTGATGAATGTCTTGCGTTCTTGATCGACGTTGAATCGATCGCCCACTTCAGCTACCATTGGCGCGGAGAACATGGCTCCGCCGACCATGGGCAGAAGCCCTACGAGGGCCGGAAGTGCTGCAATGACGAGGCGCCCGCTCGGAATCAGTCCCTGGAGGGCCTGGGCCATCCCTTGCAGACTGGCTGTCTCGCGCAGCAACTCGCTGAGGACCATGATCAGGACGACGGAGAGGGCCAAGCGGAGTGTCAACAGGTCGACGCTGGTCAACAGGATATCGCCGCCAACGGCGGGAAGAGGATACCCGAAGAGAAGACCAACCGCTGCAGAGGCGAGCAGCAGCACCAGCCCCAGGTTCCACCGGCGGCTCAGGAGCAGTATGATGCCTGCGAAGACAATGGAGAGCTTGGCGAGGGGCATCAGGGCTAAGTCCCAGGCCTGCCACGACTAGAGAGGTAAGTCGTGCCAGACAAGGTTGCGTGCAGAGAAAAAGGCTGGCCACTATCTGTAACAATCATCATGACCAGAAGTATACCCAGGAACTTGTCACAAGTCCAGTGTTTCAGCGACAGTATCCCCCTGGGGTTTGCCAGGACTGGGCAGTGCCTTGTCGTACGGTACCTGACGTCGCTTGGTGGGCGTTCATGCGGTTCGACAAAACCCCAGCGGTCTAGGAAGTGACAAGGACGATCTTCTATGGTATCATAGCCTCCATTCCGCAGAATGTGCGTTACGTCAGAGACCTGGCGAAACCCTGCCGAGTGGTAGAAGGACTCCCCAGACACGACACTTGTGATTAAGGAGGAACAGTATGGTTAAGATCATCACTGACACAACGGCGGGCCTTTCGGATCAAACGGCTCAGCGATACCACATCCCGGTTATTCCCCAAGTCATCATTTTCGGGACGGATTCCTATCTTGAGTGCCAGGAGATCGATCACGCCACGTTCATGAAGAGGCTGACGATGTCGGAAAAGCTCCCCAAGACGTCTGCCCCGCCGCCGGAGCTTTTCGTCGAGACATTTGAGCGTCTTGTGCCCCAGGGTGAGTCGATTCTGTGCATCCATCCTTCGACCGAGCTGAGTGGTACCGTTCGGTCGGCCACGGTGGCGGCCTCTGATTTCCCGGATGCCGACATTCGCATCATCGATACTCGCGTGGTTGGCAGTTCCCTGGCAACTTTGGTGACTCTCGCCGCCCAGTGGGCCGAGGCTGGCTTCGACGCCGACTCCATTGAGGAGCGCATTCGGGACATGATACCGCGCAGTCGCGTCTACTTCCTGGTGGCGACGTTGGAGTATCTGGCCAAGAACGGACGTATCGGAAATGCAGCAGCTCTTCTGGGAAGCATGCTGCGCATCAAACCGATCCTTACGCTGCGAGATGGGCGCGCGGATCAATTCGAGAAGACGCGTACGCGGAGGCGTGCCATAGCTCGGTTGAAGGACCTGGTGCTTGAGCAGATACCGGGCGATGGCAGCGGTCATCTTTCAATTATGCATGCCGCTGTGCCCGATCAAGCACACGCTCTGGCCGACGATCTTTGCAGCATGCTTGGTCTCTCCGCTGTTCCAATCCTCGACGTGCCGCCAGCCATCGTTACCCACGCCGGCCCCGGCGTGTTGGCTGTGGCTTTCTTCGTTGCTGACTCATCGGGCTGAGGGCGGCTGGTCGCTATGCAGATTCGAAAGATCGACACTTCCCGTTCCCGTGACGTACGGCGATTCGTCAACTTCCCGTTTGAACTGTACCGTGACTGCGCTCAGTGGGTGCCACCGATCGTGTCCGATATGAGGCTGGCGTTGAGCCGGGAGAAGTATCCCTTCTACCGTCATTCAACGGCCGATTTCTTCATCGCCGAGGAAGGAGGCAAAACGCTCGGGCGTATCGCAGCCATCGACAACCAACGCTATAACGCGTGCCACCGGAGCAAGACGGCGTTCTTCTACTTCTTCGAGGTGGTGGAGGACCTCCGCGTCGCCCGCGCGCTCTTCGACGCTGCCTCCGATTGGGCACGTGATCGCGGCCTGGAGGTGATCGTGGGTCCCCGTGGGCTCTTGCGAGCTGACGCACATGGTCTGCTGGTGGAGGGCTTCGAACATCGACCGGCCATGGGTGTTCCCTACAACTACTCCTACTACGCTAGCCTACTGGAGGAATCAGGATTCGAGAAGGAGATCGACTTCCTCTCCGCCTACCTGAGCGGTGACTATGACCTACCCCAGCGCTTTTACGACATCGCGGAGAAGGTGAAGAAGCGACGCGGCTTTTGGGTGAAATCCTTCGCCAGCAAGAAGGAGCTGCGCCAATGGGTGCCAGAGATCCAGAAGATCAACAACAGAGCCTTTACGGATATCTGGGGATACTATCCCATCGACCAGGCCGAAGCCAATGCCATCGCCGATCGATTTCTCGCCGCTGCTGACCCCCGACTTATCAAACTGGTGATGAAGGGAGATGAGCCAGTCGGCTTTATCATCGGTTATCCCGATATCTCGGCGGGCATACAACGGGCGAAGGGACGGCTATGGCCCTTTGGGTGGTTGCACATTCTGGTCGAGTTCAAGCGCACGACGTGGATCAACTTCAACGGGGCCGGGATTCTGCCGGAGCATCAAGGCGCGGGCGCCAGCGTCGTACTCTACACGGAGCTGGCGAAGACCTTTCTCGACTTCGACTTCAAGCACGCTGACCTGGTACAGGTAGCCGAGAATAACATCAAGAGCAAGGGGGAGATCAACACCGCCGGGGGCGAGTGGTACAAACGCCACCGCGTCTACCGGCGTAGCCTCTGAGTAACCGTCGGACGACGGACGATGGACGACGGCGCTCGGCTGAGCTACGCTCAGCTTGGCGTGCCTCACTACGAACTGTACAACCACGGACGATGGACGATAGGATCCGGATCGCGGATGCGGCATCGTATCGTCGGATCCGTCTAGGTCCAGGACGTGGCCTGGCTCAAGAGCGCACGGCTTGGGCGATGGCCGCGATATGCTCCGGGGTTGAGCCGCAGCAGCCGCCCACGATTCTGGCCCCCAAGGCGACGAATTGACGCGCGTAGTCAGCCATATCCCCAGGGGTGGCGTCATAGACGACCTCGTCCTCGACCATGTCTATGCGCGGTTTACCGGCGTTCGGCTTGGTAACCAGGGGAATCTCGGGGGCGACCCTGTGCATCGTCTCCACGGCACCCAGCGTCATGTCAAGCGTCGCGCCGCAGTTCGCTCCCAGGGCGTCCACGCCCAGCTCCAGCAGCGCTTCGGCCGCCTCCTCCGGTCGTACACCCATGTTCGTCCGACCGTGGCTGTCGAAGGAGAGTGTAGCGGTCACGGGGGTGCCGTTCGCCACCTGCATGGCCCCTTCTACCGCGGCCTTGACCTCCTCCAAGGCGGCCATCGTCTCAATGTAGAGCAGGTCCACGCCGGCCTGAGTCAGCGCGTCCGCCTGCTCAGCGAAGATGTCGACCGCTTGCTGATAGGTGAGCTCGCCTAGCGGCGCCAGAAACTCGCCCAGTGGGCCGATGTCGCCGGCCACGAATACCTCGTCGCCGGCTGCTTCACGGGCGATCTCGACCGCCCGGCGGTTGATCTCCTCCAGCCGGTCGTCTAGACCGCTACGCTTCAGCCGCAGCCGGGTCGCGCCGAACGTGCACGTGAGGATCAGCTCGGATCCGGCGTCGATGTAGGCCCGGTGGACGTCGAGGACGGCGTCGGCGTTCTCCAGCAGCCAACCCTCGGGCGGTGTGCCGCCCGGAAGGCCGGCCGCCTGCAGCATGGTGCCCATAGCGCCGTCAGCGACGATGATGGCGGCCGTCGGGCGGCTGTGCAATCTAGCAGCGAAGCTATCTTGTCTCAACTTGGTACCTCCGTACGTACTACGGGCAGCGTCAGCAACGCGTGGGGCACGACAAGCACGTCCAGTTCATCCCCCAACTCGCGGGCCGCCAGCGTCAGTGCGTCCTCCATCGTCGCGGCCGGGATCATCTTGCAGGCGGAGATTACCTCGGGGCATTGACTGCCCACGATAACGACTCGCGCTTCCTCCAGCACTTTCGCCATCACGAAGGCTCGCTGTTGACCCGGTGGGTAGCCTTGCTCGCGGGCGTCGCAAAGGATGGCCTGGACGTCCGGGGCATCGCGCATCGCTTCGAAGAACCGCTGCTCCCCTACGCCCTCGCCGGCCCCCTCATCGCACCGGGCGGGGACGATGAGGAAGCCCCCGGGCTTGACCACCGGCGTCGGGGCGAAGAAGAGATAGGAGGCTGCCCGGCTGGCCTGGTAGAGATTGGCGTCCTTGGGGTATCCGACCCCGCCAATGGCGATGTCGACCTGCTGGGGGATCGATACCTCGTAGATTGAGCGCGCGAAGGCCACCAGCTGTCGGTGTGTCTCTACCGGTTCCCCGGCCTTGACGCAGACGACGCGTTTCTCGTCGTCCAAGACGACGTTCAAGATGAAGTCCAATCCGGCGCGGCGGGCTGCCTCCGTGACTGCCTCGTGGAAAGGGTTGCCCTCGATGCGGCCCAGTCGAGTGTCAGGATGATCCACAAAGGCGGGCCCGTGGGTATGAGCAATGAGAGGTTCTCCCGCGGCCCCGACGGCGACCGTCTTCCGCCCCCCGGAGTAGCCGGCGTACTGATGAGGTTCCACCAGCCCTGTGGCCATCAGTAGGTCGGCCTCGACAGCTGCCCGGTGGGCCGAGACAGGTACCCCTCCGTCCGTGACCCCCAGGTCGATCAGTGCTTCGTCGTTCTGGGGCTCGTTGTCGATCACGCGGTAACGATCGACCACCGCCTGTCCCAGCTTGATGACTTTTTCCTCGGGTGTGGAGGGGCGGTGCATGCCGATGCCGCACAGCAGCGTGATATTCTGATCGCGTACACCGGCGATCTCTAGCTCTCGCAGAAACGCCGGTACCAGCAGATGGTCGGGGCTGGCGCGGGTGATGTCGGTGAATACGATGCAGACCTTGAGGGAGGCTGCATCGCCGTGATCCACGAGCTCCTGCACGGAGGGTGAGCCGACTGGATCTGTCAACGCCTCTTGGATAGCCGCTTCCACGTCCTCAAGTGGCTCGGCTGATTTGGAGGTCACGACGGTGCCCGTCATACCCGGGAGCAACTCAAATGATATCGAGCTTTGACCGTATGGGACGTGATATTGGGGAGCTTCCACAGCTATACTGACTCCTTGGCTCTCTCTTTCCGGCGATTCTTCAGAGCAGCGAGGGCTGCTCTGAGCTCTGGTAAGGCACGCCGAGGTGCTCGTAGGCGCGCACTGTAGCCACTCGGCCGCGGGGTGTCCGGTCCAGGAACCCCAGACGGAGCAAGTATGGCTCGACCACGTCCATGATCGTGTCCGATTCCTCGCTCACGGCTGCGGCGATCGTGTCCAGCCCCACCGGGCCACCTCCAAACTTGTCAATAATGGTGGTGAGAACCCGTCGGTCGACCTCGTCCAATCCCCGCTTGTCCACGTTCAGTAGTTCGAGAGCCTCACAAGCTATCGTGGTGGTGACGTGTCCCTGGGCACGGACCTGGGCGTAGTCACGCACGCGCTTGAGCAGCCGGAGCGCAACGCGTGGGGTACCTCGCCCCCGCCGGGCGATTTCGGCCGCTCCACCCCTGTCGATCTCCACCTCCAAGACCCTTGCAGCCCGGCGAACGATGGCCGCCAGCGACTCCTGGTCGTAGAAATCGACCCGGAAGGTGGCGCCAAAGCGCGATCGCAAGGGCGCGGTGAGCAGGGCCAGACGGGTCGTGGCGCCCACGACGGTGAAACGAGGCAGGTTGAGGCGGATGGAGCGGGCGCTGGGCCCCTTCCCAATGACGAAATCGAGGGCGAAGTCCTCCATCGCCGGGTAGAGGATCTCCTCCACAGCGTGTCCCAGGCGATGTACCTCGTCGATGAAGAAGACCTCCTTGTGGCGGAGATTGCTGAGGATGGCGGCAAGATCGCCGGTCCGCTCGATGGCAGGGCCTGAGGTCACGCGGATGGGCACGTCCATCTCGTTGGCGATGATGTGCGAGAGCGTTGTCTTGCCCAAGCCAGGCGGACCGTACAGCAACACGTGGTCAATCGCCTCCTCCCGCTTCTTGGCCGCCTCGATCAGAATGGAGAGGTTGGCGCGGACGTGATCCTGGCCGATCAGGTCGTCCAGGCGTTGAGGGCGCAGAGCTTGGTCGAGTACGACGTCTTCCTCAGATTCCGGTGAGATTATTCTTTCATCCATGCTACGCTGTATTATACTTGGAATGGTGGAGAGGAAAAGGCACGTGGCTTGTCGAAGTTTCATCATCCTCGACATGCCGGCGCCGCAAGCCGTTTGGCAGCGGTTGGGGATTAGGGGCGACGTTTGGTGACGTGGTCGGTGAGAAACGTGCTTTGACAAGCCAGGGCTTAGCAAGTACAATCGAGTCTCGACATACAAGGAGGTGAACGGAGATGCCCCAGGTATACGTCTCGTCTCATCCGCTGGTCAAGCACAAGATGGCTCTACTGCGCGACCAGCGCACGGATCCTAAGAAGTTCCGCGAGCTACTGATAGAGATCTCGATCTTGCTCGCTTACGAAGCGACGGCGGATCTGATGACAAAAGAGACATTGGTCACGACGCCACTGGGCCAATCGGAAGAGCACCAGCTCAGAGAGCGTGTTGGGCTCGTTCCCATTCTGCGAGCTGGCTTGGGCATGGTGGAAGGAATTTGGAATATGATGCCGAATGCCGAGGTCTGGCATATCGGGCTACGTCGAGATGAGCAGACACTGGAACCGATTGAGTACTACGCTCGTTTGCCAGTGAGTCCGACGGTGGATGTGTGCTTGGTGCTCGATCCAATGCTCGCCACAGGTGGGTCCGCTGTGGCCGCTGTGAACACCCTCAAAGAATGGGGGGCCAGGCGGATCAAGTTTGTAGGCGTTATTGCCTCTGCCGAGGGGATGCACCATCTGTCCGAGGCGCATCCTGATGTTCCGCTCTACCTCGCCGCTGTGGATGAGCGGCTCAACGACGCTGGTTTGATCGTCCCCGGCCTGGGAGACGCGGGAGATCGGCTGTTCGGCACTGCCTAGGTGACGAGTGTGGCTATGCTTGCCGCCGTGCTTGGTTGGGAGGTCAAGCACGAGAGAGTAGAAAAGGACAGCCGCCTCGAGACAGGGCTCAGAGCACCTATTGGTTTCCCGTGACTACTGGTATGGTACAGTTGTCGAGCGTGACGATTACTACGGGCTAGTATGTATCTGCGCCAATACACCCTGGTCTTCGGTGTTTCACTGGGTCTGGCAGCGCTTCTCACCCCTCTCGTTGGTCATCTCGGAAGGGTGCTCAACATCGTGGATCGTCCCGGTGGACGGCGCTGTCACGAGGGTGTCGTTCCTCGGCTCGGCGGCATAGCCGTCTTCGTTGCCTTCTTCGCAGCAGTCGGCCTGGCTGCGTGGCGAGGAGATCTCACCGCTGGCTATGGACCCGATGACACGCTGCGGCTGAAAGGGCTCCTGATTGGTGGGTTCATTGCTTCGCTCTCTGGCCTCCTTGATGACCGCTTTGATCTGGCGCCGGGGCCGCAATTCGCGTTCCAGTTTTTCCTGTCGTTAGTTGCTCTTGCCACGCTGCTCTGGCTCGAGCGCTTCACATTGCCCTTCTTCGGCACTGTCAGGCTGAACGAGTATGCCTGGGGAGCCTTGGCCTACGTTCCCCTGACAATCCTGTGGGTGATGGGCATGATGAACACGGTCAACTGGTTGGATGGCTTGGACGGTCTGGCCGCCGGGGTGGGGGCAATCCTCTGCCTGGTGCTGGCGACTCATATGCGCTACATCGCCGACCAACCTCAGTCCAGTGTGGCGCTACTGCCGTTGGCCCTGATGGGCGCGTTGCTTGGGTTTCTGCCCTACAATGTGGCGCCGGCGCGGGTCTTCCTGGGAAGCGCCGGCGCTTTCTTTCTGGGCTATGCGCTGGCCGCCTTGGGCCTAATTGCCGGCGGCCGAACAGCCACGGTGCTGATGGTGATGGGATTGCCAATCGTCGACGTGGCCTGGCAGATTTTCGATCGGGTGCGTCGCCACCGCTCTCCTGTTCAAAGTGATCGTGGACACCTTCACTATCGCTTGCGCGATATTGGTCTCTCGCAGCGGGTGATTGTCCTTCTCTACTGGGGTTTCTGCGCGTTGTTCGGTCTGCTGGCTCTGATTGCGGCGCCCTGGCAGAAGCTGATAGCGCTGTTGAGCATTAGCGCGATTGTTGTCTTGGTGCTCGTCTTTCTATCTCGCAAGACCTAGATGAGGCCACTGCGTGTCTTAGCCTTGCACGTGACTTGGCCCTGCAGGCTTGGCAAGAAAGCAGGCTACAACGGCTCAAACCGCGCTGTGAAGTGCCGCAGGAGACTTGGCGCGTACGTGTATCGCAGACCCTTTGTCCCTTCTCGTTGGTCGTAGAGTCGTTTGCACGTCTCCACCACGTAGTCGAGGTGAGCCTGGGTGTAGACGCGTCGTGGAATCGCCAGTCGCACTAGTTCGAGCTCTGGGTGGATCATCTTGCCTGTCTGGGGATCCTCGCGAGCGAACATCACACTGCCGATCTCCACACCCCGAATCCCACCCTCAAGGTAAAGGGCGCAGACGAGTGCCTGGCCTGGCAGTTCCTGTTGGGCGATGTGAGGCAAGAATCGCTTTGCATCAAGGTAGACGGCGTGACCCCCGGGTGGCTCTAGAATGGGGATGCTTTCTTCCATCAATCGTTCAGCCAAGTATCTCGTATGCCCGATACGATAAGAGAGATAGCGCTCATTGAGCCCCTCCCATAGACCACGCGCTACCGCCTCCAGGTCACGGCCTGCCAGGCCACCATAGGTGGGGAATCCCTCTCGGATGATCAGTTCCTGGCGCACGCGCTCGAAGAGCGATTCGTCGTTCAAGGCTAGGAATCCCCCAATGTTGACGAGAGCGTCCTTCTTTGCCGACATCGTGCAGCCATCGGCGTAGGAGAACATCTCGCGAGCGATTTCCTGAACGGGCACATCGGCATAACTGGGGTCACGCAACTTGATGAAGTAGGCGTTCTCGGCGTAGCGGCAAGCGTCCAGGAAAAACGGTATATCGTAGCGGTGTAGGATCTGGCCGGTCGCGCGGATGTTGGCCATTGAGACCGGTTGGCCACCTCCAGAGTTATTGGTCACCGTCAGCATCCCCAGCGGGATGTTCTCTGGTCCGGTTTCCTTGATGAAGGTCTCCAGTTTGTCGAGGCTTATGTTCCCCTTGAACGGGGCGTATGTTGTAGGATCGAGGCCCTGGTCAGCTATGAGATCGACGGGCTTGCCTCCCCGAGCGATGATGTTGGCCTGGGTGGTGTCGAAATGCATGTTATTGGGCACCGAGTCACCCGGTTCGACCATACAGGCGAAAAGCACGTTCTCGGCAGCACGTCCTTGGTGGGTGGGTACGAAATTGCGGAAGCCTGTGATTGAGACGATGGCTTCCTCCAGGTTAAAGAAGTTGCGACAGCCAGCATAGCTTTCGTCACCGACCATGATGCCAGCCCATTGATTATCGGACATGGCAGTTGTACCGGAGTCGGTCAATAGGTCGACGTAAACGTCCTTGGAGCGCACGGCGAAGAGGTTATATCCTGCCTCTTCCAGGATCTTCTCACGCTCTCTGGCGCTGGGTCGATGGATCGGCTCGACGGCTTTAATCTTGAAAGGTTCTACGGGAAACTTGGCCATAGAGTACTCCTTTGCTGGCGCTCGGTACCGGTGGGTCGCGAGCGATGACTGGGGATATCACGAATCATACGGATGGCTATAGTGTACTACCGTTTCTCGCGGAGAGCAATTGACAGTTGCACCATTCTCGTTTAGAATAAGATATTATCACAGTTCGTCTACAGCGACCGACAAAAGCATACTATCGGTTCGTCATAGACTTTGGTTCGCGCATTGCGCGTTTCGCATTGCGCTCTACGCATTAGGTGTGAGGGAGTCGCTTTGCTTCCCTATCATAGTGAAAGGGAGTCACAGTCTCAATGAAGGACTATCAGACCCAACAACTGCGGAATATTGTTCTACTCGGCCACGGCAGTTCCGGTAAGACCTCTCTGGCAGAAGCGATGTTGTACACCAGTGGTGCTATCAACCGCATGGGAGATGTCGAGGATGGCACCACCGTTGCTGACTATGATGACGAAGAGAGGCGCCGGAACATCTCTCTTAACCTAGCCGTGGTTCCGGTTGAATGGGGGGGGCACAAGGTCAATGTCCTGGATACCCCCGGCTACACGGACTTCGTTGGGGAGGCAAAGAGCGCAGTGCGGGTAGTGGACGCGGCTGTGATCGTCGTTGATGCCGTCTCCGGCGTCGAAGTCGGCACCGAGCTCGTATGGAAATTCGCCGATGAGCAGAACTTGGCTCGATTGGTGGTGATCAACAAGGTCAATCGGGAGAACGTTGACGTCGACCGCACGTTGGAGGCATTGCAGGAGGCGTTCGGGGAGAACTTCGTCCTCACTCACCTTCCCATTGGCACTGCAGAGGAATGTGCTGGGGTCGTTGACTTGTTGAACATGCGAGCGCTGATGGGCTCGGAGGGGACCGTCGCGGATATCCCTGCCGACATGGTTGATCAAGCGGAAGAGGCGCGCATTCAGCTGGTCGAGGCGGCTGCAGAGGCTGACGACGAACTGATTATGAAGTACCTAGAGGGCGAGGGGCTGACCCAGGATGAGATTCGTCACGGTCTGCGCACGGCAATCCTTCGAGGTACAGCTGTCCCTGTGTTGGTCACCGCGGCTACAGAGAGCATTGGGACAAGGGCTCTGCTTGAGACGGTGGTCGATTACGCTCCATCTCCGGCAGATCGCGAACCGATTATGGCGGAGAGGCCTGGCGGCGACGAGGACTCGGCTGCGTATGCTGTGGAACCTGACGAAGATGGGCCTTTGGCCGCGTTGGTCTTCAAGACCACGGCCGATCCCTACGTCGGTAAACTAACCTACTTCCGCGTCTATAGAGGCGTGATGGCTTCTGATAGTCGTGTTCTCAACAGCCGAGCCGACGAAGAGGAGCGGTTAGGCCAGCTCTACGTGATGCGCGGCAAGGAACAGATCAGCGTGTCCCATCTGCCAGCCGGTGACATTGGCGCGGTTGCAAAGCTGACCGACACGCTGACGGGTGACACGCTATGCGATGAAGAGCATCCTGTGATTCTGCCTGGTCCGGTGTTTCCTTCCCCGGTCTATAGCGTGGCGGTCTCGCCGAAGAGCAAGGGCGATCAGACGAAGCTGGGCCCGACGATGAGCCGGATATGCGAGGAGGATCCCACGCTTCGATGGCGCCAGGAACCCAGTACCAAGGAGATGCTCCTGGAGGGGATGGGGGGCGCCCACGTCGACATCGCAGTGAGGCGTATGTCGAATCGATTCGACGTACAAGTTGAGACGTCGACGCCGAAAGTGCCGTATCAAGAGACCATCACTCGTGCGCACGCCGACCGGTACCGCCACAAGAAGCAGACCGGAGGCGCCGGTCAGTTTGCCGAGGTCCACCTGCGGGTGGAACCGCTGCCCCGTGGCACTGGGTTTGAGTACGAATGGGAAGTTCGCGGCGGCAACATCTCGACGGGCTTTCAAGGCTCGATTGAGAAGGGGATCAAGCAGGTGATGGAGCAGGGTGTCATCGCCGGCTACCCGGTGGTCGATGTTAGGGCGGTTGTTTACGACGGCAAGGAGCACCCGGTTGATTCCAAGGATATCGCGTTCCAGATCGCAGGTCGTGAGGTCTTCAAGAAGGTTGTGAAGGGCGCCGGGCCGACGCTCCTGGAGCCGATATTCGAGGTGTCTGTGACGGTACCCGAGGAGTACACCGGGGACATCATAGGTGATTTGAACACGAGGCGCGCGCAGGTGCAGGGCATGGACCAGCGAGCTGGCAAGACGATCATCAGCGCGCAGGCGCCGTTTGCGGAGATGCAGCGCTATGCCACGGACTTGCGAAGCTTGACGCAGGGTCGGGGTCTGTTCTTGATGGCGTTTGACCACTACGAACCGGTTCCCTCTCACCTCCAGCAGGAGATCATTGAGGCGCATCAGCGCGAGCAGGAGAAATAGACGTTCGGACCAGATTGCCTCCAAGCATTAGAGCTAGGTCTCCTGAAAGAAGCTCACGGGCCCGTCCCCGGGTTGAACGGGGGGGCACTGCCTAGTCGCCCCGAGACAGGGCTCAGAGCGCGGGGGGCACCATCTAGTCGCCCCGAGTTCGAGTATCCGATTGCTTCGGTGGAAGCTTATGGTAGGGTCCAGAACATGAAAAGCTCGTAAAGAGCGAACGGGACTCGCTCCTTTCACCTGTCGGAGCGAGTCTCCGCTTTTCGATGATCGTTGATGCCCGGGACATCCCCATCTGGTGGTCAGGCTATGAAGCACTCAAATCACGTGGTGGCTTTGTCGATCATGGGGGTCTGGATCGTCGCTGCGTACGTCGCTGCACAGATGATGGCCGACGTGCTCAGCCTCAAGATCGCCTGGGTAGCCGGTTTCAGCGTGGACGCTGGCACTTTCATCTATCCGTTCACGTTTACGCTGCGCGATATGGTACACAAACTGCTCGGACGAGCTGCAGCTCGGGCTGTCATTTTGGCCGCCGGGGCCATAAACGTGGTGATGGCCGCGTTTTTCAGCTTTGCGGCGTGGCTTCCGGCCGATCCCGAATGGCCTTTGCAGGGAGAGTTTGCTGCTGTGCTCACACCGGTATGGCGGATTGTCGTCGCTTCTATCGCCGCCGAGCTCATCAGCGAGCTCACGGACACGGAGGTCTATCACCTGTGGGTCACCAAGGTGACGCGCCGTTTCCAGTGGGCCAGAGTATTGGTCAGTAACAGCTTCAGCGTGCCTCTCGATAGCCTGGTCTTCAGCTGGGGGGCCTTCGGGGGGCGATATGCCAGCGCGACCGTCTGGTCGATCTTCCTCTCCAACGTCATCGTCAAGGGCATCGTGACGTTGGCTAGCTTGCCGGGGATCTATCTGGTGCCAGACAGAGGTGAGACGCGCGGCACAGCGTGAGGTCTGCGGTCAGGGAGACCAGCAATGTCTGACGTTTCCAACCAGAACCCATCCGATCCGTACGCCGTGCCTGAGGGCCATAGGTCCGGCTTTGTCGCGGTAATTGGTCGACCCAACGTCGGCAAATCGACCTTGATGAACCATTTTGTGGGTGAGAAGGTCGCTATTGTGTCGTCTAAGCCTCAGACGACCCGCAGTCGCATCCGCGGCATCTTGACGCAGGAGACGTTCCAAGTCATTTTCGTCGATACGCCCGGGATTCATCGGCCCTTCCATAAGCTGGGAAGGATCATGGTCAACGCCGCGACGGAAGCCATCCCAGATGCCGACGTGGTGCTGTTTATGGTCGACGTCTCCGTGATGCCCACCAAGGAAGATCGGATGATCGCCGAGATTCTCGAAAAGCAGGCCGATACACCAACCATCCTGGTCCTCAACAAGATGGATCTCCTGCCGCCGGAGAACGTCGAAGCTCATACGGAGGCTTACTGGGATCTGGCACCCTTTCACGATGAATGGATGATGACGATTGCGACTGAGGGTGCGAACCTGGGAGTGTTGCTTGAGCGGATCATCGCCGCGCTCCCGGAGGGTCCCCGCTACTACCCGGGAGAGTACATCACCGATCAGACCGAGCGTCAGATCGTCGCCGAGCTGATCAGAGAGCAGGTGCTGCGCCACACCTACCATGAGGTCCCTCACTCTGTAGCCGTCGTCGTGGAGGAGTTTGAGGAGCGAGAAGAGGGTGTGATCTACATCGCGGCCAACGTCTTTGTGGAGAGGGAATCGCAGAAGGGGATCGTCATCGGCCGCGGGGGGCGCATGATCCGCAGGATTGGCTCGGATGCGCGAGAGGCGGTGGAGCGCTTGGTCGGCGGCAGGGTCTATCTCGATCTATGGGTGAAGGTGCGTGAGGGATGGCGAGAGGACGAGAGAGAACTGCGGCGGCTGGGTTTCGATCGAGGGCTGTGAGCGGAGAGTCAAGGCTTGAGCTCTGTCCCGGATTGTGGTATAGTAGCTCAGCCAGATGTTCTCAGTAGTAGATGAGTTGTTAGGCGGGAGGGGCAAGCCTATGAAACGCGGATCTATACTTATCGTATCGCTAGCTGCTGCGCTTCTCGCGCTCTTTTCCATCTCAGCTGTCCTGGCCGCTCCAGGACGCATGCCCAGGCTTCAGATCATGGAGGAGGAACCCAACAACAGCTTTGATGAGGCTGACCAGAATGCAGGGATTCCGATTGGGGGCAACGTGAGAGGTACCGTCTCCGAGACGGATGAATTGGACTATTTCAGGATTAGTACGGAAGTGGGACGCGAGTACAAGACCAGCCTCAACGTCACCGGCCAATCGGGTGGTCTCGATTTGAAGATGAGCGTTTTCAACGGCAATCGGGGCTTTATCGACGACGATTCGAGCTCTCTGACCTGGGAGGCATCTCACGACAGCCACTACATCCTCGTTGAGGCTCTTCTGGCTACGACGACCACCGTGCAGTCCGCTCAATATCGCGTGAGTGTCAACGTGATTGCTGCAACCCCGACACCGAGCGAGACCCCGGCCGATACCGCGACCCCAGAGCCCGTTGACGAGGATGACTATGAGCCCAACGACACGTTTGCAGAGGCTGACGGGGAGGGCCCCACGCTGCCTATCCAGGTGCCGATTCTTCTGGAGCTGACCTTCCATAATGAAGACGACGACGACTATTTCCGGTTTTACGCCAAGGAGGATCGCTGGTATCAAGCTACGACCAGCGATCTGAACCTAGTTGACACCCTTGTGGAGATCTACGACGCAGACCAGACCAGAGTCGGGAGGGACGACGACGGGGCCGGTGGACTGGCATCCCAGGCTTCTTGGCAAGCGGACTACGATGGCTATTACTACATTGTGGTCCAGAACAACGTCGATTCGGTTGGAGGCTACAATCTGACGCTGGACGAGATCACCGCCCCGGCCACGGAGACCCCTGGTCCTTCCCCTACGCCCGGCGCGACGCCCCGCGCGGAAGCCGACGACTGCGAGCCCAACCTCGACTTTGAGCATGCCTGCGTCATTCCGGTGAACGAAACCCAAACCTTCGATTTCCTGCCTGTGCTGGGTGAGGGACCGGATAACGATTTCTACAAGATCTGGGTCAAGTCAGGCCTGCATTTCAGGTGCGAGACATCGGAACTGGCACCGGGTGTGGACCCCAACATGATCATCTTCAGCGGGCCTTCCTGGGATCACGCCATCGCGGGGAATGACGATGTTGAGGAGGGGAACTACAACAGCGCCCTCAACTACTACGCCACCTATGATGGTTGGTTATATGTGCTGGTCGGCACGGGCGACCGCACGCCGCCTGATATCTACGATAGCTATTACGACCTGCGCTGTGAGAAGAGCACCGAGTCTTTTGTGGCCACCAGTACACCTCAGCCGACGGCTACGTCAGGCGCTCCGGAGGAGACACCGACGGCGACGCCGACGAGGGCTGAGTCACCTCCTCCCACAGTCACGCCGGGGACCCAAGCGCTGTCCATACGGCCTGTGACCACGCCGACGCCTCCTGCGACGCCCGCTCCTCGGTTCGTGCCTGTCAGCCTCCTGGTCTACTACGATGCTAATGACGATGGTCAAATTGGTGCCGGTGAAGGCATCACGGGTATCTCGGCGCAAGCCTACGATGTCGCTACCGATGAATTGCTGGCTCAGGGTTATACAGATGCACAAGGCAGCTTGGATTTCACCGTCTCAGCACAAGGCCCTGTGCGCATCACCATTCCATTCCTTGGCTTCAGCCATCTGGTTACGGGTGCGGAGGCCAGCATCCAAGTCCGCGTGCCACCTCGTTCACTTCTGGGAGGGACTCCGTAATCTATGAACAACCCTGCGTCGACAACAGACCAAAGGCGGTTCAAGAAGCCCCAATTTGGACCGCCGGACCGTCGCCAGCTATTGATTCTCTCCATCGTCAGCGGTGCCATTCTGCTGTTTGTTGCAGTGGCGATACTCGTTTACCTGGGATTGAGAGGAGCAGGAGAGCCCAGTGCAGAGACCCCTACCTTTACCCCTACACCTACCGAGATGATAGAGGCAACGGCGACAGCTTTTGCTTCGCCTGTCCCTGAACCTAGCTGCGAGACGATTATCAGCAGCGGTGACGTGGAAATGAGTGTGGCCCTCCCTGTCTCACTTACGGCAAGAAGCACTGCATACGCCGTGGAGCCCATCGTCCCGGAAAGCGATGCCTGGATCTATCCTCCCGATCGGTCAGGCAAGGCGGTGTGGGTCTGCGGCACAGTTGTTAATTACGTCATCGGCCTGGAGCCCACGACAGAGAACGAGGAGTTAGTGAGAAACCTCTCACCCGGTGACGAGATCGAGCTTCAACTGACCAGCGGCGCTGTTTTGCTCTTTCGCTTTGTCGAACGACAGGAAGCGACCCCTGGGGCCGACTTCGCTCTGTCTCAGCAGAAGCCTAGGTTGACGTTGGTGTTGCCCAAGAGCGACACATGGGAGATCGCTACGGCCGATTACGCGGCGGAGGCCGAGTCGGTGGAGACACCTCCACCCGAAGCCTCGACCCAGCCCGGCCAACCCGTACAAGTGGATCAGGCACGCGTGACGATGAATAGGGGTTATGTTGAGCATAGCAACGATCTCTCGCAGGATACGGCGTACTACCTAACGGAGTTCTCTGTTGAGAATGTTGGGGAAGCGGTTCTGGCGACCGACGCGATCTCGATGAAATTGCGAGACAGCATAGGGAACACCTACTTGGTCTCTCCCCAGGCCAGCGAGGCTGGAGAGTTTGGACCTCTCAGTGGGGCGATCCAGCCTGGTGCGTCGACACAGGGCTCGGCGGGCTTCCTGGTGCCATACCCTCTGCCCGCGGGAGAGCTAACCTGGATCTTCTCACTTCGCCCCGGGTCCGAAGAGGTCAGGGTGAGTATTCCTTATGAGGGCGGAACAGACGAGGACGCTGTCGCTGTACAGTCCGAGGTGACGATCATCGATGCCTTCTTGAGCGACGATGGAGACCTGCTGATCATTGAGGGAGAAGTGCAGAATGAAGGTACGCAACCGCTCGTTGTGGAGCGCGCCGACGTCACCCTCTCCTCCAGCGTGGGCATGAGCGAGTTGGTCATGGAAGCACCGTCACTGCCATGGACGATCCAGCCAGGGCAGTTGCAGGTGATTGAACTGCAGTATCAGAGGCCCAATGCTTCAACTGTGCTGTTGGAGGTGTTGGGTTACTCATTCGAGATCGACGGGCTCTAGCAGCGGTGATGCGAAGGCTTGGGGCTAAGAGCACGGGCGATCACCGCCTAGTCGCCCCGAGACTGGGCTTCCTACTCGTTCAGAAGAGCTCGCGTCTGGGTGATATCCTCTTCCATTTGTGCTACCAATGCGTTCAAGGTTGGGTAGGCATGCTCGTCTCGCAGGCGGGTGATGAAGTCGACCGTCAACACTTGGTCGTACAGATCGCGGGTGAAATCGAGCAGGTGTGCCTCGACAGTAAGTCCCTGCGCCTTTCGCCCCGGGACGGGGCTCGGAGCACAATGTAGGCTGGATTGCGCAGTGAATGTCGGCCGAGTCCCCACGTTGACAGCCGCTGCATAGCTCCCCCAGCGCTCGGTGTGTGCCCGGCAGGCATAGACTCCGCCGGCAGGGATGAGACGATTCGGCGGAGGAGAGATATTTGCCGTCGGCACCCCAATGTCCTGTCCCAGCCCGCGCCCGTGTATGACGACCCCAGAAAGCCGGTAGGGGCGGCCCAGGCAGCCATTTGCCTCGTCGATGTCGCCGCGCTGTAGGGCATGACGTATGCGACTGCTGTGAACGACACTGCCCTGCCACTCCACCGGCTCGACAACACGGACCCGAAAGTCTAGCTGCGCCCCCAAGCTTCTAAGATAGGCGATGTCCCCCCGCCGGTCGTGCCCGAGCGTGAAATCGGGACCTACTTGAATCTCAGCCAGGTTCAGATGACGTATCAGGTCGTTCACAAAATCGCTGGCCGAGGTCTGTACGATCTCCTCCGTAAAAGGGAAGACAACGACAGTGTCCAGCGCCATTGCTGCCATCAGATCGAGGCGCTCTCCCACTGTGGTTAGCAGAAGCGGCTCACGATCACTGAGCAGAGCCGCCGGATGAGGGTCGAAGGTGATAGCAATGGCTACGTGTCCGCCAGCGTGAGCTTTCTCCACCATTCCTTCAATGATCCGTTGGTGGCCCAAGTGGAGGCCATCGAATACCCCAATGGTCACGTAGGAACGTGTGCTGGAGGCGTGTGGATCAGGATTGGCTTCTCGCAACCGATGAACGACGCGCATGGTACTGTTTCAATCGCCACCCAGGGTAGAGGGTGAGTGTGGATCAGGGTAGGGGGTGACGAAGACCTTCTTGGGACGCCAGGCATTCTCCTGGGCGTCATAAGCGGCAAGAGCAAGGAATCTGCCCTGAGGTCCGTAGACGCGAGCTAGCTCTGTATGCCGGCTCTTGCCTTCATCGTCAATCGACTGTCCAGAGCAGAACTGTCGTGCCTCACGACCATCCAGGTGGAGGGCCGGGAATCGACCGGCAAGTGCTTGATCGACGGGGACTAGCAACTCAGGCCAATGGCCCTCTGCGGCTGCTTGGGCGAGATGGTCTAGCGTGACAGCGTCCTCCAATTGGAAGCTTCCGCTGGCGAGGCGGGTCAGGCTGGTCACGTAGGCGCCGCATCCTAGCTTCTGACCGAGGTCATGGACCAACACGCGCACGTACGTGCCGGGCGAGCACTCAATCTCCAGGGTACACTTCGCCTGGCGACCGAGCGACTCCCAGGCGACCAGATTGAGACGGTGTATCTCGACGCGCCGGGGCTCGCGATCCACCTCAATACCCCGGCGAGCCAGGCGATAGAGAGGCTTGCCGTGATGCTTGACCGCCGAGTACATCGGGGGGATCTGTTCAATGACACCTCGAAACTGCGCGAGGGCTTCCTCGACCTGATTACGGTCGACTTCAACCGGTGATTTGGATAGGATCTCTCCCTCGCTGTCGAACGTGCTGGTGACGACGCCCAGCCGGAGATCCGTGCGATAGGTCTTTGGCTCTTCCATCAGGTACTCGGCGACGCGCGTTGCTGTACGGCCCACACAGATGACGAGCACGCCGGTCGCCAGTGGATCCAGTGTCCCCGTGTGTCCAACGCGGCGCACGTCGGTCAATGCACGGACACGCTCCACCACATCGTGGGAGGTTTGCCCGAGAGGTTTATCGATGCTAAGGATGCCGCTTGGCTTGTCTTTCTTCAAGGGGTGCCGCTTCGTCTATCTCTCTTGGGGCGGGTATCGTTTCGCTTATCCTTTGAGAGGATGCCGTAGGCACGACTGGCTCGCTGGTGGGCTATATCGGGTTGCAGTGCCTCCAAGACGTGCTGCTGGGCCTCCTCGAGTGGCCCCGCGATGCCGAAACCAGCAGCAAGTGCGTGCCCTCCACCCCCGAACTGGAGAGCGAGCTGCGCCACGTTGAAGCCAGGGACAGCTCGCATCCCTACACTTACGCTGCCATCTTCCTGCTCAACAAAGACCACGGAGACATCGGCTTCATCAGCGCTGACGAGAAAACTGGCCAACCCAGCGTCACCGCTGCCCTGGTAGCCGGTCTCGCGCTGCATAACCAGCGGTATGCTGGTCCAGATGATGCCGTCCTCGAAGCGAAGACAGGAGAGGGCAGCTCCCCATAAGCGCGCTACTCCTATCGGGCGACGGTCGAGACCATGCTGGCTGATGTATGGAAGTGAGGCGCCTGCCTCCATCAATCGCAGTGCTGCCTCTACGACGCGCGGCGTCACATTGCTCGTGCGAAACCCACGTGTGTCGGTGACAATGCCGATCAGTAAGCTGGTAGCCAGTGTCTCATCGAGCCTAACCTCCAGATGGTCCAAGAGGCGTAGGAGCACCTCGGCAGTTGAGGACGCCTCGGGATCGACCACGTTCACGTCACCAAAGCCAACGTTGGTGATGTGATGATCGACGTTGATCAATGGATGTTGATTGAAGTGCGGCAGCTCAGGAAAGCTGCCCAGCCGGCGCAGATCCGAACAGTCGAGAGCGATGACCAGATCAAACGGGTCAGTGACATCCTGTACAATCGCTTCGACTCCGGGGACGTAGTCGAAGCTGAAGGGAACGGCGTCTGAACAGGCTGCGATCGGCGACAGGTCTAATTGCTGCAATGCGCGATTTAACCCGGTCAGGCTGCCGAGCGCGTCACCATCGGGAGCAACGTGACATACCAGAAGGGGCCGATGAGCTCCGCGAATAAGCCCGCTAGCCCGCTGCAGTGTCGCTCTCTTCGTCACCAAGGCCCAACTCGTCGAGAATGCTGGAGATTCGTTCGCCTCGCTCCACTGAGCGATCGTAGTGGAAGATCAATTCTGGCGTGTGGCGCAGACGCAGATGCTGACCTAGTTCGCGACGGAGCCAGCCGGCTGCGCTATCTAGGCCTTCCTGGACCTCCTCAAGCGATTGGTCGCCGCCGGGTGCACTGAAGTAGACGTCAGCGCGTGATGCATCGGGGGAAACCTCTACATCGGTGATGGTGACCAGGTGTAGACGTGGGTCCTTGATTTTCCTCTCCAGAAGATTGGACAGGCGGATATGGATGAGCTCTGACACACGACGTTGGTATCTTTTACCCATCGGTTTCTTTGCCTATGATGATCGAGTTGAGCCGAGTCTACGGGTTAGGCCCTTATCGCCCCGAGACGGGGCTCAGAGCACCTATTGCCGCACTTGTCGCCCCGGGATGGGGCTTAGACATCTATTGTTCCTCAGAGGCGATGTGCTACTCACGCCAGCCCGACTCTACCCAGGTGGTTTCTCCCGCTCTTCATAGAACTGGATCACATCACCGACATGGAAGTTGTCGAACCCAGCCAGCCCCACACCGCACTCATAGCCCTTCCGGACCTCTCGGACATCCTCCGCGAATCGCTTGAGCGAGGATACGGGACCGTCGTGCAATGTGCCGCCGTCTCGGATGACGCGAGCTCTTGCGTTTCGCCTCGCCTCTCCTTTGCGAATATAGCAACCTGCTACCGTACCGGTGTCGGGAATGCTGAAAGTATCTCGCACCACTGCCTCTCCGACGAGAACTTTGACGTAGGTCGGTTCGAGCAAGCCCTTGAGTGCCTGGTCAACCTCATCTATGAGCTTGTAGATAATGTCGTACGTTCGTATGTCAACGCCCTCGGTCTCCGCCATACGTCGCGCCGCCGGGTCCGGTCTCACGTTGAAGCCAATGATGATTGCCTGTGAGGCGATAGCCAGGTTGACGTCAGACTTGCCGATACCGCCAGCTGCCGCGTGGAGGATGTTGACCTTCAATTCCTCGTCGCCCAATTGCTCCAAAGAGCTGACGATCGGGTCGATACAACCTTGGGCGTCCGTCTTGACGATGAGGTTGAGCTCCTTGGCCTTTCCAGCCTTGATGCGAGAAGCGAAGTCATCCAGAGTGAACGTTCTGATCGGTCCCGGTGCTTGAGCTTCGAGCTCATCCTCGCGCTCGGAAACGATGTCGCGCGCGATACAGGCCTCCGGCACGACTTCGAAGACCTCGCCTGCATCAGGTACATCCGATAGCCCGAGAATGAGAACCGGAGTCGAGGGCCCAGCCTCCGCGACCGGATTGCCGTATTCGTCGAACATCTGACGCACGCGGCCGCAGGTCAGGCCTGTCACGATGTCATCGCCTACGTGTAGCGTCCCGTTTTGCACCAAGACCGTGGCTGTCGCGCCTCGCGTTCGATCCAGGCGTCCCTCCAACACAGATCCCATAGCCAGTCGGTCGGGGTTGGCCTTGATCTGATCCGAGACCTCCGCCACAAGCAGGATGGCGTCCAGGAGGTCTCCCAAGCCGGTCCTCTCCTTGGCCGACACGGGGATGCAGAGTGTATCTCCTCCCCAATCGTCCGGTACGAGGTCTTGATCGGACAGCTCCTGCTTCGTCTTCTCTGGCTGGGCAGTGGCAAGATCCATCTTGTTCAGCGCTACGACGATGGGGACCCGGGCAGCTCGCGCATGGTTGATGGCTTCAATTGTCTGCGGCATCACGCCGTCATCGGCAGCCACGACCAATATAGCGATATCGGTGGTATGAGCTCCTCGTGCCCGCATCTCGGTGAAGGCCTCATGACCGGGCGTGTCGATGAAGGTGATGGTCTGTCCCTCGTGATCAACCTGGTAGGCGCCAATGTGCTGCGTGATCCCACCAGCCTCGCCGCCTGCCACATCGGCTTGCCGGATGGCATCCAGCAATGAGGTCTTGCCGTGATCGACATGCCCCAAGGTAGTGACCACAGGGGGACGGGGCTGGAGATCCTCCGGTTTCTCGCCAGCGTAGAAACGTTCCCATAGAGGGGTTGGCCCCTCCTCAACGACTTCCTCGGCGGCGGCTTCGGCCTCCTCGACGGGCTCAAAGCCCATCTCTTGGGCCACAATGGCCGCAGTCTCGTAATCGATCTCCTGGTTGATGTTTGCCATCACACCAGCGCTCATCAATTCCTTGATCACGTCAATTGGGCTGACGTCAAGCAATTGAGCCAGCCGGCGCACCGTCAGGAAGTCTGGGATTTCAACGACGCCTTCTTCTCTCACCAACACTTCTTCGCTCATCTCTACCTACTCCCTTTACTCAAGGTGCCGTTCGTCAAAGCGTCGGCCTCTCATCAGAAACAGCTCTGGTATCCCTCAGAGATCGGCCGCATACTCTCCAAGTCGGGCCTTCATTTCTTCCGTCAAGTTTGTGCGGAGCGCTCGGTTCAGCAGCCCCTCTGACAGGGCCGTCTCCCAGCAAGCGCGTGTCGGACAGAGATAGGCGCCGCGGCCATTTTGCTTACCTGTCTCATCCACAGCTACACTGCCCTCGGGGGTTCGCACGACGCGCACCAGTTCCCGCTTGGGGCGCACGGTGCGACAGGCCACACACGTCCGCTGCGGGATATGCTTTCGCTTCCGAGATCGTGCCGCTTTGCCCTTCTTCATAGGGTTTTCGTAGATCAGTCAAGGTTGAAGAGCGCTTAGCTTCAGGGGACAACATTACCTGGCACAACGCGATTCCCCACCTTGTTCGTTGTCTCCCTAGAAATCTACGAATGTCCTCCAATCCTCGCTGTCTTCCTCTCGCTTCCGTCGGCGACGAGGTATTAGCTCTCCTGTCTCTTCGTCGTAGACAAGCTGTACCCGGCGTCTCCGCTCGCGCTTGAGTCTCTCCTCACGGTCGATTGGTTCTCCATCTTCGAAGAAGTAATCTAGCTCCTCATCCTCATCTGCTTCTTCGAGGTCCTCTTCTTCAAGGGCTTCTTCTTCCGAGATCTCCTCCGCGTCAGGCTCTGGGGCCTCCTCTTCAACCTCTGCGCCGCGCCCCTTCATAGCTCTCTCAAGCATCTTCGCTCGACGCTCAGCCTCGTCCTCAGGAGATACCTCTTCCTCCTTCTCGGCTTCGACTTCCTCTATCTGTGCAGCTTCCTCAACAGCGGGGGCTTCAGATTCCTCCACAACCTCTGGCACGGGCTCAGTCTCTATCTCTGTCTCTGCCTCAATGTCCTCTGCAGCGACGACCACTTCCTCAGCAGCAGCCTCCTCTTCGACAGGAACGGGTTCTTCCTCAAGCAGCGCTAGCTCTGTGATCTTCTCCTTGACCCTGTCCAGTGTCTTGGGACCAATGCCGTCCAGCGACAACAATCCTTCGTCGCCCTCGGCGATCAAACGCTCCATTATCTTACCTGCAGTAGCCAGGCTGACGTCCTCCAAGCGACCGATAGTGCGCGTGCTGAGTTCCATATCCTCGATAGAGGTCTGGTAAGCTCTTTCGGGTATGACCTCGCGCGCCTGCTCAAACGCTTTGAGGCGGGCCTCTTCTTCGGCTTCACGCCGCTCACGGTCGGCTTTGCGCCGCGAGACGTAATGCTTGCGAACAGACTCAATCACGCGCCGCATCTTGAGCAGCTCTTCACTCGAGTACGGCAAGTCCTCTTCCTCATGTCGCTGTAGTATATTGGCGACCGAGGGCAGCAACTCCGCCGCGTGTCCGAGATTGAGTAAGACCTCAGCGTCTTCGTTAACCCGCTGCAAGGCCCATGTCGCGGCTTCAGTAACTCCTTGGATGTCGATGCGGTGATCACTCAGCTTGGCCGCCAGGCGTGCATTCTGTCCCGCTCGGCCAATGGCCAAAGAAAGCTGGTCATCGGGAACGACGACGCTGGCGGATTTTCGCCCATCTGGATCCTCGTCCAATTGCACGCTTAATACCTTGGCCGGGCTTAGGGCCTTAGCGATAAACGTTGCGGTGTCCGGACTCCATTCTATGACGTCGATCTTCTCGCCACCGAGCTCATTGACGATGGACTTGATGCGCACTCCGCGCATGCCGACACAGGCGCCTACCGGGTCGACACCGGGCTGCCGGGCTGCCACTGCTACCTTTGACCGCGAGCCTGCCTCCCGGGCGATGGCCTTGATCTCGACCGTGCCGTTGAAAATCTCGGGAACCTCAAGCTCCAGCAGCCTGCGTAGCATCTTCTGATGGCTGCGTGAAAGCACAATCTTCGGTCCTCGATTCGTATTGCGAACCTCAAGCACGTACGCCCGTAAGCGCTGATGAATGTGATATCTCTCACCGGGCACCTGTTGACTGCGCGGCAGGATAGCCTCAGCACCACCCAGGTTCACGAGGACCACGTTCGACCGGACGCTCTGGACGGTGCCGTGAACGATCTCACCTTCCTGCTCGACGTAATGCTCGTACTGCGCGTCTCGCTCAGCCTCTCGGATGCGTTGTAGAATAACCTGTTTGGCGGTCTGAGCCGCGATACGGCCAAAGTTATCAGGCGTATCTTCGACCGTGATCAGTTCTCCAAGCTCAGCACCTGAGTCGATCCTCCGTGCTTCTGGCAGTGTGATTTCCCAGCTGGGGTCGCTGACTTCTTTAACAACCTCTTTTTCAACGAAGATCCTCGCCTCTCCGCTGCTCGGATCGATCTTGGCCGAGACGTTCTCCACTGTATTGGCATCTATGTTGCGACGGTAAGCGGAGATCAATGCATTCTCCACAGCGTCGAGAACGACCGCCCTCGAAAGGCCACGGTCACTACATATTTCGTTAAACGCCAATAAGAATTCCGACTTCATACTTTTCTCCTGCCACCCGAGCATCCCATCCTGGTTCCGGGCCAGGCTGAAACGGCTGCTTTTCTCACACCCAAACGTCGGGAGCTCCTTGCCCGACGGACAGATCAACACCACTCTGCTACAAAAAAAAGTGGGGGTTGCCCACTTCTAACGCTTCGCCTATGCGAGATAGATTATAACACGGCCCAGGGTAGCGCGCAAGTAGAGGACAGTCTCCGAACAGGACTTTATCATTCTTGCCAACCTTGCGAAGGTCCGGGTGTCAAACGGCATTGGGCGACCGCTACATATCGTGTTTCGATTGCATGAGGGATCTATTGTGAAGCCTTCGTAAGATTCCGCTCGAGAACGATAAGACCCGGTTCTGGCACGCTTTTGACATTGTCCATTCTCTCAGCTATAGTTTGGGTGCGATGAAGGATCTGACATATGAGGTTAAGAGAGAAGCTCGGCGATTGGGCTTCAATTTGGTGGGCATAGCTGAACCACGTCTCAGTGCTCACGCGACACGCTATCGTCACTGGTTAGCACGAGGCTACCATGCCACGATGGGCTATCTGTCACGCCCCGACGCGATCAGGAAGCGCACCGATCCTCATGTTGTCATGCCGGAAGTCCGTTCTATCGTGGTGGTAGGGATGAACTACTACCCCGGTGACTTCCTGCCCACGTCAGGGTGCAAGGGGCGGGTATCTCGATATGCGTGGGGTGCGGATTACCACGACGTGATGATGAGGATGCTGCATCAACTCGCCGACCGGATTGCAGCGCAGGCGGGTAGGCCAGTTGTTCATCGTGCCTACGTTGACTTCGGTCCCCTGATGGAGCGAGAGCTGGCCCAAAGAGCAGGCTTGGGCTGGTTCGGCAAGAACACCAATCTGATCCATCCCACGCTAGGCTCCTACGTCTTCCTGGGCGAGTTGCTCCTAGATCTAGCGTTGGAGCCTGACGCACCCTTCGCCGAGGATCGCTGTGGCAGCTGTACCGCCTGCGTTGACGCTTGTCCGACGGGCGCTCTGGTCGCGCCACGCGTCCTGGATGCCCGGCGGTGTATCTCCTACTTGACTATCGAGCATCGGGGCGCTATTCCTGAGACGTATCGTCCGCTTATGGGCGACTGGGTCTTTGGCTGCGATGTCTGTCAGGAAGTCTGCCCGTGGAATGAGCGCTTCGCGTCTCCGGCGGACACGTCGATTCTCGAGCCCATGCGTCCGACGCTTGACTTGATCGAGCTGCTGGATCTCGATGAGTGCGCTTTCCGTGCCCGCTTTCGGAACACGCCGCTGTGGCGGCCTCGACGTGCGGGTCTCCTGCGCAATGCAGCAGTGGTCCTGGGGAATCTCGGTGCGCCCGCTGCTATTCCAGCGCTGGAGTGTGTGCGCTTCGAAGAGCCCTTGGTTGCGGAGCACGCTGAGTGGGCTCTAGAACGGATTAGGTGAAAGAACACGGGAAGTTGACAATCAGCTCTTGCAGCCTATAATATGACCAGGGTCATTTTTGTTCTCTGGTCATAATTATGGACATCGATAAGCAGCTTTCACGGCGCGAGCGGAAGAAGCGAGAGACACGTCATAGCCTGATGGAGGCGGCACTGCGGCTATTCAGTAAACGCGGCTATGACGCTACGACCGTCAAGGATATCACTGACGCGGCGGATGTCGCCAAAGGGACGTTTTTCAACTACTTCGATACAAAGGAGGCAATTCTTCCAGCTATCGCGGCAAGCCGATTGAAACAGCTAGAGGCAGCGCTGATGCCGGAACAAGGTGCTCCTGCCAGCCCGACTGCGCGCATCAAGTTGGCGCTGCGTCTTGTGGCTGAGGATCCGCTCTGTGAGAAGCAACTCGCTCACCAGCTCTTTGCGGCGATCATGCATCGCCGGGAGGTTGGCCCCGGTCACGCGCTGCGGGATCTACTTGTGGAGCAAGTGCGGCAGGCCCAGGCGGTCGGTGAGATTCGTCAGGAGCTAGATCCGCTCTATCTGGCCGGTGTGATCCGCTCGCTCTTCTTCCAGCGCCTGGCATTGTGGCACCAAGGTCACCGACCCGCTCCTCTGTCTGAACTGATTGATGGCTTGGTCGACTTGCTGTTGGAAGGAGCGGCAGGACCAGGTTGGAGACATCACGCTCCGATAGGGGCCGACCAGGCGGCTGTCCTAACCTCCACCTGCGAATCCTGACTACTGCCCCCAACGCTCGTTGCACAGCTTCACCGGTCTACGTGACTCTCGCGGCCTGCCTGTCGCGAATCCGCCTGCTGTCCAGTCTCATCCCTTCGGATTGCTCGGTGAAGCTGAGACAGGGCCTTTTACTCTCGCTCGCGCTGATGATAACGCAGGCGCAAGACAACGTCCTGCGCGTAGTTGCCGAAGTGGCGTCCAAAGATATTCACGCCGCCTACGTTCTCGGCATCCTCCTTGACACCAATCCCCACAGAGATGGTAGCCTGATCCGCTAGATGCAGGTCCTCCAGACAGACAGAGGAGACCCTCAATCCATCGACAAAGCCGCCCTCTTCGTTCACTTGCCACACCTTCAGCAGCCCGTACTGCGAGTTGCGGCTCTCCCACCAATCTGGTGTTATCTTACCGCGCTGCCCACCAAAATCGGCCGGGCTGGTCCATGTTCCGATTTCAACGTCGTTGATCCAGACCGTGATGTCGGATGGCCAGTCATCATGGTGGAGCGGGGCCTCGGAGCAGAGCTCGAGGCTGAGCCGAACGCTGTCTAGAGTTACCTGTGGCGGCAGTCGGTTCGGGAACCGATATCTCACGAACCCTTGGTGGAACCAGATCAGCTGCGCCTGCACGTGGTCTGGTTCGTAGAACGACGCTGGATCGTCGAATAGGCCGATGATGCTGGTTTCAAGAGAGGCGAAGGCGGATGAGCCCTGGCTGGCGGTTGTTCCCTATTGGGCGGTTTGGCCGTTTGAGACGCTGCTCCTGCCGCGACGTCACGTGCTGCGTCTTCCCGATCTAGACGACCTCGAGCGCGATGCACTGGCAGTTATCCTCAAGTGCTTGCTGATCAAGTACGACAATCTCTTCGGGACGTCGTTCCCCTATTCGATGGGTTGGCACGGCGCACCGTTTTCCCCCTCCGCCGGGCCTGACGATAACGCTGAGGATGTCGACCACTGGCAGTTGCACGCCCACGTCTACCCGCCCCTCCTGCGCTCTGCCACCGTCAAGAAGTTCATGGTGGGGTACGAGATGTTGTCCGAAGCCCAACGGGATCTCACGGCCGAACGAGCGGCCGAGCGCCTGCGGACCCTTCCGGAGATGCACTACAAAGCAGCGGCGTGACCTGGACAGCAGAAGGCCTCGATATGCGGGACATGGCCCGTCAGCGTGGCCGGTCCGCAGTGAGTCGCCTCTCATCTAGTCTGGTCTAGGGCTCGGCGGATCTGCCGTCACGGAGCACCGTGGCACGATGGCCCACGATCAAACGTGCCCGAGGGAGGCATAGAGTATAGTGATATCGCTTCAGAAGAGCTTAGTGCAAGCGTTCAAACGCCGCTTTGGTGTACCGCCGGCCGCCGGGGTCCGCGCGCCAGGGCGGCTCAATCTGATCGGCGGGCACACCGACTACAACGACGGCTTCGTGCTGCCCATGGCTATCGATCGCGCCATCTGGATCATGCTGCGACCCCGCGACGACGGTGAGGTCCACGTCCACGCCCTGGACTTCGATGAGGCCGCGAGGTTCGCCCTCAGCGGACTTGAGAACACCGACGCTGGCTGGGTTGAGTATGTCAAAGGGGTCGCTTGGTCGCTGCAGGGGGCAGGGTACGCTTTGCGCGGCTGGGAGGGCGTATTGAGGGGAGATGTGCCCCGAGGGGCGGGTCTCTCCTCTTCCGCGGCGCTGGAGTTGGCCACCGCTCGGGCCTTCGCGGCCGTCTCAGACCTGCCATGGGAACCTAAGGAGATGGCGCGTCTGTGCCAGCGGGCGGAGAACGCGTGGGTCGGCATGCAGTGCGGCATCATGGATCAGCTGGTCTCGGCGGCGGGTGAGGCAGACCACGCTTTGCTCATCGATTGCCGCTCGCTGGAGACGGAAGCCGTGCCCCTGCCGCCGGCCACGGTCGCCGTGGTGCTCGATACGGGCACCCGCCGGGGCCTCGTCGATTCCGCATACAACGAGCGCCGCGCACAATGCGAGGCCGCGGCCGCCTACTTCGGGGTGTCCGCTCTGAGGGACGTGAGCGTCGAGCAGTTTCAGGCCCGGGCGCAAGCGCTGGACGACGTGACACGCCGCCGTGCTCGACACGTTGTCACCGAGAACGCTCGCACGCTTCGAGCTGCCGCGGTGATGCGTGAAGGCGACGCCGATGCGCTCGGCCGGCTGATGAATGCCAGCCACGCCAGCTTGCGCGATGATTTCGAGGTGTCCAGCGACGAGTTGGACGCAATGGTCGCGTGCGCCTGGCGAGGGGTCGGATGCCATGGCACTCGTATGACAGGTGCTGGCTTCGGCGGGTGCGTTGTGACCCTTGTGAGTGAGGGCGCCGATGTCGTATGGTGTGACTCCCGCAGTTGAGCGGGGAACGCAATCAGTT
>CAYQZG010000004.1:48399-65656 GCA_964421785.1 uncultured Anaerolineales bacterium
GGCGCCGATGTCGTATGGTGTGACTCCCGCAGTTGAGCGGGGAACGCAATCAGTTGCTCACCGAGGTTCGTTGGTTTCCTGTGATGGCCGCATTGTTGTCCTGGCACAGCTAACGCTCACCCCACTGTGATCTTTGACAATGAGAGCCGATTAGATATACTACCTTTCAGAAGCGATCTGGCATGCTTAACCGCTAGCCAATCAAAGGACCCTTTAAAGCCCGTATAGCATGTTGAGACGATCATCCAGGTGCTAGGAATCCAACAGAAAGTCGTCTTGAGCGCTCACTCAGAGTCATCCTTAGGTCCAGCACGAGATCACGGATTCAGCAAAGAAGCTCGTCGAAGCATGGAGTTTTCTAAGGCTTGCAGCCCTCAACTGGATCATGATGCTCTATTGACTGGCTCAGGACGCTTGATCGGTGGGCTGCATGTTGGGCCTGTCCGATGGTCAACCGCCCGGTTATTGTGGCTGCTGAGACCTGCTCACACGATTGTTCTGACCATCGCTTCTTGTGGGGGCATTGTCGCTACTGCCCGGCGCTTTGGATTCGAGATCGCATAGAACTCAGGGGAACGTTATGATGATAGAGAACAGATACGTAGCAGCGGTCGATCAAGGCACAACCAGCACGCGCTTCATGATCTTCAGCCACGACGGCGACGTGGTCGGCGCACATCAGTTGGAGCACGAGCAGATCTACCCCGAACCAGGGTGGGTCGAGCACGATCCGCTGGAGATCTGGGCGCGCACCCAAGAGCTCATGAGGGGAGCGCTCCAGGCTACAGGTGTCCAGGCTGAGGAGATCGCCGCTATCGGCGTCACCAACCAGCGCGAGACGACCGTCGTCTGGGACAAGAACACCGGTAGGCCCTACTACAACGCCGTCGTCTGGCAGGATACCCGCACCGACAAGATCTGCAATCAGCTGGCCGAAGACGGCGGTCAGAATCGCTTCCGCCCCAAGGTCGGCCTCCCGCTGGCGACCTACTTCTCCGGCCCCAAGATCAAGTGGCTACTTGACAACGTCGATGGCCTGCGAGCAGCTGCCGAGCACGGCGACGCCATCTTCGGCAACATCGACACCTGGGAGATCTGGAACATGACCGGCGGACCTGACGGAGGCGCCCACGTCACCGACGTCACCAATGCAAGCCGTACCATGCTGATGAACCTGGAGGCGCTGGACTGGGACGATGAGATGCTTGAGATCATGGGTATTCCCAGGCAGATGCTCCCGGAGATTCGTCCCTCCAGCGATCCCGAGATCTACGGCCACACGCCCGAGAATGGACCTCTGGGGGCGAGGGTTCCGGTCTGCGGCGCGCTGGGCGACCAGCAGGCAGCGCTCGTTGGGCAGACCTGCTACAGCGCCGGCGAGGCGAAGAACACCTATGGCACCGGTTGCTTCATGCTGCTCAACACGGGTACGGAGCCTGTGGTCAGTGAAAGCGGCCTGCTGACTACGGTGGGTTACAAGATGGGCAATGAGCCGGCGATCTACTGCCTGGAGGGCTCCATCGCCATCACGGGCGCGCTGGTGCAGTGGCTGCGCGACAATATGGATCTGTTTGATTTCTCGCACCACGTCGAGGACTTCGCCGGGGAGGTGGAGGACAGCGGTGGCATCTACTTTGTCCCTGCCTTCTCCGGGCTCTTCGCCCCGTACTGGCGCAGCGACGCTCGCGGGGCGATCGTGGGCATGACGCGCTACATCAACAAGTACCACATCTGCCGCGCTGCCCTGGAGGCGACCGCCTACCAGACCCGCGAGGTGATCGAGGCGATGGAGAAGGACTCGGGTGTGCGGGTGGAGGCACTCAAGGTCGATGGGGGCATGACCCATAATGATCTACTGATGCAGTTTCAGGCCGACCTCTTGGACGTACCGGTGATCCGCCCTGTCGTGTCCGAGACGACCGCACTGGGCGCGGCCTATGCTGCTGGGCTGGCCGTCGGTTTCTGGGATGATCTGGAGGCGCTGCGCGAGAACTGGAACGTCTCTCAGACTTGGCGACCCACGATGGACGCCGAGACGCGCGCAGAGCTTTACAAGGGGTGGAAGAAAGCGGTTACACGAACCTTTAACTGGGTGGGGTGAGGGCCATTCCAGTGGGGCTCTCGGGCCAGTGTCAATTGGCAGTTTCACGGAGGGATTCGAGATATGAAAGATACGACTGATATCACGTACGTTCCCGTCAATGTCATTGAGGGCTTTATGATGGATGTCTTCCAGGGCCTTGGCGTCCCCGAAGACGATGCCCGCATATGCACCGATGTGCTGATTGCCGCCGATCTGCGGGGCATTGAATCGCACGGTGTGGGGCGCCTCAAGTACTACTACGACCGCATCCAGCGTGGGCAACACCAGGTCGAGACGGAGCTGGAGGTCGTCAAGGAAACGGAGACCACTGCCTTGATCGACGGGCACCACGGCATGGGCCACGTGATCGCCCATCGCGCTATGCAGATGGCGATACAGAAAGCCAAAGCGTACGGCGTGGGCGCGGTGACGGTGCGCAATGGCACTCACTTCGGCATCGCCGGCTACTATCCCCTGATGGCTGCCGAGGAGGGGATGATGGGCCTGACCGTGACCAATGCCCGGCCGGCCATTGCTCCCACGTTCAGCACCGAGCCGATGCTCGGCACGAATCCCATCGCCTTCGCTGCGCCTTCTGACTTGGGTCACCCGTTCTGCTTCGACGCTGCCACGTCCATCATCCAACGGGGCAAGGTCGAGGTGCTCTCCCGCGCCGAGAAGCCCATGCCCGAGGGATGGGTGATCGATGCGGAGGGCAGGCCGCTCGCTGATCCCGATCAAGCTCTCGAGGACTTCGGCGAAGCGCAGGCGGCGCTATTGCCCTTGGGAGGCGCTGGAGAGGCTTTCGCGGGCTATAAGGGCTACGATCTAGCAGCCATGGTCGAGATTCTCTCTGCTTCTCTCTGTGGAGGGATGTTTATGAAAGACCTGTTGGGGTTTGAGGAGGATGGCAGTCGCCGACCCTATATGCTGGGCCATTTCTTCCTGGCCGTCGACATTGAGCACTTCATTCCATTGGAGCTCTCCCGCCACATCACGGGGCGGATCATGCGGGCACTGCAGGAGGCACGGAAGGCGCCGGGTGAAGAGCGGATCTACGTGGCCGGGGAGAAGGAGCACGAGAACGAACAGATCATCCCCGAGCGGGGCATCCCCGTTAACCCCAACCTGCGTCGGCAGCTGCAGACCATGCGAGACGAATTGGATATCTCGGGCTACCAGGCGTACTTCTAGGACTGACCCTCTCGGTGATCGTGGCATGACTAAGGCACGGGGCTCTGGCCCCGTGCTTTGGTTTGGCCGGCATTGCTCCTCCTGTTGTGCAGCAAAGAAGGATCTTGAGTCGGATCGAGTCGAACCCCTCGCTGTTGGCCGACAATCCCCGATTTTCAGCACCTGCTCCAATGTTGAGTCAGCATCAGAGCCATGATTGAGGGTGGGAAGCCACCACTGGGTAGATGTGGTATAATCCGGGAGTAAGTCGGAGCGAGGGGATGATCACCTCTCTGGAGCAAACGACATCGGAGAACCTGGTTGGACCCATGAGATCAGACCAGGACCAGCGGAAGGAGGTCGAGTGTGCGGAGGCTGGAGACACAGGTCATCGTCATCGGTGGAGGCATCACCGGTTGTGGCGTCTTGCGCGACCTGGCTATGCGGGGGTTGGAGGCGGCGCTTTTCGAGCGGGACGAGCTCGCCCAAGGCACGACGGGCAACTTCCATGGGTTGCTCCACAGCGGAGGACGGTACGCGGTTGAGGATCAAGCCGCCGCCAGGGAGTGCATCCAGGAGAACCGTGTCCTACGTCGGATCGCTCCGCAAGCTATCGAGGATACCGGCGGCTTCTTCGTCGTGCTCGACGACGAGGATGAGGCATTCTTGCCCCGATTCCTGGACAGCTGCGAAGCATGCGGCATTCCGACGGAGGCGCTCTCCGGCGAGGAGGTGTTGAAAGAGGAGCCAGCGTTGGCGCCCAAAGTCCGAGCGGCTGTAGCTGTGCCCGACGGCAGTGTCGACGCCTGGGGACTTTGCATCGGCAGCGTGAACGCTGCCAAGGCGCTCGGCTCGAAGGTCTTCCTCTCCACCAGAGTCACCGATATCCTGCGCAGCGATGACCGGGTCATCGGCGTCAGGGTGGAGGATCAGAAGACCGGCGAGACATACGAGGTTCGCGGCGATTACGTGATCAATGCCTCGGGTCCCTGGACAGATCGAGTTGCCAGGCTGGTCGGCGTCGAGATCCCCATTGTGCTGGACAGGGGCGCGATGGTCGTTATGGAAAGCCGCCCCGTCCGGCGCGCGATCAACCGTTGTCGATACCCAGGAGATGGTGATATCATCGTACCCATAGGGAAGACCATCGTCCTGGGCACGACCTCCGTCACCGTCGAGGATCCTGACGATTTCTCCTATCGGGAGTGGGAGGTCGATACTCTTCTGTCGGAGGGGAAAGAGATGGTTCCTGTGATTGAGGAGATGGGCGTCCAGCGCTGCTACGCCGGCGTGCGGCCCCTCTACGAGCCTCCCGACGAGTTGACTGAAGAAGAGGAGGGCCGCGACGTCAGTCGGGCGCACGTCGTGTTGGATCACGAGGAACGCGACGGTGTCGGCGGATTCATCACTATCACCGGCGGGAAGGTGACCACCTTCCGGTTGATGGCCGAGGACACCGTTGACGTGCTGGCGGAGAAGATGGGGATCGATGAACCCTGCCGCACCGCCGAGGAGCCTTTGCCTATGCCATAGCTGGTGTGCCAGATCTGGTGGACCGATCTGTGACTGTGACGTTGTGCGCATTCAGTACAAGGAGAGAAACACCGTTGGATGTCCTGAAACGATTGTTGACGTACGTGCGTCCCTACTGGAAGGTTTTGGTGGGGGTCAGTGCGCTGCTTCTCCTGCGTACCGGCTTGGCGTTGCTCCCTCCACTGGTGCAGAAGCGCGTGGTGGATCATGTCATCGCCGCAGGCGATCTTTCATCCCTTGCCTTCCTGATCGGTGTCCTGATCGTCACCCACGCTTTGTCGCAGCTGGTGGCTTTTGGCGACCTCTACCTGCGTCATGCCATCGGGGAGCGTTTTATCTTCGACCTGCGCGTGCGTATTTACGAGCATTTGCAGCAGCTCTCGTTAGCCTTCTACGAGGGGACCTCCACCGGCGAGCTCATGTCCCGAGTGACCAACGACGTCAACGCCCTGGAGCAGTTTGTGACCCATGGTGTGGCTCTCACGGCGGTGGACCTGCTGCGGCTCTTGGGGGCATCGGCGGTTCTGGTGGCGCTCAACTGGCGGTTGGCGCTGGTGATGTTGGTCCCGCTGCCCTTGATGGCTGTGGGGCTCTGGATCTTCAATCACCGTGCGCGTCCCATCTATCGACGCGTGCGAGATCGCCTGGGAGATATCAACGCCACGCTGCAGGATAAGCTCGCTGGCATTCGGGTGGTGCAGGCCTTTGAGCGCGAGGAGGAGGAGCTGCGACACTTCCGCGAGGTGAGCAGGGACTACCTGCAGGAGCGGGTGGAGGCCATTCGCACCTGGTCAACCTTCTTTCCGGCCCTTCACTTCGTCTCGGCACTGGGAGGAGCGCTGGTGCTCGGCTTTGGCGCGCGTATGGTGGTCAATGAAGAGCTGACACTAGGCACGCTGGTGGCCTTTCTCTCCTACATCATCTCCTTCTACGAACCACTGCGCCGGCTGACGGAGGTAGACAACACCTTCCAGCAGGCCATCGCTGCTGGCGAGCGCATCTTCGAGTTGCTGGACACGACGTCGGAGATCCAGGACAGTCTGGAGGCGATCTGTCTCGACGAGATCGAGGGCGACGTGGTCTTTGACCAAGTCCACTTCCGCTACGGTGAGGGTGACAAAGTCCTCAAGGACGTCAGCTTCCACATCGCTCCCGGCGAGATGGTGGCCCTGGTCGGCCCCAGCGGCGCCGGCAAGACGAGTATCGCCAACCTTCTCTGTCGGTTCTACGATCCGGAACGCGGTCAGGTGCAGGTCGATGGTCACGATCTGCGGGAGGTAAAGGTGCGGACCCTGCGCCAGCACATCGCTGTCGTGCTGCAGGACACTTTCTTGTTCAACACGACGGTGCGGGACAATCTCCGTTACGGGAAACTGGATGCCAGCGAGGAGGAGATGATCGCTGCTGCCCAGGCTGCCTACGCTCACGATTTCATCCGGGATCTGCCGGACGGATATGACACCGAGATTGGCGAGCGGGGTGTGCGGCTGAGCGGCGGCCAGAAGCAGCGCCTGGCGTTGGCGCGGGCCATCCTGGCCGACCCGCGTATCCTGATCCTCGACGAGGCGACGTCATCGGTGGACGCCGAGGCGGAGTATCTGATCCAACAAGCGCTGGACGAGGTGTTGAAGGGGCGCACGGCGCTGGTGATCGCCCACCGGCTGAGCACCGTGCGCGACGCCGACAAGATCATTGCCCTTGAGGCGGGTCACATTCAAGAGGTGGGCAGCCACAGGGACCTGGTGGCACGGGATGGGTTGTACAGCCAGCTTTACCAGCGGCAGTTGGCGTTAGTGGGAGAGGGGGCATAGGGCGAGAGTCGCCATGGATGGTCTTCCCATTTACGGATACGCGCGGTCGTCTGGATGACGTCTCTTCGCGCTGGTGGGACGGTTCATGGTGAATCAGGTTCGGACGATGTCCCTCAGGCTGGCGAGCAGTAGTATCAGAAAGCCGATGGTGCAGACGATGAGACCCCAGCCGGGCCGGACCGGTCTCCTGTAGAGCTCGGCGACGAGCGGGTGGAGGAGGATAGCTTGCCAACAGGCCGGTGCGATCCCCATAAGTGTTAGCAGTAGGAGCAGTATGCCGCGAGCTCGCTCGGAGAGCTGGCGGGCGAGCGGCGCAGTGAGCGTCATCAGGACGCCTCCCGCGACCAAGATCAGTTGCATGCGATAGTGTGGCTCAAGGAATGCCTGGAAGGGGGGCAGGGTGGCCAGATTGAGGAGCGCGGCCAGGGCTGCCCCGGCAAGCTGGGAGAGGGTGCTCCTGTCGGACCGTTGAGCGACCAGAGCAAGGGAGATGGCGGCGGCGAGCAAGGGCGTGATGAATAGAGCGCGCTTCACGGGCACCGTTCCGCCTCTCACCTGCGGAAAGAACTTGGCGAACTCGGATAGCTCGTAGCCGGTCACCGTGAGGGCTGCGGTCTTGTGAGCCACCCAAGGGCCGAAGAAGCCTATTACGATAAGCACGGAGCCAATGAACTGGAGGCTACACAAAGCGGATTCTCTTCTGGCTTCTGTGGTGAAGAGCGACCTCATCACCTGGTCAGAGTAGCTTTGATGACCGCGTCGGCCCATCATCTCTCCTCCCAGGACGCCATGATATCTAAGAGCTGTCGCGCCGACCGATCCCACGTGAAGCGGGCTGCCTGTGCAAGGCCGCGCTCGACCATTGTCCTGCGTAGATCATCGTCTTCCATAGCGCGACGCAGCGTGGCGCTCAACGCGTCGATGTCCCTTGGATCGACGAGGAGGGCTGCGTCGCCCGCAACCTCCGGCAGTGAGGAGGTATTCGAGCATACAACGGGTACGCCGCATGCCATAGCCTCCAAGACCGGGAGGCCGAAACCCTCGTAGAGCGACGGGAAGGCGAAGAGCGCTGCTCTTCGATAGAGCGCAGGCAGGTCTTCATCCTCCACGAATCCCAGAAGTCGCACGCTATCGTGCTTATCGGCCTCGGCCAGCACATCATCGTAAAGCCACCCGTACCCCCCGCCGATCAGTAGCTGCATGGGTGACTGCGTCGACCCGGGTGCCCAGGCGGTCCCGCCCGTGGAGCGCCGTCGTCCCGACGGCAGGGAGGCGAAGGCCCGGATCAGTCGGACGTAGTTCTTGCGCGGCTGCACCGTGCCCAGGCTGAGGACGTAGGGCTGGTCTCCGATGCCGTAGCGTTCGCGTAGGCGTTCAGCTTGAGGGGGGGATCCGCCCGTGGAGCGCCGTCGTCCCGACGGCAGGGGATCGGGTTGGAAGCGGGAATCGACGCCAGGTAGGATCACCTCCACCTTGTCCGGCGAGGTCCCGAATAGCTCGATCAGATCGGAGCGAGTGTGTGCCGAGTCGGCCAGCACCATGTCGGCTCGCTCGATGGAGCGCGGTACGACGCGCTCCAGATAGCGGCGCAGCGATGGCACGAAGGCGTTGGGATGGCGCAAGAAGGAGAGGTCGTGGATCGTGAGCAGCGTATGGACGCCGCGCCGGGTGGGAGGCAGCGTGAAGTCGGGCGAGTAGAGGACATCAAGGTGGCCGGTGACGAACTCCACCGGGATGGGCAGACGAAGACGGTGCCAGAACCGGGCAAGCCAGTCATCGCTCACGGGAAGACTGCGGATGTCGAGGCGCCGATCGCGGATCGCGTGGAGGCGGTTGATCTCGCCTGACCAGCGACCCTCAGGCAATCCACCGCTGGCGGCGAAGATGGTGTAGTGATGCGAGTGATCCAGCCTCAGGAGCGCGCTCACCAACTCACGTGTGTAGCGGCCGATGCCGGCGCGCTGACGGGCCGCGGAGGTGTAGTCGATGCCGATTCGCATAGCTTGAGCAGCTCAGTGCTTGATCAATAGTGGAGTATGGAGCGCCGTCGTCTCGACGGCCTTCCCCCGGGCCTGGGCCTATGCTTCATCCTCCCATACCGTTGGAGAGGGAAGCGAGGCGTCACCTTCACTCCACGTGACTGAAAGTCCAGAGGCGGTTGACGAAAAAGTTCCAGAACAAGACGACGGCGGTAGCCAGGATCTTCGCGCCATTGTATGCAAAGTCGAAGTGTGACATGCCGACGGTGAGCGCCAGCGCGCCTATGGGGCCGGCGAACACCCCCGCCTCTCCCAGAAGCCATCGATCCGAACCATAGAATATCAACGTGTTGATCGCCAGCCCGGCCACGTTGACAAAGAAGAACTGGACAAACTGCTTGGTCAGAGGATCGCCCCGGGTCTCCGGATAGACCCAGAGTCGGTTCCAGATGAAGTTGCTGATCACGGCAGCTGTGAAGGAGCAGGCGTTGGCCAACACCTTGGGTAATCCTGCGAGTTGAACCAGCAGGTTGAGGGTGCCGAAATCGATCACAGCGCCGATGGTACCGACGACGGCGAACTTGAGGAAGCGTAAGAGTTCTTTTCGGTTGTCCTGTGCGAGTGTGCTTACCTTAGCGATCATAGATTGTGGTCGTTTGATTCGTCTGCTGAATGACAAAGGCTGCCAGCCCGAAAAGCACGCCGATGTGAAGGTGGACGTTATTGACGTACAGATTGTCGAGAAAATGATGCACGTTTATATGGATCCAAGCTCCCAGCAGCCCCACGGCGAGGCCGCGCGTCAGGCCTCGTGCACGGCGCGTCACGCGCCACGTCTGCCAGAGGATCACGCCCCATAGGACCAGATAGGCGGTCAGCCCCACGAGTCCGGTCTCAGCCGCCAGGTTGAGATAGATGTTGTGCGCGTGACCCAGCGCGATGGGCCAGTTAATGAGGGCGAACGCGGGGTAGGCGGCTTCATAACATCCAAATCCGACCCCGGTCCAAAGATTATGCCGGAACATCGACAGCGCTGCTTGCCAATGAGCCAGGCGCTCCACAACGGCATAGTTTGCATCGTTGATCGGCACGCCGCGCACGTCCTCCAGGCGAATGTCCTGCACGAATGTGGTCAGACGTGCGGCAAAGGATGCCGGGAGCCCCCCGGAGATATAGAGACCAGCGCCACCGAGGATCAGCATGGCGACCAGGAGGACGCTCCAGATGATTTTTCGGGGCAGGGCGGCGGCCATCACAAGCACTGCTGCACCGAACCCCATCCACGCCCCGCGGCTCCACGAGGCAATCAGGGCAAAGAGCATTGTCAGCGCAGCAGCTCCACCAAAGAGATAGAATGGCAAGTTGGCAGATTGGCCAGTGGGTAGGTCATGGACTTGGTGCGCAAGGTGCCTGGGCGAGATCGCCCGTTGACCAGGGATGCCATCCCACCCTAGCCTATCCCATGCCACCCCGATCACCATTCCAACTGCAAGCGCCGTGGTCAGTCCCAAGTATCCTGCGTACGGATTCGGCTGTTCAAAGGTTCCGTAGGCGCGGAAGAAATCTCCTCCGAGAATTCGGAAATGCTCCGGACCTTCGCCGCGCAGCCCGAACTGCCAGATGCCTATGAAGGCCTGAAGGGCCCCGGTCCCGAGCAGCACGACCATCAGCCACCGCAAGCGTCGGTTTGCAGGATTGGTTTCTGCACCGGAGGGGTGAGGGGTTAGTATCGGGGCGGCGTTTACGGCCAGGTGTTCCTTGACGAAGATGAAGAGCAACAGGATCTGTACCCACTTGATCAACTCAGGGACACCGTAGGCTGCCAATCCCGTTGCATCCCACAGAGAGAGCAGCGCGGTGCCCAAGAAGCCAAGCAGCGACAAGAACAAGGGTGATCGCAAATGGCTGATAGGAACGTGTTGTTCCGAGAGTCTCCTCATCAGCCAAGAAGCCAATGCCAGGACGACAAAAGCGTGCCCGACCTGAGCAGGGATCTGCGGCACCTCGGCGCTGAGGTAGGCTTTCAAAGGTCCCACAACGAGCGCAGCGCCCAACCCTACGAACGGTTCGATCAGCGCTCCAATGGCGATGGCGAGCAGCCCGATGAGCGCTGCGCCTTCCAGGGGCGGAAGCTGGATCAACGCCAGGCTGACCAGGATGACCAGACTGAGGCCCAGCAGCGTGACTAAGGGCCCGTTCCACGCCGGAGGACGTTGAGCGCGTTCGCCGGCTTTCGCATCTAGAAGCCTCACATCTGCTCCTGGAAGAAAGCGGCGGTCTCCCTTAGGCCCTCCTCGAGCGGCACCTTGGGCGACCATCCCAGCACTTGTCGCGCCTTGTTGACGTCAGGGCAGCGCACTTTGGGATCATCGGCGGTGCGGGCGTCCTTGGGCCTGACGAACGCAATCTCTGAGTCACTCCCGGTTACCTCCAGAACTTTGTGCGCAAACTCAAGTATCGTCATTTCGTCGGGATTACCGATATTGACCGGTTCGTTCTCCTCAGAGAAGAGCAGTCGCACCAGGCCATCGATTTGATCGCTGATGTAGCAGAAAGAGCGTGTGTGCTTTCCTTCGTCGTAGACGGTGAGGGGATCCCCGCGCAGCGCCTGGCAGACGAAGTTAGGTACGACACGCCCATCGTCCATTCGCATTCTTGGACCGTACGTGTTGAAGATGCGAGCAATACGCGTGTCGACGCTATGGTAGCGGTGATAGGCCATGACCAGCGCCTCGGCGAAGCGCTTGCTCTCGTCGTAGACTCCACGCGGACCGATGGGGTTGACGTTTCCCCAATAATCCTCAGGCTGAGGGTGCTTCAACGGATCGCCATAGACCTCGGAGGTGGAGGCCAATAGATAGCGAGCGCCCTTCGCCATAGCCAATCCCAGGGTCTTGTGGGTACCCAGCGCGCCGACTTTGAGCGTCTGGATGGGGTAATTCAGGTAATCGACGGGGCTGGGGAGACTTGCTAGATGGAGCACGGCGTCGAGGTCATCCTCGACGAAGATGTAGTTGGTGACGTCCTGCTTGATGAAATGAAAACGCTCATTGCCGGCCAGGTGAGCGATGTTATCAACCTTGCCCGTCATCAGGTTGTCCATAGCGATGACGTCGTGTCCCGTTTGCAGCAGTTGATCACAGAGATGAGAGCCGATGAAGCCGGCTCCGCCAGTGATTAGAATGCGCATCTGTCGCTCCTTGTCTCTTGTCGTCAAGTTGGGGGAGGTACCTGGCACGCGTGGATCAAGCGAAAGGGATCCTAAGCCATTTGCGCTTCAAGCTCTTTGGCGAAGATGTCGAATGACGGTTGGCCATAGAGACAGAAGACGATGCGTTCCAAGTCGGTTCCGCTTTTCACATAGTCCATGGCAGCCTTCAGCATGACCTCGGCTGCCTCATCCATAGGATAGCCGAAGATACCGGTGCTGATGGCCGGTAGAGCGATTGACTCCAGGCCGTGTTCGTCCGCCATACGGAGCGCAGATTTGACTCCCGAAGCCAGCAATCTGGCTGCCTTGGATGGAGACGTGGCGTTGTAGACTGGACCTACAGCGTGGATGACGTAGTCCGCCTTCAGGTTCCCGCCCGATGTGATGGCTGCTGAGCCTGTGGGCACCCGTCCGTGCTCATGCACCCATCTGTTACTCTCCTTCTGGATCATTGGCCCGCCAGATCGGGCGATCACAGCGGCCACACCACCTCCGTGAGCGAGGCGCTCATTGGCGGCGTTGACGATGGCCTCCGTGTCGAGCTTCGTGATGTCTCCTTCGACCAACTCTATCGTCGTCCGGTTGACTTTGGTTTGCACGTCGCCTCCTTGCCCCTGGTGTTCAGCGCAAGCGTGCCACACACCCGCCCCCTGTGGTCGTACGGTACCTTGACCTGTCCGACGGTTGCCAGGGCAGGCTAACTCGCTCTGGCAGAGCCAAGGGGAGGGATGGTCACGCGTAGGCTAGTAGCTGATACGGACTTCCTTGAATCCCAATGTCAGGATGAGGTGACGGATGTAGGTCTCAGCGTTCTTCTGAGCCATGTCCAAGATACCGTCCTCCAGCGCTGCTTTTCGGATCTCCTCTTCTGCGACCCGGCGTGCTTCTGTCTCCAAATCTGTCTTCATCCCTATCACGCCGGTATCGCGATGGAAGACGTAGGACTGCTCGTTGCTCAGCGCAGTGACGAAGACCTCAGCCTGAGGCAGTACAACCTCCACCGAGCCATTCTCTTTGACCTTGATGTCACTCTCCTCAAGCTTGGCTAGGTCGACGCCGGCAATGACCTGACCGTGCGCAACGAAAATCAATCGATCACCGAGGAGAAAGGCAAAAGGTCCTTGTTGAGATTCGGCAGTAATGATCTTCTCGACGGTATAGGCTGCCGTCTCCAACCGGCTGAGGCTGCGCACTTCCCGCACAATGGTGACCGGGTCGGGGACGATCGTGGGAGTGGGATTGACGATTCGCTCAAATTGCTCCTGCCAAGCGTCAGCCGTGCGTCTGGCCGCGGCCAAAGGCTGGGTCACCTGCCTGATGGACCAGACGACTGCGATGCCGCCAGCCACGACGGCGAGCAGGATTACAACGAGGATGACAGTGTTGATATTAGTGCTCTCGTTCATCAATACGATACCTCCCCAAGCATTGTACCAGACCCAATCCCAAAAGGAAAGCGAGAGCTAGATCGGTGAAGAAGTAAGAGGCGTCGACCAGCCCGTGCGCCCAGGTGTAGGCCAGGGACCCCATCAGACCCAGCGCCAGTACGCGGCGGTCACGGGTTGACGCAGTCAACCGATCTCCGCTGTTGCCAAGCGTCAGACTATGTCTGCCTTGCTGCCAGAAAGCAACGTGGAGCCAGATCCCCACTGCCAGGCCCGGGATGCCCAGCCGAGTCGCATACGTCAGCAGAATATTGTGCGCGTGAGAGAGATGTGGCTCCTGCCAAGCAGAGGGTAGAATGTAGCGTCCGCGGTATTGATAGAGGAAGTTGTCTGGACCAACGCCAAGCCAAGGATGATCGCCGAACATCTTCCACGAAGCACGCCATAGTTGGAGCCGAAAGAAGAGCGTCCCACTGTGGGGGTCCAGAAGACCAGCGAAGCGAGGCGTACTCAGGAGCGGGATGACGCTTATCGCGGCGATGAAGACCAGAACCAGGGCGATCCGGCGCCAGCGCCTGGTTCGACCACGCTTATCACAGCATCCTGCCAGTACGCCCAACGCCAGGAGTGAACACGGCACGCCCAGTAGGATCGCGGCTCTCGAAAAGCTGAGCAGCATGGCCAGGGCCACCGGCCCGATGAACATGCCGTAGACAAGCCGTCGCTGGCGCGTCTTGGCGAAGGCAGTCACCGCCAGCAGCACCGGAAGCGCTCGCCCGAGGTAGAGAGCGGCGTTGTTGGGGGAGCCGTAGACGGAGCGGAGGCGGCGAAAGCCCTGCTCGGCAGTAATGACGTTGATACCGAAAGCGTACTGGATCAGTCCAATTAGGGCCACTACGGCAGCGCCCGCCACAAAGCCATCGACGATGCGCCAGACAGCTCTCTGGTCGAGCTTCGTCGTGCGTAGCATCATGTAGAAAAGCGCCGGTTCTAGGATGACTACTCGTAGTTCTCGCAGCGCGATATGCTGACGGTCGGCGAAGAGCGTGGAGACAGCGGCGACAAGCACAAGGGACAGGACAGCGAGGTCTGGGGAGGATAGGGGCCGTGGATAGCAGCGTGCGAGCCTGCAGGCAGCGATCTGTCTCCACCCCCACGAAACCAGGCACAGCAAGATCAGGATCTCTGCCATTGAGAAGGACTTGCCGAGTAGTGGCCGAGGATGCAGGTAGAAAGGGGCACTCAACGCGACCAGCGCCAATCCGAGATCGAGCCGCAGCACGATGAGGCCGGCCAGCGCTGCCCCACTGACCAGTGTAAGGGGGAGCCACGGTGAGAGGTAGAATACACCAACCGTGATGAGCAAGGACACCGGATAGCATCGTCTGGATAGCGTTCTGACAATACTGCTTGGTTCAGGGTTGAAGGGATGATCATCGAGATCTTTCTCCCTAGCTCCTCCACCCGGGTAGAGAGTGGGGAGTGGGGGGTGGGTAAGGCCTTGGCCTCTCTGCCACCTCGCAACGCATCCAATTAGACCAACGAGGCAGGTGACGGCACCTGCCGCCAGAGCCGCCAGCCCCCGGTCATATAGTGTTGTCTCCGGGCCGCGCTCGACGCGCCAGCCGATCAGCGGCCAATTATCCCAGCCTCGATCAGCGACAATCTCTGCTGCGTGAGGCCCGTCTTCGAGTCCACCAGCAACGGGGATGGTGACGGCCTGCGGCTCGTAGTCCGGTGAGCTGAGGACGAGATAGGCCCCCTGTTCTGTTTGGGGCAGCCGATTCGCCGGTTCGCCGTCGATACAGACCCAGAAGGTGGCTCGATAGTTGCTCCGATGAACGCGCAACGCGAAACCCGTGCCGGTGAAAGGGATGGTGACGCGGTCGGTACCAGCGAGACTGCCTGCTTGACTTGGGTCAGCGCCACGAGCCGAGAGTTTCCAGTCTCCCTCCCAATCGGCTTCCCCGTTGAGCGGAGTATAGGATAGGGCCTCGACCTGACGAGTAGCGCGCCTTCTGGCAAGCAGCAGGGCGCTACTCGCCAGCAGGATCACTGTGAGACCGGCCAGGAAGATGCGTGACCAGCGTCTTGCTCGCATACTTAAGGGCTCGACACTTGCACACTTGCACACTTGCAGAGTTGCACGATGCAAAGGCACGCTCAATCCAGTCTGGGATCTCTCTCGATGTCCTTCTCCTGGTCCTCGGTACTGGGTGTGTCTCCGTCCTCCGTGGGCTCGAAGATCCGGTCGTTGTCCTCCGAGTGCCCCGGTTGCCATCGCACAGCTGTCACACCGCCGCTGATGGTCAGCTGGTGCGTGGTCGGCGTTGCTTCGTTTCCCTTTTCAGTGGAAGGGCGGCCCTCCTCCTTACCCGGGATGTCGATGAGGTAGAGGTTTCCCTGATAGACAGCGACGATCTGGTCGCCCGCCGGGCTCCAGGCTGTCTCAGGATACTTGAGCCCGATCTCCTCACCCGCGGGGAAGATGAGGCGCTGATCCGACCCGTCGCGGTCCATCACCTGCAGGTCGTAGCTGCTCGTCTGGCTAGCGTAGGGGCTGCGGGCGCGACCGAAGGAGATCATCCCCGTCCCTGGTGCAAACGTCGGCGCGGACCACATACCGGCCTCGCTCGCCAGCTCCGCCGTGATCGTCCCGTCGGCACTGAGAACCCAGACGTCGAACACCGGGCTATCCTCTGGTGCTTGGCCGGTTGGTGCCGGTCCGTGCAGCGTGGTGACAATGTAAAGACCCTCCTGTGACCATTCGACCGTAGGTGTCCACACCCACGGAGCATACGTGCGGTAAGGCGGGAATTGGCATATAGCCTCTCGTCGTCCGTCGTAGACACGTATCACGCCGACCTCATCGGCACGGGCGTAGGCCATGCTTTGTCCGTTGGGGGACCAGGTATACGTGGTTCCCCACCAGCTGTAGGAGCCACTTCGAATCGGCTCTAGGAGCTGGCGCTTGGCGAACAGCTCCCCGGTGTTCGGACGCGGTCGGGCCACCCAGAGATCGTTCTTGGCTCGCCATCCTGGGTTACCCTCAGCCGTCGCGCCCCTCGTGTAGGCGATCCGGCACGGGCTGCCGGTGTGCGACACCTCGCAGCTCGGTTCCCACGCTGCCCAGAGGATGCTATCGACCTCCAGTCGAACTGGCTCGGCGTTTGCCGTGGATGTGTCGAGGATCCACAGGGTGTTCAGGTGCGCGCTCTCTCCGGTCTCTGTCGGCACCCGTGTGAACAGCACGTGCGTCCCGTCGCTTGAGAGGCTGAAAACACGTCCGTCGAGGTCTCCCTTGTGTGTGAGCCGCCGCTGGTTATGGCTCGTTCTTTGCATGAGCCAGGCGTTATGGTTGGCGATGTAGGCTATCGTGCCCGTGATGGGGACGGGGCCCTGCTCCGTCTGAGCGCCAGCCAGGATCACCTCGGTGCGCGGTTCACGGAGCGTGGTCTGCCGCACGAGACGGCGGTCGACCTCAATGCCATCCTCAAGCGTGATCCGATAGGTCAGTTCCTCGATACCCGTTGTGCCGGGTTCCAACAACTGGGATTCGCCGGCGGGGATTGAAGCGTCGTGCACGGTTCGGCGGTCGTACGGAATCTCACGTTCTTCCGTCTCAGTGTGGGTCTCGACGCGAACGACGCGCACGGTCATAGCGTCCTTGATCAGGGTCGGTTCCGCTGGTCTAACTCGGTCGTCAGCATCCAGCTTGATGTCGTTTTCTCTCAGGAGGTCGCGCACGGTGAGGGCTTCGCTCGTAACCTCGCGCGTCTTGCCATCAGCAACTAAGGTGATGCTCGCGGCGTCACGCGGAGGAGCGCACGCCACCAGGGCCACTAGGAGTGACAGAAGAGCGGACCAGCGCTTTACCATAAGACAGATTATACCATTGTGGATGGGGTACGGCAACGACCATCACGTTGCGTGCGAGAACAATCGAGCCCCGACATGTGCCTGCAGGGGTTGTCAACGACGAGGGACGTGATAAAATCTGCTTAGGTTGTCAACAACCGGAGGTGTATCATATGGCTACAGCTGAAGAGAGAATGGAAATCCTGAAGATGGTGCAGAGCGGC
>CAYQZG010000005.1:0-7295 GCA_964421785.1 uncultured Anaerolineales bacterium
TGCTCGCCCAGCTGGCGTGTGGCGGCTCCGCCGTCAAGGAGAGAGTAGACGGCGATTGGATTCGCGTCTATTTCACCGATCCCGGTACCTCAGCCGGGGAGCCCGGCCGGCAGAGCGCCGTGGCCCAGGGCCTCATCGCGGCTGTCGACCAGGCTGAGAGCACCATCGATCTTGCAGCCTATGACTTCGATCTCCAGAGCGTCGCTGATGCTCTGATCGCGGCTGAGAGCCGAGGCGTGCGTGTGCGCGTGGTCACCGAGAGTGAGAACGTCCCGGATAACAGAGATGTCCTGACCGGTCTGCAGCGCGCCGGCGTGCCTGTCATCGAGGACCAGCGCGAGAACGGGCTGATGCACGATAAGTTCGCCGTCATCGACGGGGTATGGGTCTGGACCGGCTCGTGGAACCTCACCGAGAACGGCACCTACCGCAACGACAACAACGCCGTCCTGATCACGTCAGACGCTCTGGCGGAGAACTACACGACCGAGTTCGAGGAGATGGTGGCCATGCAGTTTGGTCCCGATTCGCCGCGCAACACCCCCAATCCCCATCTCATCATCACCGCCGGCGCCGACGGTGGGACGCGGAGGCGCGTCGAGGTGGAGAACTACTTCTCGCCCGATGACGGCGCGGCCGACGAGATCATCGCCGAGATCGAGGCGGCTCGGGAGCGCATCCGCTTCCTGGCCTTTGTCTTCACCAGCGACGAGATCGCCGATGCGATGCTGGAGCGAGCTGAGGCCGGTGTGGTGGTGCAGGGCGTGATGGAGAGCCGCACCATTGATGGGCAGTATGATGAGTATGGGCGGCTGCAGAGCGCGGTCCACGACGTGCTTCTCGACGGGAATCCCTACACCATGCACCACAAGGTGATCATCATCGACGATGAGACGGTGATCACGGGCTCCTACAACTTCAGCCGCAGCGCCGAGGCGTACAACGACGAGAACGTGCTGATCATCCACGATGCCGACGTGGCGCGGCTCTTTGTGGAGGAGTTCGGGCGCGTCTACGAGCAGGCCAGAGACGCACAATGACCGGGTCCCTCATCGCCCGTGCTCCGCTTGAGACACACAGTTTTGAGGAGGATGAACCATGCTGGGACGCACGCGAACCAAGGACCTGCTGAAGCAGGTGCTCTCCCTCTCTGCCGCCGACCAGACCGAGGCCGTACTGCTTGGATTGGACGAGCAGCTGACCCGTTTCGCCAACAACGGTATCCACCAGCACGTGGCGGAGATGAACCGTTACGTCGTTGTGCGCGCCGTCATGGGCCGGCGCAGCGGCGTGGCGGCGACCAACGACCTGACCAGAGACGGTCTGGAGCGACTGGTCGAGTCCGCCAGCAGGGCCGCCGAGGTCAGCCCTGAGAGCCCGGATTTCCCCGGCCTTCCACAGCCGACGAGCGTGCCGCGGGTCGATGCCTTCGATCAGGCAACGGCTGCGTACAGCCCGGCCGAGCGAGCGGAGCCGGTGAGCGTCGTCTGTCAGAGGGCGAAAGAGGCTGGTTGCATCGCCTCGGGTGCCTTTCGCACCGGCGTGCACGAGTTTGCCGTCGCCAACAGCCACGACCTCTTCGTCCATCATCCTGTCACCGCAGCTGCCCTGACGACGGTGGTGATGACGGACGATAGCTCGGGCTACGCGGCCGATGCATCCTGGCGCGTGGGGGAGATCGACGTCGTGGCGCGGGGCGAGGAGGCGATTGACAAGGCTTTGCGCGGTCGCCATCCGCAGGTGGTCGATGCCGGCGTCTACCCCGTCGTGCTGGAGCCCTATGCGGCCCACGACATCCTGGACACGCTCTCCGGAGCCGCCGGCGCGGACCCGGTCCAGGAGGGACGAAGCTGGATGAGCGGGCGGCAGGGGGAGGAGCTGATGTCGCCGCTGGTCTCCATCTGGGACGATGGCCTCGATCCGGCCGGATGGCCGCTCCCCTTCGACTTCGAGGGTATGCCGCGTCAGCGCGTCGATATCGTGCAGGATGGCTCGGTGGGGCGTGTGGTCTATGATCGGGAGCGGGCATCCAAGGAGGAGGGACGGCGGTCGACGGGCCACGCCCTGCCCGCAGCTAACCCGTTTAGCCCCTGGCTCAACAACGCCCGGCTTGGCCCGGTTCCGCTGCACTGCTTCATGGCGCCGGGATCAACCACCATCGACGAGATGATCGCCGGCACGGAGCGCGGTCTGTACGTGACGCGCTTCTGGTACACGCGCACGGTCCACCCTCGTGAGGCGGTGATCACGGGTATGACCCGCGACGGCACCTTCCTGATCGAGAACGGGGAGCTGACCACGCCCGTGCGCAACCTGCGCTTCACCCAGAGCTACGTGGAGGCGCTCGACGGGGTGGAGGCGGTGGGCGATGAGGCTCGTCTCCTGTGGACCGATCCGGGCATCCTGAGCGCCCCCGCGCTCAAGCTGAGCGGCTTCAGTTTCACCGGCACGACCGAGTTCTAGCGCGTCTCGTCATGATCTCCCAGGCGCCCTCTCCTCGCACCTCATCAGGACGTTGAATCATCAGAAGACCTGCCGCAACACGTGAGACTATGAACAGAGACGACTATCGGGACGACGCTGCTTTCAAGGTAACGCTCACCCGCAATCTACGCCTCTTCGACGTCACCATGATCGGGGTCGGGGCGATGATCGGCGCGGGTATCTTCGTCTTGACCGGCCTGGCAGCAGGTCAGGCCGGTCCCGCGCTGCTGTTGGCCTTCTTTCTCAACGGTCTGGTCGCCCTGTTCACCGCGGCCAGCTATGCCGAGCTGGGGGCTGCTTTCCCCGAGGCCGGAGGCGGTTATGCCTGGGTGCGCGAGGGCCTCTCGACCTACTTCGGCTTCCTCAGCGGATGGATGTCCTGGTTCGCCCAGGCCATCGCGTGCAGCCTGTACGCGCTGGGATTTGGGTCCTTTGCCGCTCGTCTGCTCTCCTTGGCCGAGATCTCGATCCGCAACTGTCCCGAGTCGACGATGGCTCTTGTGCTGACCGTGTTGGCGGCGGCTGCCTTCACCATCATCAACTACCGCGGCGCCGCGGAGACCGGTCGTATCGGCAGCTTCCTCACGCTCTCCAAGGTGGCGATCCTGTTGGTGCTGGTCGTCTTCGGTGCCAAGGCTCTCCTGAATCGCCCTCATTGGGGTGCTGACTTCATGCCTTTCCTGCCCCGGGGCATCGGTGGCGTGTTTACGGCCATGGGGCTGACCGCCATCGCCTTTGAGGGATATGAGGTCGTCACCCAGTCGGGGGAGGAGGCCATCGACCCCCGGCGGAATATCCCCCGTGCGATCTTCATATCCATCGGCGTCGTGGTGCTCGTCTACCTGGCGGTCGCCTCGGTCTTGCTCGGGGCCATCGACGCCCCCAATGGCGTGGCAACCTGGCGATTCCTGGGAGATCATGCCGAGCAGGCTGTGGTCGAGGCCGCCGATCAGCTGATGCCCTACGGTAGGGTCCTCCTCCTCATCGGCGGCGTGATGTCCACGCTCTCCGCCCTCAACGCCACGCTCTACTCCTCATCCCGAATCTCGTTCGCTATGGGACGCAATCGAGACCTCCCGGACATCTTCGGGTACGTGCATCCCACTCGCCACACCCCCCACTGGGCCGTCGTCTTCTCTGGCGCTCTGGTGATCCTCATGGCGCTCCTGCTGCCCATTCAGGACGTGGCCAGCGCGGCGAGCATCATCTTCATGTTGCTCTTCGTGATGGTCAATATCGCCGTCATCACCCTGCGGCGCCGGGCGGATGTAGAGCGCTCGTTCAAGGTGCCTCTCATGCCCCTCTTCCCCTTGCTGGGCATTGGGTCGCAGCTGTTCCTGTCCGTCCACCTGTTCACCCTCAGCCCCATTGCCTGGTACACCACGCTGGTCTGGATTGGGCTTGGGACGGCCTTCTACGCCCTCTACGCAGCGCGTGCCCCGGAGATGGTCGAGCCCGTGCCCATCATCCACGAGGAGATCGTGGCCGTGGCCGGCTACTCGGTGCTCGTTCCGGTCGCCGGACCGGTGCAGGCCCGCATGCTTGGGAACCTTGGATCTGCGGTGGCGAAGGACAAGGGGGGCGAGGTGTTTGCTCTGCACGTCGTCCGCGTGCCGCGCCAGTTGAGCATCACCGATGGTCGCTACTTCCTCAAGCAGGGCAAACCTATTCTGGAGACAGTGATCGAGGAGGCTCAGCAGAGGGACGTGCCGGTCCATACGATGATCCGCCTGGGCCGTACCACGCCCAGCGCGATCATAGAGACGGCTCGGGAGCGCGGTACAGATCTGATGATCCTGAGCTGGCCCGGCTACACCGAGACGCCGGAGGCCGCCTTTGGCAGCGTCATTGACCTGGTGGCAGCCAATCCGCCCTGCGATCTGGCCGTCGTTCGCTTCCGCAAGAAGATGCCCCTCCGTCGCATTCTCGTCGCCACGGCCGGCGGGCCTCACGCCGAGCTGGCCGTCGAGATCGCTATCTCCCAGGCCCGGCAGTACAGGGCCGAGGTTGACGAGGCGTCGGAGATCACCTTGCTCCACGTCGTGCCCGAGGGGGCGAATGAGGCCGTGATGGGCCGGGCGGAGCGCATGTTGGCCGACATGGCCGGCCGCTACGACTATCCATTGAGCCAGAAGATCCTCCGGGCCGACGACGTGGCACAGGGGATCGTGTGGGAGTCGGAGAACCACGATCTGCTCTTCATCGGTGCCACAGGCGAGGGGTTGTTCGAGCAGCGGGTGCTGGGTTCGATCCCCGAGCGCGTGGCGCGGGAGGCCTCAACCACGGTGACGATGACCAAGCGGTACTGGCGGCTCAAGTCCTTGCTGGGGCGCGTGCGCGGTCGGTACTGATCCGGGAAGTGCGGGTGGCAGCTATGACGCCTCGTTGGCTTTGGGACTGCCTGCTGTTGGGGGCTACGCTGGCAGCCATAGCGGCGCTGGCCCTGATTGTCGCACTGGCCCTGGGATGGAACAGTCCCCGTCCCGGCCGACCGCCGAGCTGGGAAGCGCCAGCGCTTCCCTATCGCCTGGCAGCCGAGCCCGGCGCCGCCTCCCTGTCCCTGCTCGCTCATCCCGCCGGCGACTTCACGTTCGAGGTGATGGCTCGTCCGCTTGCCGGTCCGGATCTCTGCACCTACGGCCTGGTCTACCGTGCCCAGGACGCTGCGCATTACTATCTCTTCGCCGTTGGGACGGACGGTTACTACGCCGTCCTCAAGCAGGAGGGCGAGGACGTGACCCCTCTGGTGACGTGGCAGCAGTTTCCTCACGTTGAGCGCGGCCAAAGCTCCAATCGGCTGCTCGTGACGTGTACTGGCCCTTCATGTACCTTCAGGATCAACGACGAGTACGCCGTGACCGTCGAGGACGACAGATGGTTGTCCGGAGACGTGGGCTTCTGGGCTCAGAGCATTGAGGAGGAGGCGGTGCTCCAGTTCCGTAGCGCCCGTCTGTGGCGGCCCCCCCTTAGTCCCCCCCGGCGGGGGGGAGATCGTGGGGCGACGCGACCCATTGAGACTTCGGACAGACGTCACGTTGTCGTGGTAGGGGCGTCAGACCAGCTCGCTCGCCAGCCGCTCCAAGGCCCGCGCCAGCGGCGAATCGGGCGCGCTGAGGGCCAGCGGCTTCCCCTGAGCCAATGCCTTGGCCTGATCTGGATCGAAGGGGATGATGCCCGACAATGAGCGCTTCAGAACGTGCTCAATGGCCTCCGGTGAGGCCCGTCGCGTAGGCGTGACCTGGTTCAGGATGACCGTGAGCGGCTCCGGTCGCTCTCCAAGCGCTCTGACGGTGCCGAACGTGGTCTGAATTGAGGCAGGATTGGCAGCGACGATGACCCAGGCATGGCTGCTCGCATCCAGAGCGGCCATCGTGGCTTCGTTCAAGGCTGATGGCGCGTCCACGATGACCAGATCGAAGCGCTCCTTGAGTGCTTCCAACAGCGCGTCGACGGTAGGGCGGCTCAGCTCACGCTCCACAAGCGGCACCATCGGGGAGGCCAGCAGATGGAGCCCTGGAATGGGCTGGAGTAGGAGGGGCTCGACAGTCTCTATGTCGATCACGTCTTCCCGAAGCAGGTGCGACCAATCTGGCCGGGGCCGGAGTCCGAATTGGAGCGCCACGTGCCCCGAGGAATGGGAGAGATCCAGCACGCATATCCCGAGGGAGCCCCCACCCTGACCCTCCCCCGCGGGGGGAGGGGAGCCTCCGCGGGCCAACGTCGCTGCCAGGTTGACGGCTAGGGTAGTGACGCCGACGCCTCCCTTCAGGCTCACTAACACGATGGTTCGGGACAGCTCCGCGGCTGAGCGCTGCGCAAGCAGATCGTCGATCTGCTTCAGCAAGTCTGCCATAGCGACAGGCTTTGCTATGTGTTCGTCGGCACCAGCCTGAAGCGCTGCCTCGCGATCGATGGGTTGGCCTCGAGCGGTGAGGACGAGAATGGGTATGGATGCTGTCGCCGGGTGTTCGCGCAAGCGACGGCAGACGTCATAGCCCGTTATTCCCGGCATCATAACGTCGACAATGGCCAGGTCGGGGGGATCCTGTTGAGCCATCGACAGGCCGTCCTCTCCATCGGCGCTGAGGATCGCCTCGTGTCTTCCGCCCCTCTCCACCAGCAGCTTGATCATCTCAAGCAGCTCTGGATCGTCATCGATGACGAGAATTCTAGCCATTCGTAGACTCCTCCTTCCAAAGGGCTTCTATGTGGACCCGATTAACGAGGATCACCTCGCCGGTAAATGTGATATCGGGGCGAACCGAGAATTTCATGTTGCCATCAAGGATTGGAAGGAAGCGGTCTCCGCCGGCGAGCATCGCTCGCAGATCACGTTTACCTGAGAGTCGAAGATAGCCCTGGATCTCGAACGCTGGGACAATGAGATAGGCTCTCTGAACGTGAGACCCAAGGTAGCTGCCGTAGGTGTATTTCCTGGAGAGGCCATCCTCCTCTCGAGACACGACGGCGGCGATGATCTTCTCCTTACGGAGGACTGATGTGGTGTGGCTGGCGACGATGTCGGCGGGGTGCTCTATGTTGGAGATGTAGGCGTCCTGTAGTCGGAGAAACGAGGAGGTTCTGTCTTCGAGTTGATCGGCCAGCTTGCGAGTGCTCACGTCAACCCTCCCCGATATGCGATAGCTTTGGGTGAAGAAGTCGGTCATCAGTCGGGTGGTACGCGTTCTATCTCGCACTGGAGGCTCCTTTTTCCGGCAATGGTATGCGACGCTGTCCGGTGGCCCCTCGTGAGGGCTCGCTACCTGATCTCTTTAACCTGACGGACCTTGACGTTTCCCCAGCTCCTAGCG
>CAYQZG010000005.1:7395-56202 GCA_964421785.1 uncultured Anaerolineales bacterium
CTCGCACCAGTCGCCCCGAGACGGGGCTCAGAGCTGCTCTATAGGACAATCAAGAAGGAGCTCCCTCGACGATCTGCACGCTGGCGCTGGCCCCAATGCGGTTCGCGCCTGCTTCGATCATGGCCATTGCCTCTTCGTAACTGTGAATGCCACCGGCAGCCTTCACCCCGACGTGTGGCCCCACCGTCCGCCGCATGAGGCGCACGTCCTCGACCTTGGCGCCGGAGGCGGCGAAGCCGGTTGAGGTCTTGACGAAGTCAGCGCCGGCCTCCTGAGCGATTTTGCATGCGAGCACCTTCTCCTCGTCATTCAGTAGTGCAGCCTCGATGATCACCTTGAGTAGTCCACCGCCCTCGTGGCAGGCGGTGGCCACAGCCGCGATATCCTCTCTCACGCGGTCACGCTGGCCCGCTTTCAGCGCCCCGATGTGGATCACCATATCTAACTCGGTGGCGCCGTCATCCAGGGCCTGTCCCGCTTCGCAGACTTTGGCGGTGGTGGTCGTCGCGCCTAGCGGGAAGCCAATCACAGTACCGACCTCCACCTCCGTGTCCGCCAATATGGTCCCTGCCAAGGGCACGTAGGATGGGTTGACGCAGACGGAGGCGAATCGATAACGCAGAGCTTCCTCACACAGCTGCTCAATCTCGACCGGGGTGGCGTCTGGCTTGAGCATCGTGTGATCAATCATCCGAGCCAGTTGATCACGTCTCATGGTTCCCTCCTCTCACGTTTCTGACGTCGTGATGAATGGTAAATCGACTCCCGGATCAGAGGCCTCAACCTCGCCGGGCGGGTTCTGGGAAGGCGTGGTGGTCCACAGGCCCCCATGCTTCTGGAGGCCAGTAACAGAACCAAGCCTTGCCGATGATGTTCCCTCTGGGCAGGGTGCCCCACATGTGAGAGTCGCTGGAGTTCCCTCGATTATCTCCGAGAACGAAATACTCGTCGCTTCCTAGCTTCCACGAACCTGAATAGACGTCTTGGTTGGCCACGTAGGGTTCCTGAAGGGGCACGCCATCTGCCAGCACCTCTCCCTGGCGAATCCTTATCCGCTCCCCGGGCAGCCCCACAATACGCTTGATGTAGTCGTCGGAGAGACCGTTGGGGGGATGGAAGACCATAATGTCTCCTCGCTCTGGCGCCTGGAGCCAATAGGCCAGCTTGCTGACCACCACGTACTGCCCATCGTGTAACGTCGGTTCCATGCTGGACCCACGAACCTGGAATCGTCCTGTGAGCGTGTTGAGGACCAGAAAGATGATGAGAGCAAGTAGGGCTGTTTCCAGGATCTCCCGCAGCAGTGATCGCCCCCCGAATGTACGCGACAACGACAGGGGTTGTGTATCTGACGTGTCGAGGGTGGGAGGTTGTGACAGCTGTGGCTGCGTATCCTCAAGTACGTCTTTTCCAGTCTTTGACATAGTAGAGGGCATTATAGTACAGAGCGACGAACCAAACAAGCTGGTGACACCTTCTCGCGCATGGGCCGCCCTCGAGACGAGGGCTGAGAGCGGCTGCTCACCTACATAAGCTGGGCTATGGAGCTTGTGCCTCTGGACTGACGCGGTATAATGGCGCGCGGCCTAGCTTGGAGGAGAGGCGGAGCGTCTATGCACGAACTACCTATTACTGAGAGCCTGTTGGAGATCGCCCTTCGTCATGCGGAAGAAGCCGACGCCAGGCGCATTACTCGGCTCAACATCGTCATCGGGGAGCTATCCTCTATCGTGGACGAGTCGGTGCAGTTCTACTGGGACATCATCAGCGAGGGGACCATTGCAGAAGGGGCTGAGCTCCATTTCGCGCGCGTTGAGGGGATCCTGCGCTGTCTGGCCTGCGGTCATACGTTCCCACTGAACCCCGAGTCGTTCACCTGTCCGGCATGTGGAGGAAAGCAAGTCGTCGCTGTCGGTGGCGATGACTTCCGGCTGGAGAGCATCGAGATCGAGTGATGCCTCCTGGTTCCTCTCGGCAGGAACTCTCACCCTCTCCTGTGCACGGGGGCGTCGACTACCACCCTTGTCCCTTCGCCGAATTCCGACTCAATGCGCAGTGCACCGCCTAGAATCCGTGCCCGCTCGTGCATACCAATAAGCCCGAGCTTTCCCGATGCTACGAGGTCGACGAACTTGTTGGGGGCATCGAAGCCTCGTCCGTCGTCCTCCACGACCATCTGCACGCTGTCGTGATTGAATGCGACCAGCACCTTCGCCCGAGAGGCGTCAGCGTGTCGCCTCACGTTGTTGAGGGACTCCTGAGCAATGCGGAACAGCAACAGCTCCTCCTCGGGAGAGAGGCGGTAGGGTGAGCCAGATACTTGAAGCTCGGTCTCAACGCCGGCTTCCTCCAGGTTTCTCGTCAAGCCGCGAATGGCAGCCACAAATCCCAGGTCGTCGAGCACGGGTGGACGGAGATCCTGGCTGAAGCGACGCACGCTCTGCAATGCATCGGTGGTGAGCTCACGCACGCCCTCCAGGCGCTTCTTGAAAGCTGCGTGTGGCAGCTCCGGCGAGGCCATCAGCGCGTCCAGGCGGCGGGATAGCGCGACCAGGATCTGAGCTGTCTCATCGTGTGCCTCGCGAGCAATGCGCTTTCTCTCATACTCCTGGGCCTGAGTGATCTGGCGAGCGTAATAGCGCATGTTCTCGTAGAGACGGGCGTTATCGATCGCGATGCCGGCCTGACGGCCCACGCCGGCGAGCGTCGACACCTCGGTTGTTGAAAAGCGCTTTGCCTCGTGCAAGCTGCCGACGGCCAACGTGCCAAATGACCGGTTACCGCTGACAATGGGGACGGCCACAACACTGACGAGGCCCGCATCCAGGAAGGCCGACACGGCGTTGGGATAGGTCTGGTAGTCGGGGATGGTGACCGGTTCTGCTGCGACCATCGCTTCTCCGGCTACACCTTCCCCTTTGGACACGGTCACGTTGGTCAGTCTCTGGGGGAGGTTGTGCAGATAGGGGTAACTGAGACGTTTGGTCCCGGGATCGAACAGGGCGATGAATCCGCAGTCGGCCTCGATAAGCTCCTCTGCAATCTGGAGCACCTTTGGTAGGATCCTGTCCAACTCCAACTCCGAGGTGATCTTCTCGGCGACATCGTTCAGCCGTTGCTGGATATGCAGCTGTCTCTCCACGTCCCGGTGGAGCTGTGCATTTTCGACCCCCACGCCGATCTGTTTCCCAAACGTGGTGATCAGTTGCAGGTCCGCGGAGTGAAACTCACGTCGTTCTCGGGCGCCCAGGGCCATGACGCCCTGCACATCTCCCTTTGACGTCAGAGGCACGATGATCTGGGACTTCAACCTTTCGTATTGCGCGGACAGCTTCTCTAGCCTGGGATCCTGCAGGGCGTTCTCCAGGACCATCGGCTCGCCGGACTGAGCGACGCGGCCGCACAAGCCCTCTCCCAGGCGCAAATGCTTCAACTCTTGGATGGTTCTCTCCTCCAAGCCGTGGTGGGCGCAGAGGTGCAACCCGCCCGATGGTCGGTCCAAGAAGAACATCAGGCCCACTTCCAGATCCGTTACCTCCAAGGCCTTGTCAAGCGCCTCGTTCAGGACGTGCTCCAGCTCCAACGATTTGGCCACGATGGAACACATAGCGTTGAAGGACCTCATGCGGGCGACCGCTTCCTGGCGAAGGGACTTCTCCCTTTCCTCGGTCTCGACCATCCAGAGCACGAGATACCCAACCACCCCGGTTGCGATGGTCTCTATGACGGCGTCCACCGGACGGTCGGACATCCAGATCACCCGCGGGAGCATAATCAACACTGCGATGACGAGGGTGATGATGCCTCCGGTTTGCCCGAAGGCGAACGTAGCGGCGGCTACCGGCAGCACGAAGAGGATGCGTTCGACGGCGTGGCGGCTCAAGGATACACCCCGAATCGGCAACAAAGGCCGTATCTGAGGGGTCAAGTAATGGATAACCGTTATTCCCACCATCATCGCCACCAGGATCCAGAAGTAGCGGGTGGTCATCGTGCGTCTGATTCGTCGCATTCTAGTGACAACAGTTTTCACGTCGAAGTTTCTTCCCCTGGGGTGCTCTTCGTCCCTTACCTTGTGTCCTACTATTTCTTACGACTCCCTACGTCCTCACCACCGCTCCAGCCGGATCGTCAGATCCGGCGAATACTCCATCCGCCCTTCTCTTAATCACCGCCCCGGAGCCAACGTTCCAACCCAACTCACGAGACGTCATCGAATGTGAGCAATCCCTTCCTCAGAGCATAGACGACGGCCTCGGTTCGAGAGCCAACCCCCAGTTTATTGAAGATGTGACTCAGGTGAGCCTGGACCGTGCGATGGCTGATAGACAGGCTATCGGCGATTTCGCGGTTGGTGATGCCCTTGCCGGCCAGCTGGAGGACCTCTATCTCCCGTTCTGTGAGTTCTTCAAAAGGTGCCTCTTCTCCATCTCCCTCGACGTGCCGGCTGAAACGGTTGACGACCTTGCGGGCGATGGCGGGGTGGAGCATCGACTCGCCAGCCTGCACAGCCCGGATTGCCTCCACCAATTCGTCCGTGGAGACATCCTTCAGCAGGTAGCCCGCGGCACCGGCCTCAAGAAGAGCGAATACGTACTCGTCGTCGTCGTAGGCCGTCAGCACGAGAACGGTGGTGCCGGGGCTGATCTCCTTGATCTGTTTGGTTGCCTCAATGCCGTTGAGTTTGGGCAGCGCGATATCCATGATCACGATATCGAGATCCTGCTCGGCGGCCAGCCGCACGGCCTCCTCGCCGTCGCCCGCCTCGGCTACGACGGCCATGTCCTCTTCTCGGTCCAACATCTCCTTGGTGCCCTCTCGCACCAAGACATGGTCCTCAGCCAACATGATCTTGATCTTGCTCATGACACCTCCGGCCAGTAACGAGCTATCCTATACCGCTACATTATAGAGCATCCAGGTATGAAGAGCAAGCAATTACGTATCAGCGGATGCGCCATGCCTGCATCGCAACATGTCGGACGTATGGGATACGCGAGATAGCCTATTCAACAAGCCTGACGGGTGTGGCTTGCTGAGGTCGTAGCTTCGCGGTTTGCTCACCGGTCGTGTAGGCAACCACACCTAGCTCAGCCCCCCGCTGTGTTAGGGTGAGTGGCGCACACACGGACCTGCCTTACTTGAGCAGACGGCATAGGAGGCCCGTATGCAATCCGAACAACGTAGAGACGGGAGAGTATTGGGCTTTTTGGCAAGAGGAATGATGGCGTATCAGCCGATGACAAGAGAAAGTGTGTTCGTTATACTATAGGCGAATTAGAAACTCTTGTGGCGCGAAAAGGAAGGAGCAGCAATGGAGAATCTGGGATTGATCGGTGCAGTAGGAGTGGGTGTGGTCGTAGCGTTGGCTGCGCCTGTCCTGGTGTGGGCACTCGTGGTGACAGGATTGCGACAGGTGGCGAGGGAGAACGCTCACAGTGAGCGCCGGAGAGATATGCAGCCCGGCAAGGTTGACGCCTAATTGTCTAGGGTGCCAGTGATGCAGAATGTAGAGCAGGAGGTATGACATGGGAAATCCGCAAGCAATTGGAGCTTTGATTCTGGGCGTCGTCGTGATCTTCGTCGCCCCCGCTTTGGTCTGGGCTGTGGTGGTTGGAGGACTGGTCCGGATCGTGCGCGAAAGAGCCCAAGAGGGGCGTCCGACGGACGTGGAAGCTCAGGTCGTAGAGATAGATCAGAGCGCAGCCTCACGGTAGCGAGGTCTTGCTTTGATCATAACATCGGGAGTTGGGTGTCAGCCGTGCCCGCTTCCCAGTTCGATCATCAAGCTTATATCTAGTGATCAGGAGGATTGAGATGGAAATGCAAGCAGTCGTGGCGCTGGTAATCGGTGTGGTCGTTGTGCTCTTCGTCCCCGCGCTGGTGTGGTCAACGGTCATCTCTGGTTTGCTCCAGATGGTGCGGGAGAAGCTCAGCGGCAGCGTGAAACCAGCATCCGAGAAAGTGTCGGTAAAGGCTGAGTAACACAGGTGTTCACGGAGGTTAGCCCTTCCGATAGGGCTAGCCTCACGTGACGCTGTACACAAGGCCTGAGGAGGATTGAGGTAAATGGATCGAAGAGATTTCTTGAAACTATCAGGGGCTGGCGTAGGAGCCCTGTTTTTGGGAGGCGCACAGACCGCCCGGGCGAGGGAAGCGTGGGAGGGCAAGGCCATGCTCTACGACGCGACGATGTGCACCGGGTGTCGTGCTTGCCAGATGGCCTGCAAACGCGAGCATGACATGCCCGCTGAGACCGATGCGGGGGACTTGTACGAAAAGCCGCGCGACCTCTCGGCGTCAACCCGCACCTTGGTCGAGGTGGCCGAGGTGGAGGAGACGGGTGAGTGGAGCTTCGTGAAGAAGCAGTGTATGCATTGTCTCCATCCCGCCTGTGTCTCCGCCTGTCCGGTAGGGGCGCTGCAGCAGACTGAACACGGAGCGATTGTCTACAGAGGGGAGCGTTGCATTGGCTGCCGGTATTGCCAGGTAGCCTGTCCTTTCAGCATTCCGAAATTCGAGTGGGACGAATCGTTCCCCTATATACAGAAGTGTGACATGTGCATAGATCGCCTGGAGGAAGGACTGCCCCCGGCCTGCGCCGATGTCTGTCCGACAGGGGCGATTATGTTCGGCGATCGCGACACCCTCATTGCTGAGGCTGAGAGCCGAATCAAGAACAACCCGGACAAGTACGTTGACCACATCTACGGGAAGGATGAGCTCGGGGGGACCTCGGTGCTTTATCTCTCCAGCGTCCCGTTTGAGGAACTCGGGCTTCCCAACGTTGATTCGGAGCCGGTCACGGAGCTGAGCGAGGCCATCGCTACGTATGGCACGCCCAGCGTTGCGTTGAGCGTGGCGGGCCTTCTGGGCGGCCTCTACTACTGGTTCTCGAATCAGGAGCATGCCGAATCAGAAGCAGCTACGAATCATAAAGAGGAGGTCTAGTAATCATGGCAGAAGCGAAGAGACGTGGGATTCTGAAAGAGATACGTGAGCTCCCGGTCAGCTACTTCCTGATGGCGGCGTTTGCCGCCTTCGGGCTCGCGCTCGGGCTCTATCGCATGGTCGTTGGCCTTGGCCCGACGACGAACCTGAGCGACAGCTATCCGTGGGGGCTCTGGATCCTGTATGATGTCTTCTTCATCCCCTTCTCGGCAGGGGCGTTTATGATCTCTGCCGTCACCCACATCTACGATAAGGAAGAGTACCACGTCATAGCGCGGCCCGTGGTTCTGGCCGGCTTCTTGGGGTACCTGTTCGTTGTGCTGGTGCTGCTGATGGATCTAGGGCGGTGGCACAGGTTCTACAACGTCCTTATCCCCTGGTACTGGAATCCGCACTCCTTCATGTTCGAGGTCAGCATGTGCGTCACGGTCTACACGGGCATCTTGATCATGGAGGTGGCCCCCAGTATCCTGGAGCGGCTCAATCTGGAGAAACCCCTGCGATTCCTCAGGGTCGCGACGGTGGTCATCGCCGGGGCTGGCATCGTCCTTTCGTCGCTTCACCAGTCATCCGTGGGCTCGCTCTTCCTGTTGATGCGCCATAAGCTTCACCCCCTGTGGTGGACGCCGCAGCTGCCTCTGTTCTTCTTCACCTCGGCAGCATTTAGCGGTCTCTCGATGGCCATCTTCGTCGCGGTGGTGAGCTTCACGGCCTTCAAGAAGCGCTTGAAGCTCGATCTGTTGAGCGACCTGGCGAAGATCGTCTTCCTGATGCTGGGGCTCTATCTGGCGCTCAAGGTCGTCGATCTGGCGATCAACGGTGAGTTTGGCCTGATGTTCTCCCAGGGATGGCTGAGCTTCATGTTTATCATTGAGATGATCGTCGGGGTGATTGCGCCGATGTTCGTCTTTGGCAACCGGGAGTTGCGACAGAGCAGGTCTGGTCTGTTCCAAGGATCGGGACTCGTGCTCCTCGGCTTGGGGCTTAATCGCGTCAACGTCGCCTTGCTGGGGCTGCAGGCACCGGCTGGGACCGCGTACTTCCCGCACTGGATCGAGCTGGTGATCTCGCTGGCGGCCATCGTTGCCGGCGTGCTCCTCTTTGGCCTGGCGGCCCGCTTCCTGCCCATATTCCAGGACGTCGAGGAAGTGGAGGCGGAGCGATCACCTTCGGAAAGCAGCAGCGAGGAGAGAAGCTGGGGCCACCTTCCGCAGCCAGGGACAGTTGACGGCAGCTAGCAGAGCCTTTTGATCTTCTCCTTGTTACGGGGAGATCCAGCAGCGAGGTCTGGCGTGCGACCGGTGGACCCGAGGATAGTGCCACCGGCCGGGGTTTGGACCAAGCTCTGGGTCTCCCTATATTGATGCTTAGGCAGGTTGACAGATCATCCGGCTAGTGCTATCTTCCCTGCCAGTGGCCGACTGATCAGCAAGGGCGTGCGTCTCGACGGCCAGTGGTGCCTGTTGACGAGCTATGTGTCGTTGATCGCCGCTCCTGGCAGGCCGAGGAGCGATTCATGACACGGGCTGACCTGCCTGGCACCCCCCCCTCCACTCTGCCCAAAGCTTATCACACCAGAGCTAGTTAGTCGTCGGCCGCGGTGGTGCTGAGAGGCTATCCACGTGAGCCTTAGACTGCATTGGCTTCGCGCCAGCTCACAACGTTGGTGGGAGGCAACCCCTCATCCTGCGTGCAACGCTTTTGACGTGTACACCCCAGCTGGTAGAATGCAGTACCGTCTGAGGATCGTGTCAACGTACCGTTCAGGGGGGGCGATGGATGCACCAGACAGGGATCCCGATTGACGGAGGCACGGCGGCATCCCTGGAGGCGGCGGCCATCGCCGACGAGAGCGGGGCGGCCGGGGTGTTGGTCTCCGTCCACTACCTGGACGATTTCGATCAGCAGCAGGTGGTGACGGAGACGCTGATGGTGGAGGTGGCGGAGCCGATGGCTCCCACGCCGCAGGCTGAAGCGAGGCCTAGCGAGGAGATCTCGCTAGTCCACACGCCGCTGTGGCTGCCTATCTTCGCGCTCCTCTTCTCGGCCGTGGTGGGCGTAGTCTCGGGCGTCTACCCAGTGGTGCAGGCAGCTTCGCTCGATCCCATCGCGGCGCTGAAGTATGAGTAGTCGGAGCGGGAACCCGAGCTGATCACACTGGAAAAGGATCCGGGTCTATAGTCATCCTGGATTCACGCGCTTTCTCCTCACTACTCTCCCTCCTCTCCCAAATCCATCGGACAGCTTCCCTGACGTTTCATGCCTAGACTGTCACACCTTTGTGATGCCTCCATCACGGCATTTGTGATCTCGATGTGTTATCGTAGGGACGAAATGGCGGTGAAACGTTTTGTACGACTCAAGGATTCAGCGGAGGGCCGCCGGCTCATCCTAGATCACCTCGATCTGGATCCAGTTGTGGCTCGCCGTCTATCGCCTGCTGTGGCTGCGAAGGATCGTCGGGTGACAGTGGCTATGGCTGACCCGACCGATGCTGTAGCGCTTGAAGCGGTTGCGAGCGAGTTGGGGGGTGACCCGTATGTCGTGCAAATTGGGTCCTGCGTCTTGCTGTTCGAAGTGGTGCTTCTGTCACTGCCCTCGCAGTCGTACCGCCGGTCCCTGCTATGTACCACGGTCTGGCCCGAATGGAAGGAGGGCTGGCCGAGTTGCTGACGACGGACACGGCATTGGGCCGGCAGATGCGCCGAGTCGCTCGGCAACTGGTGGAGGGGCAAGTAGAAGGCGCCCTGCGCTTGCGCCAGGGCGCACCTGATTGGGAGATTCGGCGTGAGGTAGTGGAGGGCCAGTTCGATCTGCTGGTGATCGCCATGGCGGCTAAAGATAGGGTGCGGCAGTGGGCACTCGGAGATCTAGTTGTCTCATTGACGTGCCTCGTGGACCGACCGATACTAGTTGCGAAGTGACTTAAGCAACAGGCGATCATCAGCAGCGGCCTGGTAGCGACGCCGAGCGAGGAAGATCCACTGAACGAGACTCGCCGAAAATCGGAATAGACTCTCTGTCGCCTAATCGATCATAGATCGGGCGGGGGACCCAATACTTGGGGTGTATCTCGCGTCGGCGAGAAGGGCACCTTCCTGCCCTAACCCGTCAGCTAACCCCGTCGGCGTCGGAAGGGGCAGGGCTGCTAACAGGACCGCAGAACTGTCTGCGGTCCTGTTTTGCTCAGGATGTCGAACAACTTGACACTAGCACCCGGTTCAGACTGGGCGAAGGGGTGTGATGCTTGTTGGCAAGAAAGGCTTTCGACGTAGCGCGGGATGAACTAGCCCGGGCCGAGTTACCGTGTTCAGAGCGTAAGGAGGGGGGACATGGACGTGATGATACTGGTTCTACTGCTGGCTTTTGCTTGTGAGTTGGTGGATTCATCCCTCGGCATGGGCTATGGGACGACGTTAACGCCCTTTCTTCTTCTCCTGGGATATCGGCCTGCAGCGGTCGTGCCGGCTGTCTTACTCTCGGAGTGTGTCACCGGCATACTTGCTGGGCTTCTACATCACGAATTTGGCAACGTGGATCTCAGGCCGGGTACGCGTGACTTCAAGGTCGCGCTCGTGCTGACCGGGCTCAGTCTGGTCGGCGTCTTGCTAGGTGTCTGCATCGCCGTCAATATCCCGTCATGGGCTGTAAAGGTCTACGTCGGTCTTCTGGTGCTGATCATAGGCCTATCAATCCTCAAGAACCGTGGGCGAGAGGTATCCTTCTCTTGGCCACGGATAGGAGGCCTCGGCCTACTGGCCGCCTTCAACAAAGGCATCAGTGGCGGGGGATACGGCCCTGTGGTGACTGGCGGACAGGTGCTGTCTGGGATTAGAGGGCGGAATGCCATAGGGATCGCCTCCCTCGCGGAGGGGGTCGCCAGCGCGGCGGGCGTGGCAGCGTACGGGTGGAGTGGGGTCCCCATCAGTTGGCATCTGGCTCCATCGCTTCTCTTAGGAGCAATACTGTCAGTGCCCATCAGTGCCTACGTGGTAAGTCGGGTGCCTATCGGGCGTCTTACCCTGCTGATTGGAAGCCTGTCGACGGGCTTGGGTGCCTATACGCTGTTCCGAGCGGTGATAGCGGTGATATAGCGAGGATATTCATAGATTGACAATCTGCACGGCGAGGTTTATACTTTCTTTCAAGCTTGCAGCCTAGAAGAAACCTTTTTGCAATGCCCAGTCCTCTAATTGGGAAGAGCGCAGGACGCGGGAGTCTCTCAATCAGGCAAGGAGTAGCTTGTGACATCATCTGAGTCTGCCACTACGTCCGAGGATCGCGGCCCGTTCTTTGTCAGTCAAGGTGAGTCCCAAACAGGCTCGATGCTCAGCGAAGATCCAAGGCTGTCCGTCCTTTTTGAGATTGCTAGCATCTTCGCTACAGAGCAGGATCTGGACACGATGTTGAGCCGCTCTCTGAACAGCCTCGTTGAGACATTGGAGGCGGCCGAAGCGGGCACCGTGTTGCTGTTCGATCCTGTTGAAGAACAGCTGATCGCCAGAGCAGCTTGCGGCTATGACCTGTCCATCCTGGAGGGCGTGCGTCTTGCCATCGGGGAGGCGACTTGTGGTAAGACTTTCCAGACTGGGCAGCCCCAGCTCTATGCAACACCTCGGGCTCTTGCCAAGGCCCATAGGAGTCTTACACCGGAGAACAACAGGGCGTTCAGGCGGGCCATTCTGGGCGACCGCTGGCCGCAGAGCGCCGTTTGCGTGCCCTTGTTCACCGGCGAAAGCAAGGTAGGGGTTCTCATGCTGGAGAACCGGGAGCGGCCCGAGGGTTTCGTCCGGGCGGATCTTCCCTTCCTACGGGCTGTGGTGGATCTCGTTGCGTTAGCGATTGAGAATGCGCGCCTCAGAAGAAAGCTTGAGGAGGCTCGCGCATTTGAGGAGGCGAACCGTCTCAAAGGGGAGCTGCTCTCCATTCTCGCTCATGAGATGCGTACGCCCCTGACTTCAATCAAGGGCTATTCCACCGCCCTACTCTTGCAAGAGGCCTCCTTCGATCTGGAAGCCCAGCGGGAGTTCCTAGAGATCATCAATGAAGAATGCGACACGCTGGAATCCCTCATCCACGACCTCTTGGAGACCTCGATCATTGACGCCGGGCTGATGCGGCTGGAGCCTCAGCCGGTTATGCTGTCGAAGCTGTCTAGGGAGACCATTGAGGAAATTGTGCATCGCACGGACAATCATCGCTTCTTGGTCGATTTCTCGGAGAAGTTCCCCATCATTGATGCAGATCCAGATCGCATCAGACAGGTACTGCGGAATCTACTGGACAACGCCGTCAAGTACTCACCAGATGGAGGTCTGGTTGTCATAGGGGGTGAGTCTTCGGAGGACGAGATCATTGTCAGTGTGGCGGATCAGGGAGTTGGTATTTCTCCGGAACATCTGAACCGGCTATTTGACAGGTTCTTCCGAATCGAGTCGGGTATGGGGCACCATGTTGTAGGTTCAGGCCTGGGATTGCCTATCTCGCGCACAATTGTGGAGGCACACGGCGGGCGTATCTGGGCAGAGAGCAGAGTAGGGGAAGGTAGCACATTCTACTTCACGCTTCCGATAGACGGGACAAGCCGAGATATGTCAGCATTGGAGAACCCATAGCAGGCAAGAGATTCAAGAAGATGAATGACAAGATCTTAGTCATCGATGACGAACCCCGAGTTGTGCAGCTCGTTCGTGCTGTGTTGGAGGCTGTAGGCTACGACGTGGTGGCCGCCATGAGCGGAGAGTCGGGCATTGAGGCGGTGGCGCTGGAGCAGCCGGATCTCATTTTGTTAGACGTCCGACTTCCCAACGGGCCGGACGGGTACGAGGTGTGCGAACGCATCCGCGAGTTCTCCGATGTGGGTGTGATTATGCTCACGGCCAAGGCCCGGCACGAAGACATCTTACAAGGTTTTGATTCTGGGGCCGACGACTACCTGACTAAGCCGTTCCATGCCAAGGAGCTGTTGGCTCGAGTCAAGGCCGTGCTGCGGCGCACCCGCTATCCCGAAGAAAGGGTCAAGGCGAGGAGAACCTGTGGTGAGTGGGAGATCGACTTTGCTCGGCGCGTGGTCGAAGTGCGTGGGGAACGTGTCTCGCTCACCCCCACGGAGTACGCCCTCCTCCGCCAACTGGCAAACAATCCCAACTGCGTCATGACACATAGCGACTTACTTGCAAAGGTCTGGGGTCCGGAGTACCGAGACGATCTGGACTATCTGCGCGCCTACATACGCTATCTGCGACGCAAACTGGAGGTCAATCCCTCCAACCCCGAGTATATTCTGACAGCCCAAGGGTTTGGGTATATGCTTGCCTGCCCCGAAGACGACTGACCTTCTGGCTAACTGATCTACTGGTTGGTCTAGACGGCCTCGCGATATCGCGAGGCCGTCTTTTTTCATGCGATTTTCAAGAAGCAGGGTTATTCTTTTATGACATTTTCACTGCTTCTCTGCTAGACTAAACATGGAAAAGCGAAACACTGAGCGAAGAATCGGTATGACGTAGATAGACAAGAGGAGGATTTGAGAGTGAGTGAGGTTTCCACCGTACAGCGTACGAAGAAGACGGAGGTTGATACCGCTGCTCCGTTCCGATGGCCTGATGCTACCAGCACGGCTCAGGTCGTCCTGGATGAAGGGCTGGCGTTTTGCGCACGCAAAGCGGGGCTTGAGGACACTCAGAGGGTTGTCGAGGGCTTGCGGAGTGGCGATAGCACAGTATGCAATTACTGTCGCTACGGCCTCGCCAAGAAGATGGCGGAATCCATTGGCCGGTTGGATGAGAATGTCAAGGCCGTCTACGTCCTCGATTACGACGCAACGCCCGAGGACCGTTGTTTCGGCAGTGGGGCGAACACGTCGCTGATTCATCTGATCGTCTGGGCCGCACGAAGGACGGACGCTCTGGACGCACTCTTGAAAGCCCTCGATCGCGCCCTGGTTGAGGCATACGGTGATCTGGTCGACATGCCTGACCTCGCGCACCTACTGGACATCCAGGTTGTGGACGACGCGGCTGTCGAGAATCACACAGGCTACGGAGCGTTGCTTTCGTCAATCCATAATCGCCCCATTGAAGTCTGGGAACGATGAGGTCGATTGGTGAGAAGCAAGGTTACGTAGACTGGGAGGAATCTATGGAGAGACAAATCGACGTGCAGACCGCAGATATACAGCCGACCTTTGTGGTGCGTGATTTCACGGGACATGATCTCTGGTCTACTGTGCTGAACCAGCTCGACGATGTGGCTGGACGGCTTGAGCTGGATCCCGGAATCCACGCCATACTCCGTCAGCCAGAGCGAGAGCTAACGGTCTCTGTCCCGGTGGTGATGGACGACGGGCACATCGAGGTCTACACCGGCTACCGTATCCAGCATTCAAGCGCTCGAGGCCCGTGCAAAGGCGGCATCCGTTACCATCCAGATGTCAATCTCAACGAGGTGAGAGCACTGGCCGCTCTGATGACCTGGAAGTGTGCTGTGGTCAACATCCCCTATGGCGGAGCCAAAGGCGGCGTGCAGTGCAAGCCAGAGAAGATGTCCGATGACGAGCTCTGTCGCATGACGCGGCGTTTCACGGCGATGATCATGCCCATCATCGGCTCCAGGCGCGACATCCCGGCCCCGGACGTGAATACCAATCCGCAGACCATGGCCTGGATAACAGACACGGTCAGTATGCTTGAGCGCAAGACTGTGATCGACATCGTGACCGGGAAGCCGATTGCATTAGGTGGATCACAAGGACGCACCGAGGCTACGGGCCGCGGCGTCGCGATTACTACTCGTGAGCTATTGCAGCGTCAGGGACAAAAGCCCTCAGAGACCACCGTGGCCGTGCAGGGGTACGGCAACGTTGGATCCCACGCGGCGACTATCTTGGATCAGATGGGCTGCAGAGTCACGGCGGTTAGCGATGTCAGCGGCGGTCTGTACAGGCCTCAGGGTCTGGATATCCAAGCCATCAATGCCCACGTCACCAATCACCCCAAGGGGTTACTGGAAGGATATCAGGCCCCGGGTGTGCAGCAAATAGATAACGATGAGTTGCTGACAAGTGACGTGGACGTGCTGGTTCCAGCCGCCTTGGAGCACCAGATTCATGAGGGGAACGCAGACCGCATCCAGGCGAGGATGATCGTAGAAGGGGCCAATGGTCCCACGACCCGTCAGGCAGATGAAATCCTGCAGCGTCGCGGCATCATCGTCGTACCGGACATTCTTGCCAATGCGGGTGGTGTGGTGGTCAGCTATTTCGAATGGGTGCAGGACCTGCAGTGCTATTTCTGGGACGAAGCAGAGGTCAACTCGAATCTGGAGCGTATTATGGTACGCAGCTTCAAGGAGGTCTGGGATTTCAGTCGACAGAAGGATGTCCCGCTTCGTCTTGGGGCCTACATGCTGTCAGTAGACAGGGTTGCTGGCGCCGTGGAATCCCGTGGGGTATTCCCGTAGATCGACCAGGCGCGAGCTTCGCTAAGTGCGGACAAGGGTCTCCGGGGAGCAGAGGGGATACCGATGAACTTCGGAGACTACACAATCTCATGAAGAGCTCAGTCGGCTGAGAACACACACCACCGAGAGCTCTCGGTGGTGTGGTGCAGCGCTTGCTCTTGACCTGAAGGCAGATTTGCTCCGTCGTTCAATCCCGATCGACTGGCCGCTTCGGTCGCGCAACCGCTCGCCTTGCTCGCTTGGACCTGCAGGGCTATATGGCAAGTGTATCGTCCCCATCGACAAGGAAGTTGTGGCGACGAATCAACCTGTTCTCTGTAGGATTAGGCACCCGATGGTTCTCAGGCGGTAGTATCTGGAATGGACTCCTCCCATCTGTCAACTCAGATGGTTCTGAGTTTTGTTGCTCTGGTGCTCCTGACGGTCACTGCGGTCGGGGTTCCAGGCGTCTTGCTTATCCAAGAACAGATGGAACGCCAGGCCTGGAGTCAGGTGGCACAGGCAAGTCGCGCCAGCGAGGCCCTGTACGCAGCTAGATGCAATGAGGTGGCTGATCTAGCCGTATTAACGGCTCAGCGGCCCACCCTGCGCGATCTTATGGCTCGCGGAGAGGAAGAGTCGTTCTCGAGCTACCTGGCTACTTTGCAGGCTGGCGCAGGCCTAGACCTGGTGGCCGTCTGCGCTGCAGACCACCGGCAAATTGCGCAAGTGGGCCAGGCGATCGCTGCTGACGTATGTCGGGAGACGGTCACAGCCGGCTTCCACGTCTTACCAGCGGGATCATCCCCCCGGGTGTGGTTGCTGGCTGCTCACGCCATCGGAGGTGACACGGCTGATCTGGGCCGAGTGGTCGTGGGAATGGCTGTGGACAATGCGTTTGTCGAGGTAATCCGAGATCAAGCCGGTCTGGAACATATTTTGCTGATCAATGGTGAGCCGGTAGCTACAAGTTTCACGGAGGAACTCGCGTCGGTCGCAGGTGTTGATCGTTCGGTGTCCACATCCTCTGCCTACGTCGGGACACAGCAGGGAACCTTCAGTCTAGCAGGACGTCCCTACTATTTCACCCGCTTCTCCCTCCCCGGGACGGGGCTTGCGGACGAAGTCGCGCTAGATGTCGCGGACATGGCCGCTACACGGCGTCGCCTGATAGCGATTCTTGTGGGTAGCATCGTGGCCGTAGCTGCGACAGGCTCTGTCGCAGGAGTCATGCTTGCCCATCGGGTCGCTCGGCCTCTAGGTCGTTTGACAGAGACTGCCGCGGAGATGAGCGAGGGCGATCTCGAGTCGCCAGTTACGGTCGAGACAAGCATCCGTGAGATAGCTTTAGTGACTCAGGCCCTGGAAGGGGCCCGGGTCGACCTAAAACGGACCCTCACTCACCTACAGGAGGAGAAGGCATGGACAGAGCACCTTCTGGAGGCCATCGTCGAGGGGATCGTCACGCTGGATTCTCTAGACCAGATCACCTTCTTCAGCCATGGAGCCGAACGCATCACAGGCTGGAGCCGGGATAAGGTTCTCAATCGCCCTTGTGATGACGTCTTTCGATCGGTCGAAGCAGACGAACCATTCAGCCAGCTTGTTCCTGCTCCAGGGCGGAAGCATAAGATCGTCGTCGAAGTGGCTGGGGGGCGTCAGGCCACGCTGGCGGTTACCGGTGCCCGACTGACGCCTCCGGAAGGCGGCGATGCTGAGGTGGCATTGGTCTTTCGGGACGTCACTGAGGAAGAAGCGGTTCATCGCCTCCTCGGACATTTCCTAGCTAACATTGGCCATGAGTTCCGCACGCCATTGTCGGCTCTCGCGGCTTCCACGGAGATGCTCTTGGATCGAACTTCCGAGCTCAGCGTCAGTGAACTGCAGGAGTTGTTGACTTCGCTGCACTTGGGTGTCCTCGGCTTGCAGACGCTGGTGGACAACCTCCTGGAGAGTGCCAGCATTGAGGCCGGGCGCTTCCGTGTGTATCCCTGCCTGTCAGACCTGGGTGAGATCATCGCCGAGGCTATGCGCACCATGCAGCCCCTGCTAGACAAGCGTGCTCAGCGGCTGGTTGTGGAGCTACCGGCGGCGATCCCGACCGTAGAGGCGGATCCCCGTCGTACGGTGCAGGTGCTGGTTAACCTGTTGTCAAACGCCAGTAAGTACGGTCCCGACCACGCTGAGATCGTCTTAGGGGTCAGTACAAGCGATCACTGGACGCGAGTGACTGTGGCCGATCGAGGGCCCGGGATCCCCCGCGAGTATCGGGACGTACTGTTTCGCCGCTTTGTACCTCCCTCACCAAGTGCCGACAAGGCTCAGTACGGCACTGGCCTTGGGCTCTCCGTCGTGAAGGCTATCGTGGAGGCTCATGGCGGCTGTGTCGGAGTCGATGACCGACCAGGTGACGGATCGATCTTCTGGCTCACCTTGCCGAAGGTGGATGGAGAATGAAGGCACTGGTCGTAGACGATGATCGCGTGCTCGCTGAGTTGGTGGCGTTCGCGCTGCGCCGTGAGGGGTTCGCGGTGATACAAGCGCACGATGGCGAGATGGCGTTGCGACGCTGGGCGCAGGAAGAGCCAGACATCGTCGTGCTGGACGTGAATATGCCTAAGGTCGATGGCTTTGCTGTCTGTCGGCGCATTCGAGGGCAGGCCGACACTCCCATCATCCTGCTGACTGTCCGAGGTGACGAGCATGACATCATCCGCGGCCTGGAGTTGGGAGCGGACGACTACATCCCCAAACCTTTCAGTCCACGCCAGCTCGTGGCTCGGATGCACGCTGTTTTGCGCCGTGCCGGCAAGACGCCCACCTCGGCCATTCGTCAGGTTGGTCAGTTGACCCTCGATCCCTCGCGCCGCGAGGTCCGGGTCGGTGCCGGCGATCCCATATCGTTGACCCCTTTGGAATGTCGATTACTTGAGCTCTTGATGCTCAACACGGGCCACGTCCTCACCCACAATTCCATCATTGATCATGTGTGGGGTCCCGAAGGCGCAGACCGGGACATGCTGCGCCAGGTGGTCCACCGTCTACGGAACAAGATTGAGCCAGACTCTTCGGAGCCGACCTACATTGAGACCGTCCCCGGTCTTGGCTACGGCCTGTCGGTTCGCCCTGAGCCCTAGACACTCTCCTCGCCGCAGCCACTGGACCGGCTGTTTGCCTGCTTCTAAGTGGCCACTCGTTCAATTGTCACACCCTTATCATGGGTTCATCACGATGGTCGTCACCTATCTGTGTTAGGATAGGCCTGCATCAGACGAAGAGCGCTCCGAGATGTGCATTCTTCGTACATCGAGCTTTTGAACTGAAATGGGGAGGAATGACGATGAAGGTCAGAACGCGGGATGCAGAGCTTTGGCAGACGAGAACGGTGCCCAGCATATTCACGGCGCCGCTGGCCTGTCCGGAGTTCAGGACGGTGAACAGAAATGAGATCCTACGGGTGCTCGAAAGAGCTGCCCACGATCCTGGCTTCATCGCGGACATCGCGGGCAGGGGCTCGGCGGCCCTCGGCAACTACGACCTGACGTTTCCGGAGAAGGCGGCTCTGGTCAGCGGCGACCTGGGTTGGATAGAAGAGCAAGTCGGCAAGCTCACGGACAGCCAGTGCACACTGCTGAACTGTGTACTGCAACGAGAGGCTTGGTGAGGCCATCCGAGCGTCTAGGTCCGGACGGCACCTGGGGTGCCGCAGGGCAATAGGTAGGCAGGACAAGTAGATAGAGAGGGGAGTCGTTCGTTATGCTCAGCTTGCTCAGCATTCTTGACATCGGGATCACAGTTGTTGTGCCTGCGGTCGTATGGGCCATGATAGCCGTTGGCCTTGTCCAGCTCATTCGCGAGTCGATGCACGGAGACGACATATCCCACCGGCAGGTTGCGCGCCAGGCCCGTTCCTGAGGAAGAACTTGTTGGTGAATACGGGTATTCGTTCAATGCATAGGAGATCTTCTATAGTGACTAGCAATCTCTCATTAGACGCTCACCCGCCGTTAGAGATGGCGGAGCGGATGGAGAACGTCGGCGTCGAGAAGGCGACCATGGATCCGTGGAGCATGTTCGCCCTGGCCGTGCTAGCGGGCTCGTTCATTGGCCTGGGGGCCGAGTTCTTCACCCTCGTCATCACCGACAGTGGGCTGAGCTTTGGCATGAACAAGCTGGTCGGAGGTCTCGTCTTCTGCCTGGGCCTGATCCTGGTGGTTGTGGCCGGAGCCGAGCTCTTCACGGGCAACAATCTCATTGTCATGGCCTGGGTGGGAAGGAAACTGACCCTTGGCCAGGTGATGCGGAACTGGATTATCGTCTACGCTGGAAATTTGGTTGGTTCTTTGGCGACCGTGGTGTTTATGTATTTCACCAGGCAGTGGATGTTCTCCAACTACCACGTTGGAGCGACGGCCCTCAACATCGCCAACGCCAAGGTCAACCTCTCCTTCAGTGCCGCTTTGAGCCGTGGTATTCTGTGTAACGCTCTGGTATGCTTGGCCGTCTGGTTGACGCTGAGTGGTCGAAGCGTTACTGACAAGATTCTGGCTATCCTCTTTCCCATCACGGCCTTCGTCGCCTCGGGTTTTGAGCACAGCATCGCTAATATGTACTTCATCCCGATGGGCCTCCTGTTGAAGGGGGAGCCCCAGGTCGTGGAGGCGACCGGGCGAGTGGCGGCCGATCTGACCCAGCTCAACGTACAGGGTTTCGTCAACAACTTGGTGGCTGTGACCACCGGTAACATCTTCGGCGGTGGTTTCCTGGTGGCTGCGGTTTACTGGTTCATCTATCGGCGCCCCAAGGTGCGTGCCGCAGAGGAAGCTGATCGCGCTACCCGTCGAGCCGAGATGCAGCACCTGGCGACAGACAGGGCTTCCGGTGGAAGGTGATGGCTTCGCTTAGCCGGACTTGACTGGTGGCAGGCTCACAGGGCGTAGGGACGTCTTCGCTCCTGTTCTCCTGAGAGCCAGCGGACCTTTGTTAGGGAGTGCCTCCGTAGTCTGACGCGGGACGGGCGCACTTCCTCGCAAGCGACACAGGCCTACACGCCTGTGTCGCTTGTTTCCGTTGTGTCCTGTCCCTATCCCCTGTTCCCTGCGCATACCTCTCATTGGACGATCTCTGGTAAGTGTGGTAAAATATCTCAAGTATATCTGAAGTACATAAGAGGTAAATCGCCATCACCGGCGATAGTCGCGAACTGTGTGGCTCTCTCGGGACAAGTTAGGCCCCCCGTCCCCCGGCATTTGTTGCGTTCACTTAACCCGGGGGATTCCCCAGCATAGGATTCAGGGGGCGCTCTATGGGCTTGAGAAAGCGGAACAGATAGAAAGAGGTAAGCAGTAGAGTGTCAAAGCGTGTATCTGTTGTTGAGAATATCCTTAGCGCCAATGATCGCTTGGCAGCGAGCAATCGGGAACGGCTGGACGCAGCGGGCGTCTTCGCCATAAACTTGATGGCCTCTCCTGGGGCCGGGAAAACCAGCCTGATTACCCGGACGGTGGAGGCGCTGCGAGATGACCTTGCTATCGGAGCGGTCGACGGCGATGTTGCCACCACGTTGGATGCCGACCGTATCGCTGCATCGGGCATTCCAGCTGTGCAGATCAATACTGGGGGGACGTGCCACCTGGATGCGGTCATGTTCCAGGAGGCTCTACCTCAGCTCCCCTTGGAGGAGCTGGATCTGCTGATCGTCGAGAACGTGGGCAATCTGATCTGTCCGGCCAGTTTCGATCTGGGAGTGCACCGCAACGTGCTCATCGCCAGTGTGCCGGAGGGTGATGACAAGCCCTACAAATACCCGGTGATGTACCGGGGCGTCGACGTGGTCCTGCTGAACAAGATAGATGTCTTGGACGCTTTCGACTTCGACGTCGACTATTTCAGTCGAGGTGTTAAGGCGCTCAACCCTGGCCTGACCTTCCTGCCCCTGTCCTGCAAGACCGGCGAGGGCCTGGAGGCCTGGTTGACGTGGCTGAGAGAGGAGATAGCTTCCATATGTGTTTAGGCGTTCCAGGACGTATTACCCAGATGGAAGAGAACGAGTTTATGCGCATGGGGAAGGTGGACTTCGGCGGTATCACCAGGGAAGTGTCCCTGGCTTACGTCCCCGACGCCGAGATCGGAGACTACGTCATTGTTCACGCCGGATTCGCTATCAGTCAGCTCGACGAGTCCGAAGCTCAAGAGACCCTTGAGCTGATGGTAGAAAGTGGGATCCTGGAGGCCAGCCTTGATTCCACCGCCTGACCTGTGGATCGGTGAAGAGACGATGCGGAGCGAGGAGCGATTTCTAGATACCCGGGACGGCCGTCGATCCGAAGGGAGAGTATGGCGGATTCCGTGCCGCTTGATGTAGGCGCTTTCGATCCCACATCCATGCAACGTGTCGCACCAGGATGGGAGAAGTTGGCGTCCTGTATGCAGTGTGGAACCTGCTCCTCCTCTTGTCCCACTGTCTTTGGCATGGACTATACGCCGCGCCAACTATGGCAGATGATGCAGTTGGGGATGGAGGAGGAAGTACTGAATAGCCAGACATTCTGGCTATGCACTGCCTGCAAGTCCTGTCAGGTCCGCTGTCCAAGAGGGATCTCGCTCACCGAGACGATGATCGCGCTCAAGGAACACGCTGTGGCCAGGGGGATCAATGTCCCCTCAGGTATGCGGATGCTCGGAGAGACCGTCACCGCAGCACATAACATATCCGGCGATAACAACGAGACACGACAGATCTGGAGCGAGAACTTGCCACATAAGCCTCTCGGCGTTGAGCCGCGTCGCCGCGTGGCAAACGTGGTCTACTTCATTGGTTGTGTGAGTTCATTCTATCCCCGGGTCTACAGTATACCACAATCGGTGGTGCAGATACTCGAGAAGGCTGACGTAGAGTTTACCACCTTAGGTGAAGATGAGTGGTGCTGCGGTTACCCGCTCTACGTGGCTGGGATGAAAGATCGGATGGCAGAGATCGTGCACCATAATGTGGAGCGAGTCAAGCAGATCGGAGCGGAGCGCGTGATTTTCACGTGCCCATCCTGCTACGACACGTGGGCTCATCTCTACCCAAGCGTAGCTGAGATCTCTGGCATTCAGCTGCAGCATGCCACAGAGTTCTTGGCACAGATGGTTGCTGACGAGAAGCCGGCGCTAGGACCGGTGGAGGAAGTCGTAACCTACCACGATCCGTGTGATTTGGGACGCAAGAGCGGCGTCTACGAAGCTCCCCGGGAGTTGCTCTCTCGAATCCCGGGGCTGGAGTTCCGAGAGATGGCCGCTAGCCGTGAGAACTCCCTCTGTTGCGGCGGTGGTGGCGACGTGGAGGTATCCGACCCCTCGGTGTCAAGGGGAGTGGCGGGACGGCGGATGGCTCAAGTAAGGGCGACGGGCGCGCGCTACGTTGCCTCCGCTTGTCAGCAGTGCAGGCGCACCCTCCAAGAAGGGGCGCGGCGGCACAAGATTCGCGTGCGAGCCGTGGACGTGGTCGAGCTGGTGTGGCGCTCTCTCAGTACTGCTGAACCACGCCCTTAGGCCGCGTCCAAGAACAAGTTCTTAGTTTGAGGGCAGAACCACCTTGGTTGATAAGCTAGAAGCAAGAGGTAGTTCCTGGACGCTTCCTTAGGTGTCCCCGGACGTATTATCGAGACCGAGGAGAGCGGGCAGATGTGCATAGGCAAGGTCGACTTCGGCGGCGTCACCCGCGACGTCAGTCTGGCATGTGTGCCGGAGGCCGGCGTCGAGGACATCGTCATCGTTCAAGCGGGGTTTGCCATCAGCCAAGTGGATGAGGCGGAGGCTCAAGAGACGCTAGGCCCTCTGGTCGCGTCCGGGGTTCTGGAGGAGGAGCAGAGATTCGCCTGATGCTGAATGGATCCATCTGGCTGGAGGGGCTCCATGCGACCCCCGGTGCCCCTGGTCGTGGTGACGAACCTCAGGACCATATCGGGAAGGCCCTCTGTTGATTCTCGCATCGTTGCTTGTTATGCTGCCACGTGCGAATCTGATGCCGGGGCAGCTGTGTCGCCAGGAGCCACAATCGGGCAGGGGCTACGGGAGGGGTATTCGTCTCACCGTGGCATCCTTGCGGCAAATCACGGATTCATGAAGGTACAGACAAAGTTCAACCTCGGCATCATCGTCGTCTTCGTGGTGCTGGCTGCCAGCATCGGTGCGTTGAGTGTTCGCTATGTGAACACCAACACCATCAGAGAGGCCAAGAATCGCGTGAGGATCTACACCAGGGCAGCCTGGGAGATCCATAACAGCAAGATCGCGCGAATCCAGGCGGCGCTGGAAACGTTGGCTCGTGCACAGTACGTCGAAGAACCTTTACAACAGCCAGAGGATGAGCAGCAACTGTTCACGACGCGGGAGAAGCTGGAACGCATTCGCCAAGAGCAGGAGATGGACGTTCTCAATCTGTTGGCCCCCGATGGGACGGTCATCCTTCGAACACGGTATCCTTACAACGCGGGAGATAACCTGGCGAGTGATCCTATCGTCCGGCAGGTCATAGCGGAGCAGCGCCCCAGCTCCGGCAATATCATCTTCTCGCCGGAGCGGCTGGACGTCGCGGGAGAGGGACTCGTCGAGCGGGCTCTCGCCATTGGTCAGGAGCCGCGGGGGGTGTTCGCGGGCGCGGCGGTGCCGGTGATGCGAGACGGTGAGATGATCGGTATCCTTGAGATGGGGACGCTGCTGAATGGTGCCGTGGAGGAGGTCGACCGTATCCGCGACGCCGTCTTTGAGAACGAGACCTACAAGGGTAAGCCCGTGGGTACCGCTACCATATTCATGGGCGACCTCAGGATCTCGACCAACGTGCTCGACAATCAGGGTCGTCGAGCAGTGGGTACGCGCGTCTCGCGGGAGGTCGCTGAGCAGGTCCTGGAGGATGGCGAGCCGTGGACCGGTCGGGCGTATGTCGTCGACACGTGGTATCTCTCGCAGTACGATCCCATCCGCGACCCGGACGGCGAGATCATAGGGATGCTCTACGTCGGTGAGTTGGAGCAGAGATACTTGGATCTGCGCCGGCGGGCAGTGATCATGTTTCTCTCCGTTGTGCTAGCGGGCATGCTCGTCGCATTCTTGACGTTCTACTTCCTGATTCGGGGAGTTGTCAAGCCGGTGGGAGAGCTCTCTCACGCTACCCAGCAACTCTCTCGTGGTGAGCTGACCTACCGTGTCGACATCGACAGACAGGATGAGGTCGGGGATTTGGCCTCGTCCTTCAATACGATGGCAGAGCGACTGCAGGCGCAGCGACGCGAGATCGAGCAGAACGAGAGAAGGCTGAAAGAGCTCAACGACGAGTTGCGGGCGACCAATCAGAACTACATGGAGATGCTGGGTTTTGTGTCTCATGAGCTCAAGAATCCACTGTCGTCGGCTATGATGAGCCTTCATACGGTGAAGGATGGCTACCTCGGGGAACTAACCGAGGCTCAAGAAAGCAGCTTGGCTTCTGTGGCCCAGAGCCTGGACTATTTCCAGGATATGGTCAAGAACTACCTCGACCTTTCGCGTTTAGAGAAGGGAGAGCTCGAGGTTCACGAGCAGGAGGTCACCCTCTACCCCCAGGTTATCGAACCTGTCCTGGAAGGCCTGAGGCAGGGCCTGGAAGACAAGGGGATGCACGTCGTGAACGACGTTCCGGAGGATTTCAAGGTGTACGCTGACGGGAACCTGCTCAGGGTCGTCTATGACAACTTGCTCTCGAATGCCATCAAGTACGGCAGAGAGGGTGGCAAGATCGAGTTCGATGCCGTCCAGAACGAGGATGAGGTGACGTTAAGTGTATTCAATGAAGGCGAGGGCATTCCGCTGGACAGGAAGCCTGAGCTCTTCAAGAAGTTCAGCCGCTTGGACAGCCCAGAGCACTCGAAGGAGAAAGGGACCGGCTTGGGTCTCTACATCTGTCGAGAGATCGTTGAGGAGCATGGTGGCGAGATATGGGCTGATTCCGAAGAAGGGAGATGGGTTAGGTTCAGCTTTACATTGCCCAACCAAACGAGGAGGTTAGACAATGCCTGAAAACAAGGGAAGGATCGTGGTCGTCGATGATGACGTCCAACTCGTGGAGTCCGTGACGACGTTGCTGGAGAGCGTGGGCTATGAGGTATTCTCTGCCTACCGAGCAGAGAAGGGGTTTGACCTGGCCAAGGAGAAGCGGCCGGATCTCATCCTGCTAGACGTGATGTTCGCCGGTCCACCAGGGCCTGACGGCTTTGAGATCTCGCGGCGCATGAAGAAGGACCCTGACTTGCAGGATACACCGGTCGTGATGCTCTCGGGCGTCAAGAAGGTGTTGGAGTTGGGTTACGATATCACCCCCGATGAGGACTTCATGCCCGTTGAGGCCTTCATTGACAAACCGGTGAAACCCGAGAAGTTGCTTACTACGATTGGGGAGGTTCTGGAATAGGAGGAGTAGCCATAGCACCGGGCGTTCAGGGTGATAGGCCTCCTGTAGCGTTGCTGGAGGAATCATCGCACTTGTCGTTTCATGATGCAGTCGGAGGCGTGGGAGCTTCCGACAAATAGGTAAAAGGAAGTATGGCAAAAGCACTATCGCGAGGAGACTGATATGAGTCTGAAGATTCTGGACAAGGCCGCAGTGGCCCCGCTGGTTGGAGCACTGATGGCCGACTATAGGGTCGTCGGTCCACAGGCGAAGGGCGTCAAGTTCGTGTTCGATCCGCTGACGGAAGCGGCTGATTTGCGGCTCGATTACGACACCACCATCCTCCCGCCAAAGAAGGTGTTCCAGCCACAGTTTGAACGGCTGGCAACATTCACGATGGGCGAGGACCCAGAGGTGGAGACAGTCATTGAGGTGGAGCCGACGGTCCTACTGGGGATGCACACGTGCGATCTGCACGCCCTCAATCTGCTGGACGAGGCCTTCACTGAGGACTATCCCGATGCCCACTATCTTTCGCGCCGAGAGCAGACGCTCATCGTCAGCCTGGAGTGCTTGGAGCCCTGCGACGATGAGTCATTCTGCAGGAGCATGGGCACGCTGACGGCCGACAATGGGTTTGATCTTCACTTGATCGATCTTGGTGAGGCCTACGCGGTCGAGATCGGGACGGAGGCCGGGGAGCAACTGCTGGCGCAGTACGCGAACGTGCGTGACGCGACGGACGACGAAGTGGAGCAGAAGAAAGAACTGCAGGCCTCCAAGCTCAAGCATTTCGCCGATCGGCTCAACTTCGACGCTGACGAGCTTCCATCTCTGCTCGATGAGGCCTACGATCACGATTATTGGGAGGAGTTGGAGGAACGCTGTTTCGCCTGTGGATCGTGCACGAACGTCTGCCCCACCTGTTACTGCTTCAACGTCGTTGACGAGGTCAATTTCGCACTGACGGAAGGTGAGCGGATCCGGCACTGGGATTCCTGCCAGTTGGACGAGTTTGCCCGAGTGGCCGGCGGCGAGAACTTCCGCGAGGGGCGCGGCGCCCGACAGCGACATCGTTTCATGCGAAAAGGTAAGTATCTCTATGAGAGATTTGGTGCACTGGGCTGCGTGGGCTGCGGTCGCTGTATTCGTACCTGCCCAGCCAGCATCAGCATTCTCAAGGGATTCAACACGATTCACGCATCACTGCGGTAGGAGGTAACGGATCATGGCAACATCCATTTATAGACCAGAGATGGCTCGTCTGGCCAGCGTGGAGCAGATGACCGACACGGAGAAGCTTTTCCACATTAAACTGCCCGATGGCCAAGACCTGGGCCACGACCCGGGACAGTTCGTGATGCTCTCTATTCTGGGCGTGGGCGAGGCCCCGATTTCCATCACCTCGTCCCCCAGTCGCTGCAACGGCGATTTTCAGCTCTGCGTGCGGCAGGTCGGCAACGTCACCGGGGCGCTTCACGGACTAGAGGCGGGGGCCAAGGTCGGCATCCGCGGGCCATTCGGCAATGGTTTCCCCATTGACGAGATGCGCGGCAAGGACGTGCTCTTCGCCGGGGGTGGCCTAGGGTTGGTGCCGCTTCGCTCCCTGATTAACCAGGTGCTCGACGAGCGTGACGACTTTGGACGCGTCATCATCCTCGCTGGCGCCAAGCGCCGCAGCGAACTGCTCTTCCGCGATGAGCTTGATAACTGGGTCTGCCAGGATGACGTCGAGTGTCTCCTCTCGGTGGACTGTGAGGACGAGGGCGATGAGTGGCAGCCACAGAAACGGCTGGAGTGCAATATCGGCGTCATCACCACGCTCTTCCCCCACATAGACATCGATGCGAAGGAGACGATCGCCGTCACGTGTGGCCCGCCCATCATGTACCGCTTTGTCCTGATGGAAATGCTCGACAAGGGCATTCCCGAATCGAACATCTATCTTTCGCTGGAGCGTCGGATGAAGTGCGGTGTGGGCAAGTGCGGTCACTGTCAGATCAACAGCCTGTACTGCTGTCAGGACGGGCCGGTCTTTAACTACGCCGACATCAAGGGCTTTGAGGAGGCATTGTAATGAGTGACACAAACGGAAAGCCCAAGGTAGCTTTCTTCGATTTTGCAAGCTGTGAGGGGTGTCAGCTTACCGTCGTCGACTCCCTGCAGACACACCTGGACCTACTGGATGCCGTCGAGATCGTCCAGTTCCGCGAGGCGATGACCGAGAAAGGTGAGGACTATCAGATCGCCTTCGTTGAAGGATCCTGCACCCGCGAGTCGGACGAGGAGCGCCTGTTCAAGATTCGCGATCAGGCTGATATCGTCGTCGCTCTGGGCGCTTGCGCGCACACGGGGTGCGTCAACGCGCTTAAGAACATTCAACCTTCGTTGGATGAGGTGCGTCAGTACGTCTACGGCGACAAGGCGGAGTGGTATGACACCTATCCTGCCCGACCTATCAGCGCGGTGATCGACATCGACGCCTTCATACCGGGCTGTCCCATCGATCGCGAGGAGTTCGTCAAGGTCGTCAAGAATGTCTTGCTGGGCAAGCGACCGGGCATCCCCGACTATCCCGTCTGCGTCGAGTGCAAGCTGAAGGAGAACGTCTGCCTGCTGCTCGAGGGCAAGCCCTGTCTGGGGCCCATCACGCGGGCGGGATGCGATGCCATCTGCCCCACCTACGGCGACGGCTGCGAGGGCTGCCGTGGCCTCATTCCCGAGCCCAATGAGAACGCGATGAAGGACGTGCTGGACGAGGCTGGCTTGACGGTAAAGGAGATCATGTCCCGCATGACCATGTACAACGCCTATTATCAGGAAGGGCAAGTGGCCGAATAGGAGAGGCAATATGAGTACTTTGAATGTTAACGTTCATCACGTGACGCGTGTCGAGGGACACGGCAACATCGTTGTAGATGCTCAGAACGGCGATATCAAGGAGTGCCGCTTTGAGGTTGTCGAGGCTCCCCGTTTCTTTGAGGCGTTTGTGCGTGGCCGTCCCTACACCGAGCTCAACCACATCACGTCGCGCATCTGTGGCATCTGCGCTGTCGGGCACTCCACCACCAGCGCCATGGCTACCGAGAAGGCGCTGGGCGTGGAGCTTACGGAGCAGGCGCAGCTGTTGCGCAAGCTCAATTTCCACGGAGAGACCATCGACAGCCACGTGCTCCACACGTACTATCTGGTGGCGCCCGACTTCTTCGGTGCCGGCTCGGTCATACCCCTGATCGACGTCAACCGTGCCGTCGTGGAGCGTGCACTGCGCATCAAGAAGCTATCGGGCGATCTCTGCGCCATGATCGGCGGTCGCCACACGCATCCCTGCGCGCTGGTCGTGGGTGGCTTCAGCCACACACCGACCGAGGATGAGCTGCGCGCTATGCGCGAGCGACTCGTAGCCGCGCGCGCCGACATGGATGCCTCGGTCGAGTTGTTCGGGTCGCTTGATTGGCCCCAGTTCGAGCGGGAGACCGAGTACATCTCCCTGACGAAGGATGACGAGTACGCCTTCGTCGGTGGCACAGTCAAGACCACGGATGGCTTCGAGTATCCGGTCGAGGACTACAAGTCGGTCACCAACGAGAAGATGGTTCCCTTCTCCTCGGCCAAGTGGACGCATCACAACCGTGAGTCCTACATGGTCGGCGCCCTCGCCCGCTTCAACAACAACTTCGACCAGCTCCATCCCCGGGCCAAGGACGCCGCGGCCGCTTTCGGCATGGAACCGATCGTCACCAACCCGTTCCTGAACAGTGCTGCTCAGGTGGTAGAGATGGTCCACTGCGTCGAGGACGGCATCGAGATCATCGATGAGCTTCTCGAGCGTGGAATCGAGCCAGAGGATCCCGCGGCTGTGGAGGTGAAGGCCGGCGAGGGCGTTGCGTCCTGCGACGTGCCGCGCGGCATCCTCTTCCACCACTACGCCTACGACGAAGAGGGCTTCTGCAAAGACGCGAATTGCATCATCCCCACCAACCAGAACATGGCTAACCTGAATCACGATATGCGGGAGCTTCTGCCGCAGATCGTCGACAAGCCGCAGGACGAGGTTCGGCTGACACTGGAGATGCTGGTACGCGCTTATGACCCCTGCATTTCCTGCTCGGCTCACTTCTTGACTGTCGAGTTTGTCTAGATCACGTGCAGACCGGGACCCTCATTCTCGGCTTGGGCAACCCCCTGCGCGGCGACGACGGCATCGGTCCTTCTGTCGTGGAGGAGTTGGCCGACCGCGACCTGCCCGAGGAAGTGACGCTTATCGACGGAGGAACGGGAGGGCTAGATCTACTGCGGCTTCTGGAGCGATGGAGGCGGGTGGTGATCATAGACGCCGCCGACGTGGGCCGGGGCCCGGGTGAATATGTCCGCTTCACACCCGACGAAGTGCGCTTGGTCGGAGTATCTGCCTCCCTTTCTCTCCACCATGCTGGTCTCAGCGAGGTGTTGACGCTGGCCGACGCCCTAGATCTGCACTTGCCAGAGATGGTGATATTCGGGGTGCAGCCGACAGAGATTGGATGGAAAGAGGGACTGAGCCCGGCCGTCGAAGCTGCATTGCCGACTCTGGCCGATGCTGTACTGGAAGAGATAGAGGGAGAAGGCTAAGCCGAAGACAACGACGATTGAGGATGATGGGGGTATGCTGACGGCGCTCCGCATACCGCTCGAAGCCCGTGGCTACTAGGGGCTCGCAGCCGCCACGAGCGAGGAGGGCCTGCAGGAGGTCAGGAGATCGAGCAGGCCCTCGTTATCCTTAAGATGTGGTGATAGAAACGACCAAGGAGGCGCTCACCGGAGAGAGGATCAAGCATACGTCAAACTGGAGGAATGGGAGACCAGTCGGGCCGATCCCTCTTTACTCAGCGAGAGTACCCGGTCTTGTCCTTGTGCTCTTGGCGACAGGTACTGACGCTGCAAGGCATTGATAGAGGCTGCACAGTGTCCTCGGAACATGGGTGAGCGTTGTTTGTATCGGCAGCGGATTCGTACGTGGTTCTCCTAGGCAGCTACTACACCCGTGGAGAGGAGTAGCAAACGTGCCGATTGATGAAGCATTGACTCAAGACCTACGAGAGCATGCCTTCCAGCTTCTTGAGGATGGTGAGGTAAGCTGTGTCATTGGCTACGAGGCCAGCCCTCGCGGTGGCGCTCGTCCGGCCTTTATCTACGAGCCCGCGGAGACCACCCGGCTAATCTGGAACGACGCTTGCGTACAGAATCTCGTCACCTATCTGCACGACAAGAAAAGGCCCCAAGAACGCGGCGCCGCTTCACCTCGCGTCGCAGTGATCGTTAAGCCCTGCGACAGCCGCGCCCTCAACATCCTTCTGGCGGAACAGCAGATTGAGCGGGAGCGGGTTCTGGTCATCGGATTGGCCTGCGGAGGCATGCACAGACAAGGGGGTGAACTGGCCATTCGCTGCACTCGCTGTGTTGACCGTGTCCCGGTAGTTTATGATGTGTTATTCGGCGAACCCCCAGAGACCCAACCTCGCGAGGACAATCACAGTGATCTGGAGGCGATCGAGGCGATGGACCCGACCCGGCGGCTGCAGTTCTGGCTGACCGAGTTCGACCGCTGCATCCGTTGTTATGCCTGCCGTCAGGTCTGTCCCGGCTGCTACTGCACGACCTGTATGTTTGAGCGGGACGATGGGCTGTGGGTGGACATCGGCATCGAGCTGCGGCAGAAGCACCTCTTCCACTTGGGTCGTGCGCTTCACCTCGCCGGTCGCTGTGTCGAGTGTGACGAGTGCGAACGAGTCTGTCCTATGGGCCTCCCTTTGAGCTTCCTCAACCGACGGCTCGCCAAAGAAGTCGAGGATCTGTTCGGTCACCGTGCCGGCTGGGAGGAGGCTCGTACGCCCCTCTTGCTCGAGCTTGGCGAGGAGGGCTCTCCAATATGATGTTCGCGACACGGAAAGAGCTGCGCGCGTGGATCGACCATCTAGGTCAAGAGTTCGATCTGATAGCTCCTCAAGATGTAGGTGGCCACGTCCTATATCGGCCGGCAGCGTCGAGTGATCAGGTACTCTTCGATTATCAGCGACCGGGAATGTCTGCCAAGGAGTACGTCCTGCCCAACACCGAGGTGATCCTGCACATTGAAGAGCAGGGCAAGCAGGTGGAATTCGAGGAGCGCTTGCCTCCGGGTCGACAAGTGCTTTTCGGCATCCGCCCCTGCGACGCCCACGGCATGAGCGTGATCGACGCTCTCTTCTTGGAGGAGGATCCGGTCGATCGTATCTACCAGCACCATCGAGAGCGCACCGTGCTGGTAGGACTAGCCTGTCCGGAGATGTGGGAAGGCTGCTTCTGTACCTCTATGGGCGGCGGGCCACACGATGCTACCCATCTGGACGTGCTGTTGTGGCAGGTGGACGATGGTTATGGAGTCCAGGGGTTCACCGAGAAAGGGACCTCTCTCCTGGTCGGGCTGACTGCAGAGGAACGATCGGGGGAGCTCTTCCCCTGCGTGGAAGACGCACAAGCGGTGCCGATGGCGCCACCCTGGGAGTGGCGCTCACTGTTTAAGGATCAGATCTGGCGCCGACACGGGGAGCGTTGTTTGAGTTGCCGCATCTGTACCTACGTCTGCCCAACGTGTCGCTGCTTTGACGTGACCGACCGCACGACGGAGATGCGGCCCGGCCTGACTCGTATCGAGCGCATCCGGGTCTGGGATGCCTGCACGAGCACGAACTATCGACGCGTGGCAGGGGGGCACAACCCCCGTGCCGCGAAGGTAGATCGACTGCGCAATCGCTTCCTCTGCAAGTTCTGCTACTACCCCGAGGACTTCGGCCCAACAGGCTGCGTGGGGTGCGGGCGTTGCATGGTCTCCTGCCCGGTCGACATCGACATCACCGAGGTTATGGGCGAAGTGGCAGAAAGGAGCAGCACATGACCGCCAACGACGCCGATCCAATGCGTCCTTACCGCAGTCGACTCGTCGGAGTTGAGGAGCTCGCCACTGGGATCAGGCTTTTCCGGGTCGAGCTGACCGATACTGAAGGGCAGCAGGCATTCACGGACTACAAGCCGGGACAGTTTGCTTTCGTCTCTGCCTTCGGCGCGGGGGAGGCTCCCTTCGGCATCACGTCTACGCCGGGCCGAGGGCCGATCCTCGAGTTTGCCATCAATCGCTTGGGGCACGTAACCGAGATGCTGCACGAGCTAGAACCAGGCGACCCGATCGGCGTACGAGGGCCTCTAGGCAGCTGGTTCCCGATGGACGAGATAGCGGGGCGGGATATCGTCATCCTAGGTGGTGGCATTGGGGCCGCGCCGTTGCGGCCCGTCATCCACACGATTCTGGATAATCGACAGGACTACGGGCATCTGACGATTCTGTGGGCCGCCCGTAGTCCGGACTTGTTGGTCTTTACCGACGAATTCAGCGACTGGCGCGCGGCGACCGGTACCGAGTTTCACGCCACAGTCGATAAGGGGGACGATGAGTGGACCGGCGACGTTGGTCTGATCACCGAGTTGCTGGATCGCGTGGCGCCCTCCCCGGATAGGGCTGTCGCGATTACGTGCGGACCGCCTGTCATGATCCATTTCACCTTCCTGACCCTTCGGAAGCTCGGCTTCCGATCTGACCAGTCGCTTACGACGTTGGAGGCGCGTATGCACTGCGGCATTGGCAAGTGCGGACGGTGTAACCTGGGGGAGAAGTTTGTTTGTACGGACGGACCGGTCTTCTGGCAGAGTGAAGTCGCGAGCTTCTTGGAAGAAATCCTTTAGTGTGGCGGATTGGCAGCGTTGGAGGAGGTAGCTGAATGAGAATTGGCGTCTACATTTGTCACTGCGGCAACAACATCGCTGGTGGAGTGGAGGCGGCGGAAGTAGCCCAGTGGGCAGCCGGCTTGCGTGATGTGACGGTTGCTCGGGATTACGAGTTTATGTGCTCCAGCCTCGGTCAGGAGCTGATCAAGGAGGATATCCGAGAATTGGGGCTGGATCGCGTGGTGGTGGCCTCCTGCAGCCCTCGTATGCACGAACCCACGTTTCAGCAAGTGGTGGCGGAAGGAGGGCTCAACCCGTACTTCTTCGAGATGGCCAACATCAGAGAGCAGTGCTCCTGGGTGCACGATGAACGGGAGAGAGCGACTCACAAAGCGAAGGCTTTGGTATCTGCAGCTGTCTTCCGGGTGCGCCACCACCGACCGTTGAGCATTACCAAGGTGCCTGTAGACCCGGCCACGCTGGTTGTCGGCGCGGGCATCACGGGCATCCAGGCCGCTCTGGAACTGGCCGACGCGGGCAACCCCGTCTATTTGGTCGAGCGAGAGCCGACTATCGGTGGTCGCATGGCCCAGCTAGACGAGACTTTCCCCACCCTTGACTGTAGTGCGTGAATACTTGGACCCAAGATGATGGATGTCGGTCGACATCCAAAGATCAATCTACTGAGTTGCAGCGAGGTCGAGGAAGTCTCGGGTTATGTAGGAAACTTCAAAGTGCGGGTGCGTCGTCGCCCACGCTATGTCATCGAGGACAAATGCACCGGCTGCGGTGATTGTGTAGATGTCTGTCCAATCGAGGTGCCGAGCGATTTCGACGAGGGGTTAGGCACTCGCATGGCGATCTATCGGCCCTTCCCCCAGGCGATCCCGCCCGCGTTCGTGATCGACAAGCAGGGCGTCGCTCCCTGTCGAGATGCTTGCCCCACCGGGCAGCGAGCTCAAGGGTATATCGCGCTCATCCGGGAGCGGCGCTTCGCGGACGCTTACCGTACGATCAAAGAGGACAATCCCTTCCCCGCGGTCTGCGGGCGCGTCTGCAACCACGTGTGCGAGGAGGCCTGCTCACGCGGCAAGGCAGACGAGCCGGTCAGTATCATGCGGCTCAAGCGCTTCGTCGCCGACTGGGCTTTCGACCATCCGGAAGAGGTGGCCGAGGCCCTTCAGCCCAAGATCGAGGCTGAGGCCCGGGAGCCCACACCGACAGGCAAGCAAGTGGCCATCATTGGTTCGGGTCCCGCCGGTCTGACTGTTGCGCAAGATCTTAGGCTTAAGGGGCACGGAGTGACGGTCTTCGAGGCCCTGCCCGTGGCCGGCGGTATGATGCGAGTCGGCATCCCTGAGTATCGCCTGCCCTATGATCTACTACAGCGGGAGATAGACGAGATCATCGGCCTAGGCGTTGACCTGAGGTTGAACACCCGGGTGGATGACGTGACAGCGCTCAAAAGCGAAGGTTACGATGCTGTCTTCGTGGGGATTGGCGCTCACTCTGGCATAGAGCTCCGCGTTCCTGGCGTTGACCTCCCTCAAGCTCTGTCAGCCGTTGATTTCTTGCGCGATGCCAGCCTGGGCCGGTACCCCGACCTGATGGATAAGAAGGTGTTCGTGTTGGGTGGCGGTGACGTGGCGATGGACGCCGCCTGTACAGCGATTCGCATCGGCACTCTGCAAGCCGACGAGCGCGGGGGGGCTCCTCCTGAGGTTCACGTTGCGTATCGCCGTACTGAGGAGCAGATGCCCGCCCGCGAAGACGAGGTTCGCCAGGCCAAACAGGATGGCGTGATCTTTGACTGGCTGGTCTCACCATGCGAGGTGGTCGCTGACAGTGAGGGCAACGTATGCAGTCTGAATTGTGTGCGTATGGCATTGGACGAGGCCGACGAGAGTGGTCGGCCTCGTCCGGTCCCCGTTGAGGGGTCGCAGCACATGATGGACGCTGACGTGGTCATCTCCGCCATTGGCGCCCGACCTGATCAGGCGTGTGTTCCTGAGAGCATCGAACGGACGCCCAAAGGGTTGATCCTCGTGGATGAGGGTACGATGATGACCAGCGTGGACGGTGTCTTCGCAGGTGGCGATGTGGTGACCGGGATGGCCTTTGTGGTGGATGCCATCGGCGCCGGCCATAGGGCTGCCGACGCCATGGACGCTTACCTGCGGGATGAGCCGATGCTTGAGCTCGAGCTTCAACTACCGGTGGCCGAACTGACAGAGAAGGAAATCGGCCGTAGGCAAGCCGCCGGCGAGATCGTCGACTATCCGCGCAGTGGCGTACCGGAGCGATCGACGGACGAACGGGTTCGCAGTTTCTGCGAGGTCTGTGGTCCGATGAGTGAGGAGGAGGCCGTCGCCGAGGCGCTGCGTTGCTTACAGTGCGGCGTCTGCTCCGAGTGCAATCATTGTGTTCATGTGTGCGGGGCGCTGGCGATCGATCACGAAATGGCGGGGGAGTACTTGGAGCTGGAGGTGGGCAACATTGCCCTGGCTACTGGCTACAAACCGTTCGATGCTGAGCGGATCTCTCAATACGGCTACGGATGCTACCCGAACGTCTTCACCAGCATGGAGGTCGAGAGGATGCTAAGCGGGTCTGGCCCTACCGGCGGCCGCATTCTGCTGCGAGACGGTGAGACGGAGCCAGAAACCGTGGCCATCCTCCACTGCGTAGGCAGCCGAGACGAGAATTACAACGACTACTGCTCAGAGGTCTGCTGCATGTACTCCCTAAAGCTGGCTCACCTGGTACGCGATAAGACCGACGCCCGCATCTACGAGTGCTACATCGACATGCGAACCGGCGGCAAGACCTACGAGGCGTTCTACAAACGGCTTCAGGAGGAAGGCACCTTGTTCATCAATGGACGTCCATCGGAAATCCTGCCGGAAGATGGTCAGCTGGCTGTCTACGTCGAGGACAGGGCCCTGGGGAAGCAGCTGCGGATACCGGTGGATATGGTGATCTTGAGTGTAGGTCTGGAACCTCAACATGACGCACCGGACGTTGCCAATCTCTTCGGCATTAGCTGTGATGAGGAAGGTTGGTTTAAGGAGAAGCACCCTAAGCTGGACCCGGTAGCGACGACGACGGATGGGGTTTTCATCGCCGGTTGCGCTCAGGGGCCGCGGGACATCCCTGATTCGGTGGCGCAAGGGTCGGCGGCTGCAGCCAGAATCCTATCCCTAATCGGCCAGGGTGAGGTGGAGGTGGAAGCCGCCACTGCCTTCGTCGACGAGATGATGTGTGTCGGCTGCGGTCAGTGTGTCGAAACTTGTTCTTACACGGCCATTGAGCTATTGGAGGATCACGGTGTGGCACATGTGGTCGAAGCAGTTTGCAAAGGGTGCGGTACCTGTGCCGCTGCTTGTCCCTCCAAGGCGATCACACTCCGCCACTTCACCGATCGCCAGCTAATCTCCGAGATGCTGGGTGCCATGAGCGCGATGGTGGAGCATGAGAGAAGGCTGGTGCCGGCTTAGGCCACGTGCGGGGGACGGGACCGGACAAGATCGTTCCATTTCAAATCTGATGCACCGTAGATTGAGGATGGTTCAATGAACGAAAAGAACCCTGAGCCAAAGATCATCGGGTTCCTCTGCAATTGGTGCAGCTACGCCGGGGCAGATGCGGCGGGCTCGAGCAGGCTCAAGTATCCACCTAGTCTGAAGGTCATCCGGGTCCCCTGCTCCGGGCGGGTGTCTCCGGAACTGGTGATGCGCACCTTTCGAGAAGGTGCTGATGGCGTAATGGTCTTGGGGTGTCACATCGGAGACTGTCACTACAGCAGCGGCAATCACCGTACAGCTCGCCGCATGCCGATCCTTAGAGCTCTCCTCGAGTTTACCGGCATTGAGAGAGAGAGGTTTCTGGTGAAATGGGTCTCCTCGTCTGAGGGGCACCTCTTTGCCGAGACGGTGCGCGACTTCACGGAGAGACTGCGACATCTTCCTCCACTGTCGCAACAGCTGGAGAGAGCGGGGCGTTCCACCTGATGGCTCTCTCCTGTTGGTCGACAGGACGCTTGGCGAGAAGGCTAACCGGGTCCAACCTGGACGGTCGAAGCATCGGAACTGGAAGGCTGAGAAGGCGGTGGCGTAACATCGAGACTTTCGGTAGGGCCTGTCAACTCGGTCCGTCGTGGGACTTCGAAGAAGACCCTCTATCAGAAGCGCCCACAACGCCCGGGGACGCGCTCAAGCGCTAACGAGGTAAGCGAAGCTGGGGTTGATGCTCACGACAGACGCGACAGGGGGCCATCTAGCGCACCCCAGTTCCCTTGGAACTGCTTTGTTTACCCATCGTCGCGCTTACTTGACAGAGTAGGAGTAGGTGGTAGAGTGTTAGCCGACCATCTGAATTTGCTTTCCTTGGTCAGCCGGAATACCCAGCGACGAATAGGCTCTGCACTGCGCAGAGAGGAGGGGACCGTTGACGAGGTCCAACGTCATCAAGTTGACTGCGGCGAAACACGGTCCTGTCTTCGCAGATCAGCTGATTCTGGAGGGGGAGCTGCCCTCACTGAGACTATCATGCGTCTGAAGGATAGGGCGGTGAAAGAGCGGTCCCCCAAGTGGCCGAAGAGCACCCTCTCCTATGAGGTGTCCAACCCAGTGACGTCGGTTGGGGCGAGGGGCTTGGCCCGGACGTCGAGGCCAAGCTCCCGACCTTGGTTGAGGCTATCCTTGAACAAGTAACGCAGCAGTAGACGGCGGCTTCAGACCGGTGCCGCCCTTGAAACAATCATGCGGTCTCCGGTGACGACCTGAGTTCTTGGCCCTTTGGTGGGCGATTGAGGTCGCTACCGTAGGCAAGACATCGCACGCAGGATAATCTAAGAGAGGAGAAGCATACGGATGACAGACAATGGGCAAGTCGACCTCTCACTGATGGGCCCCATCTTCGACCAGTATCGAGAGCAGCCAGGCAAGCTAATCCCCATCCTTCAGAAGACGCAGGCGACGTACGGTTGGCTCCCTGAGGAGGCCCTGCAGTTGATCGCGGACCGACTCAACACAGCCTTGAGCAAGGTCTACGGGGTGGCTACGTTCTACTCGCAGTTCTATCTGGAGCCGAGAGGTGAACACCAGCTTCTTCTGTGCGACGGGACTGCCTGCCACGTCAAAGGCACGCCCAGACTGGTCAAGGCCATCAAGGACGAGTTCGATATCGATCCTGGTGACACCACAGCGGATGGACAGCTGACGTTGGAGCTTGTCTACTGCCTGGGCTCTTGCGCGTTGGCACCGGTGGCGGTCATAGACGGAGAAGTGATGGGACGGATGGAGCCGGATAAATTGGTGCGCCGGGTGAAGAAGCAGTTGGCGACCCGAGAAGAGATAGAGGCCTAGCCATGGTCAATGGAGGAATATCGAATGGCATCACGTGATATGAGCGATCTCGATGCCCGGATAGCGCAGGCAGAAGAACGATGGCAGGAGAAACACCAGGCTGATCTCTACGTCACCGTTGGTATGGCCACCTGTGGCCTCGCTGCTGGGGCTAAGGAGACGCTGGCGGCCATTGAAGAAGAAGTGGATAGACGCAACCTCGACGCCGTGATCTCGCCAGTGGGCTGCGTGGGAATGTGCTCCTATGAGCCGATGATTGAGCTTCAAGCCAGAGGGCGTCCGCGGCTGAACTATGGCAATGCGACAGCGAAGAACGTCTCGGAGATATTTGCTTCCTATCTGGATGGTGCTCCCCTGGAGAACAGCGAAGTGGTGGGGCAGGTTGAGCCGACGACCCGACGAAGAAACGGCCATATGCTCCGTTCGCTCAGTTTCCTCGATCCTGAAAGCGAAGAGAAGATATCGTTCCAGGATAAGCAGCTTCGCATTGTGCTGAGCAACTGTGGGCTGATCAACCCGGAGTCGATCGATGATTACCTAGCCCTCGATGGTTACCAGGCACTGGAGCTGGTCCTCGGCGAGATGACGCCTGAGGATGTGATCCAGGAGGTGCTCGATTCAAAACTGCGCGGGCGGGGCGGCGCTGGATTCCCCACCGGCCTGAAGTGGAAGTTCGCTCGACGGACGGAGAAGTGGCCCAAGTACATCATTTGCAACGCTGACGAGGGAGATCCGGGGGCGTTCATGGACCGCTCCGTGCTGGAGGGCGACCCCCATTCAGTCATTGAGGGGATGATTATCGGCGCCTACGCCATCGGAGCTCAGCAAGGCTACATTTACTGTCGAGCCGAGTACCCTCTGGCTATCCGGCGTTTGAACATCGCGCTGGAGCAGGCGAGAGAGGCACGCCTGTTGGGCGAGGACATTCTCGGTTCCGGCTTTGAGTTTGACATCATCATCAAGGAGGGCGCCGGCGCGTTTGTCTGCGGAGAGGAGACCGCCCTGATGGCCTCAATCCAGGGCGAGCGCGGGCAGCCATGGCCTCGCCCCCCCTACCCGGCCGTCTCTGGCCTCTGGGATCAGCCGAGTAATATCAACAACGTCAAGAGCTATGCCTATGTCCCACGGATCATTCGCATGGGTGCGGAGTGGTTCAGAAGCGTGGGCACCGAGGGTAGTCCGGGCACAGCTGTCTTCGCCCTGACCGGCATGGTCAACCACACGGGTCTCATCGAGGTGCCTATGGGCATCACGTTGAGGGAGATCGTCTATGATGTCGGTGGCGGCATTCAGGGAGGCGGCGAGTTCAAGGCCGTCCAGACCGGTGGCCCGCTGGGAGGCTGCCTCCCCGCAGAGCATCTGGACACGCCCGTGGACTTTGACTCGCTGACGGAGGCCGGGTCGGTGATGGGCTCCGGGGGTATGATCGTAGCCGACGAGAACACGTGCATGGTGGAGTTTGCCCGCTATTTCACCCAGTTTGTCTGCGATGAGAGCTGCGGCAAATGCCCCCCATGCCGCATCGGCAGCACGCGCATGCTGGAGATCCTGGAGCGCATCACAGAGGGCAAGGGCAAGCTCGAGGATCTGGACGAGATGCGGCGCATTGCCGAGGGTATGAAGGATGGCGCTCTCTGCGCACTGGGACAGCTGGCCCCGGATCCGGTGATGTCGACGCTGATGCACTTTGAGGACGAATACCGGGCGCACATCCTCGACAAGACGTGTCCGGCCGGAACGTGCGTGGCCCTGCTCACCTACGAAATTGATCCCGAGGCATGCACCGGTTGTGGCCTGTGTGCGCGCAAGTGCCCGGTCGACGCGATAACGGGGGAGCGACGCGAGCCTCACGAGATTGACCAGGACCTCTGCATCCGGTGCGGAACGTGCTATGAGGTCTGTAACTTCGACGCGGTCATCGTCAAGTAGTAACTGGGAGTGAACCTAATGAGTGTAACGTTAACCATCAACGGCGAGAGGGTCACAGCGCCTGAGGATAGCACTATCCTTGAGGCCGCCCGCTCAGCTGGTATCTACATCCCTACCCTCTGTCACCACCCTGACCTTTCCAACGTGGGAGCCTGTCGGATGTGCGTGGTGGAGGTTGACGGATCGCGAGGTCTGCAGACTGCCTGTACAACCCCGGTCCGTGACGGTATGGTCGTGCGGACGGAAACCGAGACCGTGCGCCAAACGCGGCGATTCACGTTGGAGATGCTACTCTCCGACCATCCGAACGATTGCATGACGTGCGAGGCGAACGGCGACTGCGAGCTGCAAGACCTTGCCTACGACTACGGGGTGGAGTGGCTGGAGCACGGCGGCACGCGCCACTCGTATGAGATCAATCCGGATCCCAACCCCTTTATCTTTGTCGACCGCAACAAGTGCATCCTCTGCGGTCGTTGCATCCGCGCATGCCAGGAGATTCAGAACCGGGACGTCTGGAACTTCGCCAACCGTGGGTTCGAGACGAAGCTGGTTGCTGGCGCGGATCAGCTGATGCTGGATGCCAACTGCGAAAGCTGTGGTCACTGTGTGGCCTACTGCCCGACGGGTGCGCTCTATGACAAGATGAGTCTGGGCAAAGGGCGTGCCAATCAGGTCGAGAAGGTGCGAACCACGTGTGCCTACTGTGGCGTGGGCTGCAACTTCGACCTGAACGTGCGCAACAACGAGATTGTTCGTGTGACCGCTGCTGAGGACGCGCCGGTCAACGGCCTGTCGCTCTGCGTGAAGGGCCGCTACGGCTATGACTACATCCATCACCCGGATCGGCTTGAGCGACCATTGGTGCGCGCCAAGTGGCTTGAGGACGTTGAGGAGCGGGTGGAGAGTGGCGCCTGGAGGATCTACGACGATGCCCGGGTCGACAGTAAGCGAGGCGACGTCAGCCAGGAGGACTCTGGTAGCGAGGTGACGCTGACGCCCGATTCATTCATTGAGACGGATTGGGACACGGCCCTCGACCTGACTGCCCAGAAGTTCGCGGACATCAAGGCAGAAAGCGGCGGCGACGCCTTTGCCATGTTTGCCTCCGCCAAGTGCACCAATGAGGAGAACTACCTCTTCAGCAAATTCACGCGGCAGTTGATGATGACTAACTCCATCGATCACTGCGCTCGCCTCTGACACAGCGCTACCGTCGCCGGTCTGGTGACGAGCTTTGGCAGTGGCGCGATGACGAACTCGATTCGGGACATCACCGAGGAGAGCAAGTACATCTTCATTATTGGCAGCAACACCACTGAGCAGCACCCGGTCATCGGGGTCAGGGTCCGAGCTGCGAAGCGGCAGCGTGGCGCTAAGCTGATCGTGGCTGATCCGCGGCGTATCGATATCGCCGACTATGCCGATCTACACCTGCAGCACGAGCCGGGCACGGACATCGCCTTGCTGAACGGGCTGATGCACATCATCATTCGCGAGGGTTGGCACGACGAGGACTTCATCACCCAGCGGACTGAGGGCTTCGAGGCGCTCAAGGAGACTGTCGCGGCATATACGCCGGAGAGGACGAGCGAGATCACGGGTGTCCCGGTCGAGGATATCGAGAGGGCAGCCCGCATGATGGCGGAGAATCGTCCGGGCGCGCTGCTCTACGCCATGGGGATCACGCAGCACACCGTCGGCGTAGGCAACGTCATCAGTTGTGCTAACTTGCAGATGGTGCTGGGCAACATGGGGGTGCCAGGCGGTGGCGTCAACCCTCTGCGCGGTCAGAACAACGTCCAGGGTGCCTGTGATCTGGGCAGCTTGCCCAACGTCTACCCCGGTTACCAGGCCGTGACCGATCCGGCCATCCAGGACAAATTCGAACAGGCCTGGGGCATCCCCCTCTCCAACGAGGTTGGTTTGACCGTCACGGAGATGCTCGACGCCGCCGACGAGGGCCAGGTTCGCTGTCTCTACGTTATCGGCGAGAACCCGATGACGAGCGACCCGGATCTGAACCACGTGCGACATGCTTTGAAGGAGACGGAGTTCCTGGTGCTTCAGGACCTCTTCCTCACCGAGACTGGGCACCTGGCTGATGTGATCTTCCCGGCGTGCAGCTTCGCCGAGAAGGACGGTACCTTCACCAATACAGAGCGCCGCGTGCAACTCCTACGAAAGGCAATCGAGCCGGTCGGGGAATCGAAGGACGACATCTGGATCGTCAATCAGCTGGCCCACCGCCTGCTGGATCTGGGGGCGGTCAATCCTCTTGGGGAGGCACCGTATGGGGGATGGGAGTACGACTCGGTGGCCGACGTGATGGCCGAGATCAATGCTCTCACACCGCTCTACGGCGGCATCACCTACGAGCGACTGAACGCCGGCGAGCAATTGCAGTGGCCCGTTCCCACCGAGGAACATCCGGGCACGCCCATTCTTCACGTCGGCACGTTCAGCCGCGGGGTTGGCCACTTCGAGGCGGTGGAGCACGCCCCGCCGGATGAGTTGCCAGACGAGGAGTACCCCCTGATGCTGACCAACGGGCGGGTGCTCTATCACTGGCACGGTGGGGAGATGACGCGTCGTGCCCGCGGCCTGAAGGCGATGTACCCGGAGGCCGAGATCCAGATCAGCCCTGCCGACGCTCATGAGCACGGGATCGGCGATGGCGAGATGATGAAGGTCGCATCGCGTCGCGGTGAGATCGTCGCCAAGGCCCAGGTGACCGATCGCGTGCCGACGGGGTTGATCTTCGCCACGTTCCACTACCCCGACTCGGCCGTCAACTTCCTCACCAATCCAGCCCTCGATCCCGTAGCCAAGATCCCCGAGTACAAGGTCTGCGCCGTGAAGGTCGAGGCGGCAAATGGTCGTGGGGAAGGATAAGACGGGAGGTGAGATGATGGCCACCTGGGAGCGCGGCCACGAGATGTTCTTCAAGCAGCTTCACGACAGCGCCTTCGAGGCCTACGCCCAGATGCCCTGGGGAGGCTAGAGCAGGCCCAGGCGTAGCAGCAGCATCAAGGAACGTCACGTCCCGGCCTCAATCTTGCAGGCCGGGACGTTCTATGTCACAATAGGACGTGGATATGACACTCGCGACACTGGATCAAACGGATAAGCAGGTCCTCATGTTCGGCGGCAAGGGCGGCGTGGGGAAGACGACGTCCTCCGCTGCGACGGCCCTTCACTATGCCCTTGACGGCCGTCGGACGCTGATCATCACCAGCGACTATACCCCGTCGCTCTCCGACATCTTTGAGGCCCGGATCGGCCCTCAGGAGCGAGCCGTGCCGGGCGTCGACGGCCTCTTCGCGCTGGAGATCGACCCCGACGAGGTGATGTGCCGCTGGAAACAGAAGTTCGGGCCGGAGGTATACGAGGCTGCCTCGACCCTGGTCGACATGCCCTACGATCAGCTTGTCGACTACGTGGCCATGGCGCCCGGCATCCAGGAGGAGTTCATGCTCGACTACATCCTGGAACGGATCCGGGAGGAGCGGTATGACATGGTCGTGTGGGATACCGCGCCGGCCGGCGACACCCTGCGCCTGCTCGACCTGCCGCGGCGCTTCATCGAGCACCTGCGCACGGCTCCGAAGGTCTATATGGGCGTTCGAGATGCCTTCAATCTCTCCAGGACCCCCTTTCTCGACCTCATCGAGAGCTGGAAGGCGTTGGCCAAGGAGGTTACGCAGTTCTTCAGCGACCCGGATAAGGTAGCGTTCATCCTGGTCACCATACCGGAGGCGCTCGGCGTCTATCAGACGCGCCGGGTGAAGGGGAATCTGGAGGAGCACGGTATCGACGTCCAGCACCTGGTCATCAATCACGTGATCGTCGACGCTTCGTGCGATTTTCTACGACGGCGTCAGGAGATGCAGCAGCCGTACGTGGAGATGCTGGAGGATGACTACGGCGACAGACTGGATCTGGTCAAGGTGCCGCTCATGCCTTTCGAGGTGAAGGGCATCGCTCGTCTGAGAGAGGTGGAGAGGCAGCTCTTCTGAGATGTTCGTGACTCGCCTACCCGGGCTCTGCGGGGCTCATCGTCGAGAATGGGCGAAAATCTTTCTTCCGATGACGTGACCGGGCTCGTCCTGGCGGGGGGCGCCAGCCGCCGCATGGGCCGGGACAAAGCTCTCCTGGAGCTCGATGGTCGAGCCTTGATCCAGATCGTCGTCGAGCGGATGATGGAGGCCTGCGGCGAGGTCCTGATCGTCGCCGCGGACGTGGCGTCCTATGCTGGCTTTGGCGTCGCTGTCGTCGAGGATCGCTTCCGAGACGTGGGCGTGCTTGGTGGTCTGCACGCCGGGCTTGCCGCGGCCTCCCACGATCTGACGCTGGCGGTGGGCTGTGATATGCCGTTTCTCAACCCCGACGTTCTGCGGGCCTTCGCCGACTGGGCCGAGGGCTACGACGTGGCCCTGCTGCGTCACAACGGGTACCTTGAGCCCCTCCACGGTGCCTACCGCCGCACGTGCTTGCTGCCCATAGAGGCCGCCATCCGCACCGGAGAACGCCGCATCGTTTCCTTCTTTCCCCGCGTGCGCGTGCGCTATGTCACGCCTCAGGAGATCGCCCCCATCGACCCTCAGCTTGAGTCGTTCCGCAACCTCAATACCCCCGAGGAGTGGAAGGCTGCGAAGGGGGAATGGGAGAGGACGTAGGTGGGCGGTTCCGCCCGTCGACCCCGGGTCTCAAAGGCCATCCGCCAGACTTTGGAGGTCTTTGGCCAGCAAAACTCACGTTGCAGGTCTAGAAGCACGTGCTCCTGGGCGGAAATGCTTGGTTGTGAAAAAGCCCAGAGGCAGGTATACTACTGCGTAGCTACCCTCACAACTCCCGTCGTGGTCCGCAACGACAGTCCTCCGCGACAGACAAGGCAACGCGGTAGCGTAAAAGGGTTGAGGCGATCTGGAGTGATGGAGGAGATCCCATGGCCGGACCGTTGCGCGTTCTAGTCCTCGAAGACAGACCGGCTGACGCCGAGCTGATGATCCGCGAGCTGCGCCAGGGCGGCTTCGACCCCGATTGGGAGCGAGCGGCAACCAAGGAACAGTACCTCGCGCATTTGGGGCCAGATCTAGACTTGATACTGGCTGACTACACCTTGGCTCGCTTCAATGCTGTAGAGGCACTGCGCCTCCTGCGCAAGCGGAGACTGGACATTCCATTCATCGTCGTCACGGACACCGTCGAAGAGGAGGCAGCCGTGGCGTGCTTGAAGCAGGGGGCTGACGACTACTTGCTCAAAGACCGACTGGCACGGCTGGGGCCAGCGGTCGGGCAAGCGCTGGAGGCAAAGCGTCTGCACGACGAACGCCGGAGGGCAGAGCGAGAGGCCCGGGTCTCCGCCCGTCAGTGGCAGGCCACCTTCAACGCCATCAGCGATCCCATCTTCCTGCTCGACGCCGGGGGTAGAATCGCGCGTTGCAATCAGGCAGCGGGGGAGTTTGCGGGCCGGCGGATCAGCAGTCTCGTTGGCCGCTCGTGCTGCGAGGTCGTGCACGGCGCTTCGGGACCTATTGAAGGCTGTCCCTACCGGCGGGCCTTGGAGACGCAGCGGAGAGAGGCCCAGGTCTGGCAGCGGGGGACACGTTGGTTCGAGGCTGTGGTCGACCCCATGCTGGACGACGAGGACTACTTGGTTGGGTTCGTCTACGTCTTGGAGGAGATCACCGAGCGGAAGCAGACGGAGCAAGCCCTGCGCCGGCGCAACCGCGAGTTGAGCTTGCTCAACCAGGCGGGCCGGACACTCAATACCAGCCTGGAGCTGGAGGAGGTGCTGGGCGCGGTGTTGGAGGAGGTGCGGGGTCTCCTGGGCGTCGTCGGCTGCTCCGCCTGGCTGCAGGATCCCGAGACCGACGAACTGGTCTGCCGTCAGGTCACGGGTCTCCAGAGCGAGGTGGCGCGCGGCTGGCGGCTGGCGCCTGGGCAGGGCGTGGTTGGCTGGGTGGTCGACCGAGGTGAGAGCCTGATTGTGCCCGACGCCCAGAGGGATGAGCGTCATTTCAAAGGGATGGACGAGGAGACTGGACTGCCCATACGCTCCCTCCTCAGCGTGCCCCTCCAGGTGAAAGGGAACGTCATCGGTGCCCTTCAGGCTGTGGATACGGAGGTCAGACGCTTCGACAGCCGGGACAGGAGGCTGTTGGAGGCCCTGGCGGCCTTCGCCGCCAATGCTATCCAGAACGCCCGCCTCTACGAACAGGCGGATGCGGAGATTGCCCGGCGAGGAAGGGCGGAGGCGGCGCTTCAGGCCAGCGAGGAACGCCTCAAGGAGAGCGAGAGGAGGTTCCGACTGCTCTTCGAGGAGGCTCCCATTGCCTACCAGTCACTGGACGAGGATGGTCGTCTCTTGGTGGTGAACCAGGCGTGGCTCGACCTGCTGAGGTATTCGAGGCAGGACGTGGTGGGACGGTGGTTTGGGGCCTTCATTGCACCGGAGCAGCAGGAGCTTTTCAGGGAGCGTCTTGGTCGCTTCAAGGCCGCTGATGAGATTCACGATGCAGAGTTTGAGCTGGTGCGGGAAGATGGGACACACGTCATCGTCTCATTCGACGGTGCGATAGGATATGACGAGCGGGGAAGCTTCCGGCAGACCCATTGCACCATGCAGGACGTCACCGAGCGCAAGCGGGCGCAGGAAGCGCTGGAGCGGCGTGTGACCGAGTTGGGTTTGCTCAATGAGGTAGGCCGGCGGATCGCGGGCGAGCTCGACCTGGACACGGTCTTGAACAGCGCCGTCAGCCTGGTCAAGGAGGAGTTCGGGTACTATCAGGTGGTCGTCCTGACCGTGGACCAGGAACAGGGCGATCTGGTCGTCAGGGCCAAGGCTGGTGGGTTTGCCGAGCTCATTCCCGATGGCTACCGTCAGGCGTTGGATGAAGGGGTCATTGGGTGGGTGGCCAGCCAAGGCGAGGCGCTGCTGGTGAACGATGTCGAAGGCAAACCTCGCTACCTCAATCGCTACCCCGATCAGGTCCTCACCCAGGCGGAGTTGAGCGTGCCGATCCGCCGGGGCGACGACGTTGTGGGCGTGCTCGACGTGCAGAGCGAGCATCGGGATGCTTTCGATCAGAACGACCTGATGGTGATGGGGACCGTGGCCGATCAGATCGCCGTGGCCATGCAGAACGCCCAGCTCTACGAGGCAGCGCGCGAGGCGCGCGAGCAACTGCGCGATCTGGCCAGCTACCTGCAGGAGGCGCGTGAGAAGGAGCGAACGCGTATCGCCCGGGAGATCCACGACCAGCTGGGTCAGATGATGACGGCGTTGAAGATAGATCTCTCCTGGTTGTTGAAGCGACTGCCTGTCGACGATCCCCAGGCCAGGGAGCGGGCCGAGGCGATGGAGGACGTGGTCCACCGGGCCTTCGATGCCGTGCGCCGCATCTCCAGCGAGCTCCGACCGGGCCTGCTGGACGACCTGGGGCTGGCGGCGGCCATTGAGTGGCAGGCCGAGGCTTTCTCCGAGCGGAGCGGGGTCGACCTACAGCTCCACCTGGACGAAGCGGCGGAGACGCTGAATCGCGAGCTGTCGACGGCCCTCTTCCGCATCCTCCAGGAGGCGCTGACCAACGTGGCGCGCCATGCCGAGGCCACGGAGGTGCGCATCGATCTGCGGGTTGAGCCTGAGGACGTGACACTGATCGTGGCGGACAATGGTCGGGGCGCCCTCCCGGAGGAGATCACAAGCTCCCGGTCCCTGGGTCTATTGGGCATGCAGGAGCGTGCCCGCGCCCTGGGCGGCGAGGTGACCGTTGAGGGTGTGCCGGAGCAGGGCACGACCGTGACCGCACGCATGTCGCGGCGTGAGGCGTGGTCCGTGAAACGTGAGGCATAGGGAACATGATCAGAGTGCTGATCGCCGATGATCACGCCGTCGTCCGCCGCGGCCTGGCTCAGATCCTGGAGGATGGACCCGATGGAATCCACGGCCGACGTCATCCGCTACGCCCT
>CAYQZG010000005.1:56302-61794 GCA_964421785.1 uncultured Anaerolineales bacterium
TAGCTCCCCAAGCACCTCATCCCCCGTCTTGTAGGACTAGTCCTACAAGCATGTCAGAATCCTCCTACAGACAACGCCGTCCGTCTGTGATATACTGTAATTGCGCGTCGTCACGTGCACGTCTGTCGTACAATAGACCAGGGGAGGCTTTCAAACATGGTAAGTGTTCTAATTGCCGATGACTCGGACCTGATTCGAGACCGCCTCAAGGAGCTGATCTCCGAGGTAGACGGCACGGAGGTCGTCGGCGAGACCACCAACGGACCCGAAACGCTGGAGGCCATGGGGCGATTGGAACCCGACGTTGTCATCCTCGACATCCGCATGCCGGGAGGCAACGGCATCGATGCGTTGAAGATGATCAAGGGAGAGGACCCCAGCCCGGTTGTCATCATGCTGACGTCCTACGCCTATCGCCTTTTCCGAAAGCGATGTCTGGAGGCCGGTGCGGAGTACTTCTTCGACAAGGCCATGGAGTTCGAGCGGGTCGCCGACGTCTTGGAGCACCTGGTGTGTGAGGGATAGGGAGCAACGCTCACCCGCGCTCCCACCGGATTCGCCATCCGTTGGGGTGACAGGGGAAGCATTCAACTCTGTCACAGACGTGCTCCAGAAGCCCTTCGATGCTCCCTCTCTGGCACATGCGGTGCGGCGCGCGCTGGATGCGGAGTGAACACCGGTCGACGTAGTCACCCAGGAGCAAATCTATGGACAGACAGAACATCCTGATCGTCGAGGATCATCGACCGCTCCGAGCGGCGCTCCGGGCCACTCTGGAGGCCGAGGGGTACCGGGTCTTGACCGTTCCGAACGGGAGCGAGGCCCTGCGGACCATGGAGGACCGGCAGCCGGACCTGATCGTGTCCGATATCCTGATGCCGGAGATGAACGGATATGATTTCTATCGCGCCGTCCGCGCCCGGCAGGCGTGGGTCTCTATTCCCTTCATCTTCTTGACCGTCAAGGCGGACCGGGAGGATATGCTCAAAGGCAAAGCCCTCGGGGTGGATGATTACCTGGTCAAGCCTCTCGACCCAGAGGAGCTGCTGGTGACAATCGAGGCTCAACTGGGTCGGGCCGAAGCTGTTCACGAGGCTACAGCGACCGAGGTCAAGGAGCTGAAGGAGGAGCTGGTCGCGGTGCTCGGTCATGAACTCCGAACCCCGCTCACCTATATCCACTGCTACGCTGACTTGGCGTTGGAGAACATCTCATCCATGGACGACGATGTCGAGACGTACTGGATTGGTATTCGGCAAGGCGCCGACCGGTTGACACACTTGGCAGAGGACATCGCGCTGCTGGCACAGCTGGGCACCGATCAGGCGCTGGAGAACCTGCGTGCGACGATGATGGTGCGCGACGATGGGTCTGAGGCCTTGGGCGAGATTGTGGACGTTGTCGTCCGTCAATACGAGAAGCCGGCCGCCGAGTGGGGGATCACGCTGAAAGCGGAGGTGGAGCCGAATCTGCCGCCGGTCCGTCTCCACGCGCCTTTCTTCGTGGACGCTCTGGGACGCCTGGTGGACAACGCTATCAAGTTCTCCCGCGGCGAGGGGAAGGTGGTCACGGTCGAGGGACGACGGTCGGGGGATGAGGTGGAACTGGCCGTGGTTGATGAGGGGGTGGGCATCCCACCGCAGGAGATATCTCATCTGTTCGATCGTTTCCACCAGATAGGACGGGAGGAGATGGAGCAACAGGGGCTGGGCCTCGGGCTTGCCATTGCACAGCGGTTGATCGAGATGCACGATGGGGAGATCACGGTGGAGAGCAGGCCGGGCGAGGGGAGCACCTTTGTGATCCGACTGCCCGGGGTCGAGGTATGATATCCTATGTTTGAGATAGAAGAGCACAGGGATGATGTTTATCCCCCAGCACTGGAACGCCCAAGCTCTATTCAGGAGACCGGGCTGACGATGGGCTTGCTCAGTGAATTGGCGATCAAGTTGATCTATGCCGCTGGTGAGATCGCGGCCACGGAGATCTGCGACGAACTCAAGCTCCCCTTTATCGGCGTGGTCGAGCGGGTGCTTGAAATGCTCGACCGCGAGGAGTTGGTCAACATCGTGGGGTCGGAAGGCTTTGGCGCACAGGCGTACCGGTATACGATCTCCAACAGGGGGATCGCTCGAGCGCGCCAGGCGATGGAGCACAATCAGTACATTGGCCCGGCGCCGGTGCCTCTTGAGCGCTACAATGCCATGATTCGGGTGCAGGCCATCGGTGAGGTGATGCTCGACGAGACCGCCGTGAGAGCCGCTTTTGAGGGGTTGGTCATCAGCCAGGACATGTTCGACCGAGTTGGCCCGGCCATTAACTCCGGTCAGTCGATCTTCCTCTACGGCCCCCCGGGGAACGGCAAGACGACCATAGCCACTCGAATGGCCCAGCTCTTGGGTCGCGACCCGATCTACATTCCCTACGCCACCTCCGTAGACAGTCACATCATCAAGGTCTACGATGACTTCAATCATACACGAGTCGCTGCGCCACCTCGCGCTGAGCGCGGATCGACACGATCATCCCGATCCACGCAGTCACCGGGTCGACAACGGTCGCCCAATCACGGTATGCGTGACGTCGACGCCGGCGATGACGCTCTCCTGGACAGTCGCTGGGTGTTGATCGAGCGTCCCACGGTGGTGGTGGGTGGTGAGCTCACTCTGGGAAGCCTGGATCTGATCTGGGATCCGTCCGCCAAGTACTATGAAGCGCCTTTCCAGATGAAGGCCAATGGGGGTATGTTTCTCGTCGACGACTTCGGTCGGCAACAGATGGATCCCCAGGATTTGCTCAATCGCTGGATCGTCCCTCTGGAGACACGGATCGATTTCCTGAGCTTGCACACCGGCAAGAAGATAGAGATTCCTTTTGAGCAGCTGGTGGTCTTCTCTACCAACCTCGATCCTACAGATCTGGTGGATCAGGCTTTTCTGCGCCGCATTCGGCACAAGATCGAGGTGGGAGACCCCACGGCTCAGCAGTTTCACCAGGTCTTCCGGATGGTGTGCCGGGCCCGTGGTGTCGAATACACGAAAGAGGGATTTGTCCACCTCGTACGCGAGTGGTATGGGAAGCCCCGTCGTGCGTTCAAGAACTGTCACCCCAGGGATATCCTGGATCAACTGAAGGACATCGCTAAGTACAAGCAGCTTGAGGCTGTGGCTACGCCGGAGATGATCGACCGGGCTTGCTCCGCTTATTTCGCCGAGTTGTAGGAGGTAAACATGCTTGAATCCGTCGTACCCTCGCCCGACGAGACTAGGATTTTGGTCGTGGACGATCGACGCGGGACGGCCAAGGCGCTGGCTGAGTTTCTCAAGGCGGAGGGCTATCAGGTCGCGATCGCCCGCGAGGGGCCTGAGGCCCTGGAGAAGGTCAAGCACGAGGACCTGGATTTGGTGCTCCTGGACGTGATGATGCCCGGCATGGACGGTTTCGAAGTCTGTCGAAGGATCAAGAGCGATCCCGATACCATTTTCCTGCCGGTGATCCTGGTCACAGCGCTGAAGGAGAAGGAGGATCGGGTGAAGGGGGTGAGGGTAGGGGCTGATGATTTCATCTCCAAGCCGCCGGGTAGGCACGAATTGCTGGCGCGGGTCAAGTCGTTGGTGCGTATGAAGTCGCTGCACGACGCCCTGGAGGCGAGCAATGAGAAGCTCAGAGGTCTGGCCGCGGAGCGGAAGAAGAAACTAGAGGCTGCGACTCAGGACCTCCAGAGGTTGTTGGAGGAGAAGGCCATCTTCAGCTCTGATCTCGTGCCTGCCTCTGATGCTGCTCCTGGCGAACCCCGGGAAGCTCCATCGCGCCGTCGTGAACGGACGGCGCTGGGCGAGGCGGCAGCCAGGGCGGGTGTGGATCTAGAGACTTTGCATAGCTTCAAGCACCATCTCCTGTCCAGGCTGACGACCACGCTGGAGGGGCGTACAGACTTGCACAGGACACCGGAGGTGATGGACATGCTAGGCCAGCGCCTGGCAGATATCTACGAGGCCTCGGATCTCGACCTGCCGGGCCCTCTGCGCCAGAGGCTCTTTCGCGCCATCATCGATGAGATCGTCGGCTATGGGCCGATCGAGCCTCTACTGACGGATTCAAGCGTGACGGAGGTGATGGTCAACGGCCCAGATCAGGTCTACGCGGAGCGGGATGGCAAACTAGTCTCGACCGGCGTCAGGTTTGAGGATGACGATCACGTTCTGCGCATCATCAATCGCATCGTTCGCCCCCTCGGTCGTCGGGTGAATCGGAAATCGCCGGCTGTGGACGCGCGACTGCCCGATGGCTCCCGGGTCAACGCTATCATTCCCCCCTGCGCCGTCGATGGCCCGAGCATCACCATCCGCAAGTTTGGCGAGGAGAAGTTGACCGTGCAGGATCTGATCGACTTCGACTCCATCACAGCGGAGATGGCGGAGTTCCTGGAGGCATGTGTTGGGGCACGCCTAAACGTCGTCGTCTCCGGGGGCACCGGCTCGGGGAAGACGACGTTGCTGAACATCCTCTCCTCCTTCATCTCGGGCCGGGAACGTATCGTCACCATTGAGGATTCGGCTGAGCTACAGCTTCATCAGGAGCACGTGGTGCGACTGGAATCTCAGCCGCCCGATCCCGACGGCGCCGGCGAGATGACGATCCGGGATCTGGTGAGGAACTCGCTCCGCATGCGACCAGACCGGATCGTGGTCGGTGAGGTGCGTGGGGCGGAAGCGCTGGATATGCTGCAGGCTATGAACACCGGGCACGATGGCAGTCTGACGACTGTCCACGCCAACTCGCCGCGGGATAGCATCGCTCGCCTGGAGACCCTGGTCATGATGGCCGGCATGGAGCTACCAATGAAGGCGATCCGCGGTCAGATCGCCTCCGCCGTGAACTTGATCGTGCAGGTGAGACGACTGCACGATGGCTCTCGCAAGGTGGTCAAGATCACCGAGGTGCAGGGGATGGAGGGGGACGTCATCGTTCTCTCGGACATCTTTGAGTTCAAGGAGAGGGGGATAAAGGATGACCGCGTGGTGGGAGAGCTGGAACCGACGGGTATCCGGCCCAAGTTCGCGCCCCGCTTGGAGACCGCCGGCTACAGGCTGCGGGCCGGCATCTTCGCGCCAAATGGCCGCTAGCCCGCACCTGCATTCGCAGGCTATGGCCTCCGACCAGCCTGCCACATAGGTGCCATATGCCTCAAATGTATATCCGGCGCTCTCGAATTGCTCGCCTCTCGGTTTGCAGCCCCGCTTCGCGGCGGTGGCTTAGGCACAGACCGTAGTGCCAAGGATCAGCAGGTGGACGCCACACGTCAGTGCAGCTCAATGCGGGTGCCGCTTAGCCGGACGCCAGAGAAGTTGTCTTCCCAACTCATGTGTGATAACGTTTGTTGTGGCACAGGCTGTGTGAGGTGATGAGGAGACATTGTGGCAGGAAAAGACGATTCTGAAAGGGCGGCTCAAGCTCTATCCGCGGTATCGTATTTCGCTGAACTGGACGAC
>CAYQZG010000006.1:0-31971 GCA_964421785.1 uncultured Anaerolineales bacterium
CTTCATCATGAGCGATGAGGGCCAAGCCATCGTGGCTGAGGAGTACATCCCGGTCAAGTAAACCCCTGCTTGGCTTTGGGTTTGAGGTGCGGTGTGCATTTGGCACATCGCACCTTTTCTTCTTGAAGCTCGCCGCCCGACGTGGATCCATAGGTGGCGGCCAGTCTCTCCTTCCCTTGGCATAGGAATGCCCGATCTGTCTCTTGAGGATTCCTGGACGCCTAGCCGAAGGGTCGCTTTGATGGCAGACCCGATTCGTTAGTTGCGTTCGGATCCGTAGACCCTCGCTCCGCGTCCCAAGTTGAACTCCTCTTAACACGTCATTAAAGGGGCCTTAAAGGCCTTGTGGTATAATCTACAAACAGGACATGATTGCCACGACCGATTGGTATCCCAGAGGCGCAAGGTAAGCCGATGCTCTTTCGGCTTGTGACCCGTATCCTTCCTCCCTGTCGCGTCCTTTCGCTGAAGCCTAAGCTGCTCGTTCCTATCGTGGGCCTGATGGTGCTGTCGCTACTAGCCAGTACTTTGGCCTTTCTGGGTGGCACGGCCTTCACGCGCACCCAACTGCTCCGACGCGAAGTGTCGGCTGATGCACAGCGCGTCACCAGCGCGCTCGCCGATCGCGCCGCAGATGTGGCTACGTCCTCTAGACTCTTGGCCGAGGATCCGGAAGTGGTCGAAGCGGTGAAGGAGGACACCGAGCGTGCACTTAGCACGCTGAACAGTCGCGCGGTTGTCATCCGTGATCGCTTCGGTCTGGATCTGATCCAGATCTATGATCCAGAAGACCAAGCACGGGTTAACTTGATGCTCTCCAGCCTCTACCGGGAGTCGTTGTTGCTTGAGCAAGTAGACTCGGTGGTGCCGGCTCTCTGCGTCGTGGACGGTCGCGTGCTTCTGCTGAGCCGGGTCTCCATGCCGGAGGATGAGGGCACTGTTATAACCGGCATTGATGTCGAGACGGAACTGAATCGTATCGCCTCGGCGTACCGCTTAGCGACTGATCTTGGACTCCAACTTGACGATGCCTCTGTCGGTACCCGGCAGAACCTGCCTGGTGATGCCCGGGATAGCGATGGGGACTACGTGACTCACCAGGCCGTCCGGCTGGGGCAGGCCAGCGCTGATCTGGTCCTTGTGCGTCCAACGAGGAGCGTGAAGAGGGTAACCACGACGGGGCTCGTGATCATGATTGCCAGCACCCTTGCCACGACGTTGCTGCTCATTGGGTTGGCCGTGATAGTAGCAGGGGCTATTGCTCATCCGATCGAGAGGCTTTCCGAGGCGGCGGAGAGCGTTGCTGCCGGGGAGCTGAGCCGCGTTGTGGAGCTGCCAGAGGCGGGTTCTCCGTTGAGCATCGGGTATGGGGATGAGATCGGCTTGTTGACCAAGACGTTCAATAGTATGGTGGCGGAGTTGCGTGTCTTGTACGAGGATCTGGAGAGTGAGGTCGACGCTCGTACCAAGGAGCTGAAGACGGCGGCGGATGTAGCGCGGGTTGTGTCTTCGACGCTCGCTGTGGAATCGGTGCTTTGCGAATCGCTGGCGTTGATCGAGGACAGGCTGGATTTCTCCCACACACAGGTCTACTTAATTGACTCTCATTCCAAGATCCTTATTCTCCGCGCGGCAACGAGTGAAGGGGGCAAGAGACTCCTGCAGATGGGTTTCGAGCTGCCATTCAGTTCACGATCCCTCGTGGCGACTGCTGCGACCACTGGTGAGTCCAGGATTGCACAGGACGTGACCTCCGAGCCGCGCTTCCTGGAGGCTCCTCAACTCCTGGTAACCGGCTCCGCCGCCGCGATCCCGCTGATGGTCGGTCAGCGGACAATAGGGGTTCTGTACGTCCAGTGTGCCGAAACCAACAGACTGACGCCCGAGACCATTGGCTTGCTCCACACGCTGGCCGATCAGGTGGCCATGGGGCTGCACAACGCCCAGCTGTATGGAGAGCTGGAGGGGTATGCTGAGGAACTGGAGGCGCGCGTCGAGGAACGGGCGGCGGTCATCCAGGCGCAGTACGCTCAGCTACAGGCTGTCTTGAACAGCACGACGGACGGAATCGTCGTGACCGGAGAGGATGGAGCGTTCATTCTGACCAATCGAGTGGCAGAGGCCTGGCTCAGTCAGAGCCTGTCGCCACACGAGGCGCAGGCGGTCCGCGAGGCTGTGTGGGATCTAGCCGAGCAATCGGACGAGCGCGGTGAGCGGATCCTTGAGCTGGCGGGGCTGGACCTCCAGCTGCGGGTGGCGCCGGTCTCCGGCTCTGGCAGCGGGCGAGCGAGAGCCGTTGTGGCGATACACGACGTGAGCCACCTCAAGGCTCTAGACAGGATGAAGTCGCGTTTCGTCTCCAATGTGTCCCACGAACTACGTACCCCAATTGCCACCATCAAGCTTCTGGCGCACCTGATGGAGAAGCAGCCCAAGCAGTGGCAAGAGCATATAGGATCCTTGACTCAGGAGGCCAACTACCAGGCACAACTGGTGGAGGATATCCTCGAGATATCCCGGGTGGATGCCGGAAGAATCGCCCTCGAGCCCGAGTCGACGCCTTTGAGCCAACTTGCCGAGGAGGCCGTGGAGAGGCACGATCCAGAGGCAGAGCAGCGAGGCCTGGCTCTGACGTGCCAATCGAAGGCGGCCCCTGTGGCCTGGGTGGATCCGCAGAGGATGACGCAAGTGCTGAACAACCTGATCTCGAATGCCCTGCGGTACACACCAGAGGGAGGTGCGGTCACTGTATCGACAGATATGATGCAGCAGGATGGTCGCCACTGGGCCACAGTGAGCGTGAGGGATACAGGTATGGGTATCCCGAAGGACGAGTTGCCTCACGTCTTCGATCGCTTCTATCGTGGCGAGAAGCCGCGAGCTATGCAGATCTCCGGGACGGGTCTCGGCCTTGCCATCGTTCAGGAGATCGTGGAGCTTCACGGTGGTCAGGTAGCTGTCGAAAGCGAGGTGGGCAGAGGTAGCACGTTCATCGTCCGTGTGCCCTGCGCAGCTTGGAGCGTCGCTATGGGGGAACAGAGCCATGTTCGAGCTCTGCTGCGGGACGGTGACTCGGCGTCCGCTGCTTAATCCGATCTTGACCGTGCTTTAACGCAATGTTAAATCGCGATTAACACCCATCTGATATACTCAGGCTGCTTGACAGTCTGCAGCTAATGAAACAACGGTATGATAACTGATAGGAAGATCCCCAACTCAAAGTCGACGGCCGCTGACATCAAGGTCACTGCGTACGCGGAGGGACGAGGCCTTCCAGCGAGCCCTCAAACCATCGGTTCACAGACACCTCGCAGCTGGGATGGACGTTTGGCTACCGTGATCTCCAACGTGGGCAGCCCTCCGATCCTGGCGTGCGCGGTCATTGCTCTCACTGCTCTGAAGCTCTCAAGCTCTAGAGCTTGGGTGTGGGGGAGCATCTATGTGTTTCTTGGTGTGCTGATCCCTTTCCTTTACGTGGTCTGGTTGGTCAAGCGTGGCCATATTACCGATATCGACGTTCAGTTTCGTAAGCAGCGGGCCCAACCCTTGCTGGTCACCGTCACGTGCAGCGGTCTTGCCTGGCTTGTGCTGGCTTTGGGCGTCGCTCCAACGGCGATGACCATCTTAGCGGGGGCTCTGTGGTTTGAGGTCGTGGTTATTTTCGCCATCACGCTGCGATGGAAGATCAGTGTCCATGCTGCTACAGCAGCCGGCGCCACGACGATGGCCTGGGCGCTCCTTGGAACCCCGCTGCCACTCCTACTGGCGGTCCCTCTTGTTGCCTGGTCGCGTGTGCGGCTCCGACGCCATACACTTCTCCAGACAGTTGTCGGTGCGCTGCTGGGTTTCGCCGTCTTCTTCGCTGCAGCGATGCTTATGCCGGCGGTGTAGTCATCTGTCCGATGCGAAGCGCGACAAGTTACTCGACAGCCTCGGCTCTGGTGTCTTACACGAGGCACATTTCCCATAGAACAAGCGTATGCTGCGTTCTGCACTGAAAGCTCTCTACCGCCGGTGGCGGATACGCTCCCTCAAAACCAAGGCGATATTGCCTAGTGCTTTGCTGATCCTGTTTTCCCTGGTTGCGAGCACGACCATCTTCGTTGGGGGGAGCCATTTGACGCGCCGATGGCTGCTGGAAGGACACATAAGCACTCAGGCTGACGACGTCAATCAGACACTGAATCAGCGGGCCGAGGCTGTCTCCAATGCTGTGCAGGTGCTGGTCAGCGATCTCGATCTCGTGTACGCCCTTCAAGAGGGAACGGACGCCGCGCAGAGCACGCTCAACAACCGCATCCGGGTTGTCCAGGAGCGCTTCGATCTGGCCCTGGTGCAGATCTATGACCAGCACGGACTGGTGCAGGCCGGCCTCATCCCTTCAAGTGTCTGTCTTGATGCTTCGGCAACCTCATCGCTGCTGAATATGGCCGAGTCTGGCAGGTCGGTTGCCAGGGTGGTGGACGGTCGCTTGCTTCTTCTGGGTCGGGCCCCACTACTGGAGGAGGCAGGGACGGTTCTGGTGGGCATCGATTTGGAGAGTGAGCTGGAACGCATGCGTGCCAGAGATGGGCTGTCCGCGGATCTCGGGTTGACGCTTCGCGGCACGCACATCGGCACGGATGGTGGACTGCCGTTTGATGCTCAAGATGGCTGGGTGAGTGATCGGTATTGCCAGAGCCGGTCGATCATGTTGGGAGCCACGCCTGCCGAGCTTCTCCTGGTGCACCCGAGCCGCGATATGAAGCAAGTGACCCACATCGCTCTCCTCGTCATGGCCGGTACTACGTTCCTTGCCACCTTGTTGCTCATTGGCATAAACGTGATGGTGATTTGTTCGGTGGCGCGTCCCATTCGCGTCCTCTCGGCGACGGCGCAGGCGGTGGGACAGGGCGATCTAGAGCAGGAGGTGCAGCTCCTGCCCAACTCATTGATGATCGGCGAAGGTGATGAGCTCGGTCTCCTGGTGAAGGCCTTCAATGAGATGACGGGCGATCTACGTAAGCAGCATGCCGATCTGGAGAGCAAGGTCAAGGCACGCACTGCCGGCCTGTCGATCGCGGCAGATGTCGCTCGAGCCGTCTCCTCCAGCCTGGAACTGAACGTTATTCTGCGGGAATCGGCGCAGATCATCAAGAGGCGCCTGGGGCACGTGTGCCCCGGGGTCTATCACGTCGGGATCTTTCTCACAGAAGAGGATTCCGCCATTGTCGTCCTGAGAGAGGCGGCCAGCGAAGCAAGGGACATGCTTGCCGGGAGAGGCATGCGCATTCCCGTGGGCTCGAAGTCTCCCGTGGGCCTCGCCGTTGCCACTGAGCAGTTGAAGGCTATCCAGAATGTGAAAATGACGTCCACACATCTCAAGCCCCCGCTGCTCATAGACACCTATTCGGCGGTAGCGGTGCCTCTGCAGGTCGGTGACATGCTTATCGGTGCCTTGGATGTGCAGAGCGAGCAGCCGGATGCGTTCCCTTCGGACACACATCAACTGCTCATCATGCTTGCCAATCAGATTGCGACCGCCGTGCATAACGCTCGATTGTATCATCAGCAGCGTCAGGCTGCTGAGCATCTGGCGGAGGTGGACCAACTGAAGACGCAGTTTCTGGCTATGATAAGCCATAAGCTCCGTGCTCCTTTGACTACCATCGCCGGGCTCTCGGGGAGCCTCCTTGAGAAGAGTACCGGCTCGCTTACTGACCAACAGGAACAGGATGTCAGTCTCATTCACAGCCTGGGGCAGCACCTGTTGGAGTTGACCGATGATTTTCTAGATATCTCAAAGATGAGGTCTGGCACAATCACGTTGAATCTTGAGGACGTCAACATGCGTCTTCTGATCGAGAGCGCGTTGGACGCAGTGGCTCCTTTGATTGAGGACAAACCGATCACGCTTTGTGCCGAGATCGACTCGGATCTTCCCGTTGTGTGTGCTGACAAGCGCCGCGTTCGGCAGGTCATGCTCAATCTGCTCTCCAACGCCGTCGCGTTCACCGAGTCTGGGCGTATTGATGTTCGCGTGCGAGTGATAGAAGCCCTGAACGTCGATAGGGGACGTATGGAGTCGTTTATGGAGGTTCGCATCAGCGACACCGGGTTAGGCATCTCGAGGGAAAAGCTGACCGGAGGTTTTCGGGTGTTCAATCGGCCGAGTGGCTCCCCGGTCTCCGAGTGCGTCGCAGCCGGATTTGGACTGCCGATCACCGAAACGCTTATTGATCTGCATGGCGGCCGAATCTGGGTGGACAGCGATCCTGCTGAGGGGACGACGTTCACGTTCGTCCTGCCCATCGACCAGCTAAGCGTCAGGAAGAACCATCTGCCTGAAAGAGTCAGAGCAGATAGTACGGAGGTAACAAGTCATCATGTTGTCTAGTACATCGGTACCTGATGAAGCGGGAAGAGAGCATAGCAGTGTCCTGGGTATGGGGGTACCCGTGGCCTGTGTTTGCCACACCCTATCGTGTTTGCTCCTTTTCGGTTTGACGTTGCTTCTGGTCGTGGGATGTGGTCGGACCACTCCGGGCCCGGAGTTCACTGTCACGGCTCTTGCCGGTCAGATTTCCTTCGCCGGCAGCACCACTCTTCAGCCGCTGGCTCACAAGATTGGTGAGGCCTTCACACGAGAGAACCCGAACGTGATGCTTGATATCGCTGCTGGCGGGAGCGTTGTCGGCATTGAAGCCATCCACGACGGCACGGTGGACATCGGCATGGCATCTCGTTCGCTCAAACCCGAGGAGGCGGCAGGGCTCAAGCAGCATCAGGTTGCCGCTGATGTCATCGCCATGGTGGTGCACGAGTCGAATCCGGTTGAGGATATTGCCTTGGAGGATTTGCGGGACGTCTATCTGGGGAGGATCACCAACTGGAGCGAGCTTGGCGGCGATGATGAGCCCATCCTGGTCGTGATCCGCGGCAAGAACTCGGGTACACGGGGTGCCTTTGACAAGATCGTGCTTGACGGCGGGGAGCCGACTGCTCCAAACCTGGAGACGGCCGTTGCGGCCAGCGACGTGGCGGCCATCGTGGCTGAAAACAGTCATGCCATGGGCTACTTGGGCTTTGGGCACTTTGAAATGGATATCAGGGTCATCACGGTTGATGGTGTCATGCCCTCGGAGAAGACGGCCAATGATGGATCGTACCCCGTGGTGCGTCCTCTTCTGTTCCTGACGGGGCCGTTGACTCAGCCCCTCGCGCACCGTTTCATTGACTTCGCCTTGGGAGAGCAAGGGCAAACGATCGTGGTCGACGCCGGATGGGTGCCGGCGAACTAGAGGGATCTCAGAGAATCGAAGTCCCTGTCATGTGCTTGCCCCTAGTCTTGGAAGCAGGGGCAAGTTGATAGTTTCTGTTATTGGAGTGTCTATTCATGGAAGGTCCACTTATTCTTGTGACTAACGATGACGGTATCGATTCCGAGGGGCTGTGGGCCGTTGCGGAAGCGGTCTTGCCTCTTGGGGAAGTGATGGTGGTCGCTCCGGATCGCCAGTGGTCTGGGGGCGGACGGTCCATGCCCCGGGACGTCACGGGTTCCATTCGGCCAGCCTCCAGGGAGATTGACGGGCGACGTGTGAACGGATTTGCCGTCGACGCCAGCCCCGCGTTGGCTGTGGATCACGGGGTCGTAGAGCTCGCGTCACGCCGCCCGAGCCTTGTTGTCTCTGGCATCAATTTCGGGGCAAATCTGGGCATTGAGGTGACGATATCCGGTACCGTGGGGGCTGCGCTGGAGGCAAGCGCCTTCGGGATCCCGGCGCTGGCCGTCTCTCTGGAGATGGATGCTGATCATCACCTGACCGGGGATGCGAAGGCTGACTACGCGGCTTCGAGGGCATTCGTCCGTCACTTTGCACAGATGCTGCTGGCTCACAGCCTGCCGCGCGACGTCGACGTGCTGAACGTCAATATACCGGCTGTTGCCACGCCACAGACGTCCTGGCGGCTGACGCGGCTCTCCCGCCATCGCTATTTTCTGCCGGTTCCCCCGGATCGTGCCAATGGCGAGGGACGGCCGGGCTACAGATTGATCGAGAATGTGGGGCGGGCTGAACCTGGCTCGGATATCCATACCCTGATGGTCGAGCGGATGGTGTCGGTGACTCCGCTATCTCTAGACTTGACGTCGCGGGTTCCCATAGATTGGGCGCTTCGGCAGCTGCCCAAGGTATCGATGCCCCATGCATCGACGGAGGGCCTGTCTGGAGTGTTCGCCGGGGTCTCCAGCCCTTCCAGCCCATGGCGCGGCAATGGCCGGTCTGATCTGTCAGTTACCGCAATCGAGGTCAAGACCAGTCTTGCAACATGAGGGCTGTGCCGGGAGGGGCGATTGCCATTCGGACGATCATTAACAAGGTGTTAACAAATTGTTAAACTCCTTTGAAAGGCAGTATGGTAGCATGGGAATTCGGCAAACAGTCCAACACGGTCACATGTGCCGTTATGGGCACGTCCGAGCGGGCTTGTTATGGTTTATCGAATGTCTTTGATGCCAGGTCGGCTGGTGGAGGTAGTATGCTAAACAGATTCAGAGGGATCCTGGAGGTTATTGAGTACCTCGACCCTACGGGGCAGGAGATCGTTCATCGCGTGCCAGAGCAAGGCTCGGGCGAGATCGTGCTCGGGTCGCAATGTGTGGTCCGCGAAAACCAAGTGGCCGTCTTCTTCCGCGATGGTCGCGCTCTCGATATGCTTGGGCCGGGACGTCATACGTTGACCACGCTCAATATTCCGTTGCTCGTCAACTACCTCAGAATACCGTTTGGCAGCAAGAGCCCTTTCCGGGCTGAGGTTGTCTTCGTCAGTGTTAAAGACTATGTTGACATAGCCTGGCAGGCGCCGAAATCACTCGCCTTCCGCGACGGCGATCTGGGTATGGTGCGCTTGGGGATCCAGGGGAAGTTGGCGTTCCAGGTGGGGCGACCGCAGCTCTTCGTCAATCAGATTGTGGGCACCCAGGGGCTTTACCGGACCGAGAACATCACCGGATATCTAGAGGATATTCTTGTCAGCAAATCCGCCGACCTTTTGGGCGAGATCAAGGCTAACCTGCTGGATCTTCCGGCCAAGTACGATGAACTGGGAGCCGGGCTTCGCGCAAAGGCCTCCGACGACTTCGAGGCGCTAGGGCTGTTGCTCAAGGCAGTGTACATCACAGCTATCAGTGTTCCTGAGGAGGTCGAGAAAGCCCTTGACGAGCGCGCTCAGATGGGCGCCCTTGGGGATATGCAGGCTTATATGCAATTCAAGGCAGCTCGCGCATTGGGTGATGCCGCTCAGGCGGGCGGCGGGGCGGAAGGCTCTGTGGCCGGGCTCGGCGTCGGTCTGGGGGCTGGCATGGGTCTGGGCACCGCAATGGCCGGTGCTATCAGCCAGTCGATGCAGCAGCCAGGAGGAACTGGACCGGCCCCTGGTCGGACCTCCGGAGCGGAGGCGTCACCGACAGGGGGCTTGGAGGAAGGGTTTGTTAACCTGAGAAATCTCGTGGCTCAGCAGCTGACGTTGACTGCCGAGCAGAGAGAGGAAGCCCAGGCAGCACTCGACAAGTTGTTCACTGAGCTGACGTCATCCACGTCCACGATGGATGACGTTAGAGCCGCGCGTCGAGATTTGATAGAGAGCTTCCCCTGGCTGGCGGGGTCGGTGAAGACGCTGCTGAATGCGCCCGCGGCGCTTCAGATGCTCGGTCAGATTGCCGCTAGGTCGATGTGAATCACGAGTATCACGAATGGCGCGAGTGTCACAAATGGCGCGAATAGGATAGATGTATATGCCATCTACTCCCCGACTGAATTGGATTCTTCTGATCATCTATGTGGTGGCGACGATAGCTGTGCTCGTCGCCGCGTTTATCTCACCCGGGTTCCGCGGTCTGGCCTATGCCCCACTTCGCGACCTCATCCTCCCGCCGCCGAAGCCGATCGTCGTCGATGTCCTCTACTCCACGGAGAAGGCTGCTTGGATCGCGGAAGCCGTCGACCGCTTCCAGAGTTCTGCTGAGCGTGTGGACGGCCGTCCGATCCAGCTGGAGCTGAGTAAGTCTGGATCGCGGGAGATGTACCTGGCAGTGCTGGACGGCGATGCGAAGCCCGACCTGATCAGCCCGGCCAGCATGCTCCAGATCTCGCTGCTGCAGGATCTCTCCGCGGCTCGCACGGATACGTTCAACGCGCCGGTGGTAGATCGTACGGACGCTGAGACCTGTCGTCCCGTCCTGGAGACTCCCGTGGTGTTGGTAGCCTGGAAGAACCGCGCTGATGTTCTCTGGGGGGATAGCCCCGACGGTGAACTGTGGCTCCGTCTGCACGACGCGGTCACCAAGGAGACCTGGGAGGCCTATGGGCACCCGGAATGGGGGTTCATCAAGTTTGGCCAGACGAACCCTCTCAAGTCCAACAGCGGCTTCCAGACCTTCTTGCTGATGACCTACAATTACTCGGGGAAGACCGCCAGTCTCTCTAACAGCGATATTCTCGATTCGGACTTTCAGCTTTGGTATCGCGAGTTTGGACGGAACGTCACCAAGTTCGGCGACAGCACCGGTACGTTTATGGAAGAGATTGTTGCCTACGGACCAAGCCGGTACGATGTCGTGGCCGTCTATGAAGCTACGGCTATTGAGCACGTCGAGAACGCTGTGGAGCGCTACGGGTCGGAGTACGGGGGACTGCGAGTCGTCTACCCGCCCGTGACATCGCTCAGCGATCACCCATTCTGCGTGTTGGAAGCGGACTGGGTGACACCGGAGGAGGCGCAAGCTGCCCGTGTGTTCCTCGATTTCCTCACCAGCCGCGAGATACAGCAGTTGGCGCTTCGGTATGGCTTTCGTCCTGTCGATGATGATGTTTCATTGGAGGGGTCAGGTAGCCCCTTTGTCCGATATGAGGCGAATGGCGTGCGTCTGGATCTGCCCGACCAGGTCGAGGTTCCCCCTGGCAACGTGTTGAACACGATGTTGGAGTTCTGGGCCCGCAACGTGCAACCCTAGGGAAGCCCAATGGAAGGACGTCACTCTGGTTTTCGGCTGCCTGGGGACGTTGAGCAGCATAGAGGGGAAACGTGTGCTCTTGTCCGGCGCAAGCAGGCTCAAGAGAAAGAGGCCCGCAGAGCCTTGCTGGGCTCTGGTGGTTTCCGAAGAGAGAAATAGGACTATGAAAGGTCAAAGGGGAGCATTCCCGCAGCATCTACATCTACTACTTACGCTTACCGTGCTGTCCACTCTCCTCGTCGCATGCGGGGGAGCAATTCCCCTGCCGGGGGGCAGGACGGTGACCATCAGCATGATCTATGGCTCGGAGAAGGAAGCGTGGCTGGTGCCCCTGATCGAGGCGTTCAACGCCCAAGGGAACGAGACGGAGGGGGGCGCCACCATCGTGGTTGATGCCACGCCGATGGGCTCCATCGCATCGGGCGATGGCATCGTCGATGGCACCCTCCAGCCCACGATATGGAGTCCGGCCTCCTCGGCCTACGTGCCGGTTGCCAACATGAACTGGCGGGAGAAGCACGGGGAGGATCTGGTAGTCGATACGCCGAATGATTTGGTGCTCAGCCCGGTAGTCGTTGCCATGTGGCGGCCGATGGCTGAGGCCCTGGGTTGGCCCGATGAGCCGTTGGGCTGGGCTGACATCTCCGAGCTGGCCACCTCTGACGAAGGATGGGCCGCCTATGGCTACCCGGAATGGGGCTCCTTCAAGTTCGGTCACACGCACCCCAACTTCAGCAACAGTGGCCTCATCGCGGTGATTGCCGAGGCTTACGCGGCGGCCGGCAAGCAGCGAAACCTGACTTTGTCGGATCTGGAGGATCCGGCGCTGAAGGCTTTCATGACCGACGTGGAAAGCAGCATCATCCACTACGGTGAGAGCACTGGCTTCTTCGCTACCCGGATGTTCGAACGGGGACCCTCCTACCTCAGCGCGGCCGTGATGTACGAGAATCTGATTGCGGCTCAGGAGGCCAAGCGGCTGCGGGGCGAGAGCAACCAGCCCCCGGTGGTGGCCATATACCCTGAGGAGGGTACGCCGTGGAGCAACCATCCTTACATCATTTTGAACGCGCCCTGGGTGACCGATGAGCAGCGCGAGGCCGCTGGGCTCTTCGAGGATTTCTTGCTGGCCGAGCCTCAGCAGCGCAAGTCCGTTGAGTACGGCTTTCGCCCTGCAGATCCCTCCCTTGCGCTTGGCTCACCGCTCGATCTGGAGCACGGCGTGGATCCTAATGAGCCCAAGACCATCCTAGAGGTGCCGCCGGCCGAGGTAATCGTTGGCGTTCAAGAGCTGTGGCGGTCTGAGGTGAAGAAGCCCGTGGACGTGGTGGTGGTGATGGATACCTCCGGCAGCATGGAGGGCGAGAAGATCGCGTCGGCTCGATCCAGCATGGTTGACTTCATCGACCTGATGGACGATCGCGATCGCTTGGAGGTGATTCTTTTCAGCGATGAGATGATCACGCTGACCGATTTGTCGCCTCTTGGCGAAAAACGCGAAGAGATCCGCAACCGTGTCTCGGGTGTGATGGAGGGAGGGGACACGAAGCTCTATTCGGCTATAGAACTCGCGTACGAGGAGCTGGAGACCAAGGGTAACCCGGACCATATTCGCGCTATTGTGGCTCTCACGGACGGCAAGGATACAGCCTCGATGATAACCTTGCCGCAGTTGATCGATCGGATCGAAGCGAAGAGCGAGAGTGGCGATGCAACGAAGATCTTCACCATTGCTTTTGGGCGAGCTGCCGATCGCGACGTGATGCGGCGCATTGCCGAGATCACGGGCGGCAGGCAGTACGACAGCGATCCTGAGACGATCGGTGAGGTCTATGCGGAAATTGCCACCTTCTTCTAAAGTGGCTCCATTCATTGTCGCTTCGTTCAGCGGAGCCGGGCGGATATCTGACCGGCGCGGATGTCGCGCACTATGTACTGCAAAGGATAGCTGATGACGACTCGTTCGCCGTTCCTCACAGGCTTGATACATCCTCTTAACCTGCTGACCTTGGCGCTCTCCGTGTTCGCTGGGCTTGTCTCAGCCTGGTGGCTGTTCCCGATCGGGTTGTTGTTCTGGCTGATCATGGTCCTCAATGTCGCACGCGACCCCTCCCTGCGGATCAGCCATCAGATGCAACGTCGTGACCCGCTCGCTCAGCGGTTCCAGAAGCGCTTCGACCGGCTGGAGCGCTCCCAGGTGAGTATCTTCAACAGCTTGTCCTCTGCTCCCCCTGGCGTACGGCGTGCTCTGCAGCCGGTGCAAGAGGAGGTCAAGCGCGTGGTCGACGAGGCTCACGCTCTCTGCCGGCGCATGACGACGCTGGAGAACTACCGCATCGTCAGCCAATCACAGAATGACCTGGAGGCTGAGCTGCAGGAGCTCAATGACATCATCAAGGGAAGCGAAGACGTGGTTACCCGGCAGGAGTATGAGGAATCGCGGCAAGCACTGCAGCGGCGTGTCGAGAAGCTGGGGCTGGTCTATACGCAGCTCGATCGCGTGGAGGCGCAGTTGGTGAGCTTGTCGAACGAGATGGAGGGGATCATGACAGAGGTTGTTCGCCTGCAGGCTATGGGGGCGGAGGAGGCGAAACGGCACGTACCCGCTCTGGTGGAGAATCTGCAGCAGGAGGCGGCGCAGCTTCAGAAGTTCGAGCGCGATGCAGTTAAGGTGTGAGGCTTCGATTGAACGTAAGATGAGCAGTTACGAAAGGATCGTGACAGCATATGAGTATAAGAAAGATCGTTGATGCGGGCATCAGATATGTGCTGCTGCTGAGCGCATTGGTTTCAGTCTTCGTGGTCTTCCTGATCCTGTTGTTCACGTTGCGAGAGGGGCTCCCGGCCTTCCGAGAGATCGGGGTGATCCCTATGCTGACGGGGACGGTGTGGCGGCCACAGCAGGATCAACTGGGCATTCTTTCAATGATCGCTGGATCCATTCTCGTCACCATTGGGGCGGTCGTCCTAGGGGTTCCCCTGGCTATGGGCGGGGCGATCTTCCTCGCCGAGGTGGCCCCACCGGCTGTAAGGGAGGTGGTTCGACCGGCGGTGGAGCTGTTGGCCGGTATTCCCTCGGTGGTCTATGGTTTGTTCGGGATGGTCGTTCTGGTGCCGGCGGTGCGGACCATTTTTTCCGTTCCCGGTAACTCGGGCTTCGGATTGCTTGCCGCGTCCGTGGTGCTGGCCGTGATGGTCCTACCCACCATCACGAATATCGCCGAGGACGCCATTCGTGCCGTGCCCCGGGAGTACAAGGAAGGCTCCTTGGCCCTTGGCGCCACACGGTGGCAGACCATCGCGCGCGTCACATTGCCCGCAGCCCGATCCGGCATTATCGCTGCTATTATCTTGGGCGTAGGGCGAGCGCTGGGGGAGACGATGGCGATGATCATGGTCATTGGTAACTCGATCCGCATGCCGCGTGCGCTGGGCGCCAATCCCTTGACCCTCATATTGAGTCAGGCGCGCACACTGACCGGTAACATCGCTGTGGAGATCAAGTACGCCACCGGATTGCACGAGGATGCTCTCTTCGCCACCGGCGTCGTGTTGTTTGTGCTGATCATGCTGGTTAATGGATCCGCACGACTCCTGATACAACGAGGAGGAGCGAATGAGTAATCGAGCAGCGAGACCGGAAGATATGACACGAGAAGACGTCACGCTTGCCAGGCTGGTGCAGCTGGCCGTGTCTCGTGGTGAAGCAACATCGAGAGAACGGGTCAACCTGGCTCGGCGCCATCTCATTCAGCGGGCGGCGTTTGGATTGCTGTGGTTGTCTGGTATTGTCGCTGTCGCCGTTCTGCTCGCTGTGGTGGGCTACGTCATGGTGCAGGGCGTCAAGGTGCTGAACTGGGAATTCCTGACCACACCGCCTGCGGGAGGGCTTGCAGCGTCTGACGTTGGCGGGATGTCCACGACCATCGTGTCGACCATCTATTTGGTCTTCTGGGTCATCGTTATCGCTGGGCCATTGGGCGTCTTGGCGGCGGTCTACCTGGTGGAGTACGCCGAGGAGATGGAGGGGAGCACCGGGCTGATCCCTGCCCTTGTCAGTGTGGTCCGCTTCGCGGTGGAGATCCTGGCGGGTGTGCCATCCATCATCTTTGGACTCTTTGGTTACGCTCTCTTCGTCTCCGCAATCGCACTGGGATGGAGCTTCGGCCTGCGCTCGGCGGCTGTGACAGGGGCGTGCCTGGTGCTGCCCGTCATCATCCGCGCCAGCGAGGAGGCCATCCGCGCTGTGCCTCGCTCCTACCGGGAGGCGAGCCTGGCCTTGGGAGCGACCAAGTGGCAGACGGCTTGGCAGGTGGTGCTGCCGGCCGCGGCGCCGGGGATCATCACCGGTATCGTGCTCAGTGTGGGACGTGTGGTGAGCGAGACAGCGGTGTTCTACGTCACCTTCGGTGGGACCGTCCGGGCACCGGACTCACTGTTCGACCTGACGTCTCCGGGGCGTTCGATGGCGCTTCACGTCTTCTATCTGGCCATGGAGACCCGGGCTTTCGACAAGGCGATGGGAACGGGTGCTGTGCTGATCTTAACGATTATCTTGATCAATCTGCTTATCAACGTGACTTCACGACGTTTAACTTCGAAGCTGAAGGGGAGATAAATGGAATTCAGCGACATAAAACTGGAGACTAAGTCTTACAGCATGTATTATGGTGACTTTCAGGCCTTGCGGGATGTCGATATTCAGATCCCGCGCAACGCCATCACGGCCATCATCGGTCCCTCCGGCTGCGGGAAGAGCACCTTTCTTCGCACGTTCAACCGGATGAATGATTTGATCTCGGGCACCAAGGTCGAGGGCGGCGTCTACATCGACGGCAATGATGTCTTCGAGATGGATCCGGTTGAGTTGCGCTTCTGCGTGGGCATGGTCTTTCAGCGGCCGAATCCGTTCCCCAAGTCTATCTTCGATAACGTCGCCTATGGCCCTCGTTCGCACGGGGTGCGCGACCGAGCCGAGTTGGCCGAGATCGTGGAGCGCAGTCTGCGGGAGGCTGTTCTCTGGGATGAGGTCAAGGACGACCTGAACAAATCGGGGCTGGCTCTTTCGGGTGGGCAGCAGCAGCGCCTCTGTATCGCCCGCGCCCTGGCTGTTGACCCGGACGTTATCCTCATGGATGAGCCGGCCTCGGCCCTCGATCCCGTGGCGACGCTGAAGATTGAGGAGCTGATTCAGCAGCTGAAGAAGGAGTACACCATCGTCATCGTCACCCATAATATGCAGCAGGCGGGCCGTGCCTCGGACTACACGGCCTTCTTTATGATGGCCGAGGATCGCGCTGGATACCTGGTGGAGCACGGACCCACGGATCAGATCTTCACCAACCCGCAGGAAGAGACAACCGAGCGCTACATCACCGGCCGGTTTGGCTAGGGGGAGGATAGAGATGGCGAAAAAGCCGAGGGTTCTGTTTCTCTGTCTCGAGAATCGAGCGCGCAGCCAGATGGCCGAGGCGCTATTGCGCAAACACGCGGGCGACCAGTTCGAGGTCCACAGCGCTGGCTTCGAACCGTCGTCCATCCACCCTATGGTCTACCAGGTGATGGAGGAAGTGGGCCTGGATCTGGAGGGTCAACGCAGCAAAGGCGTCGGCGAGTACTTCTACAAGGTCTACTTCGGCATTCTCATCACGGTCTGCAAGAAGGCTGAGGAGCGGTGCCCCACCTTCCCCGGTCTCGGCGAGCGTCACTACTGGCCGATCGAGGATCCGGTGGCGGTCGAGGGCACGGAGGAGGAGCAGCTGGAGGCGTTCCGCGGGGCGCGCGACCAGATCGAGCAGCATATCTTGGACTGGTTGGAGGGTCGGAGGAGACCAGAGCCCCTTCCTTCCCAAAGAAAGGGAAGGGCAGTGACGTGATGGATAAGAAAAAGGTTCTCTTCCTATGTACTGGCAACTCGTGTCGAAGTCAAATGGCGCAGGGATTGGTCAACCACGCTCTGGGCGATCGCTGGGAGGCTTTCTCCGCTGGCATGAAGCCATCCGGCTACGTCCATCCATTAGCCATCAAGGCGATGGCGGAGCTCGACATCGAAATATCGGACCATCATTCTAAGTCGGTGGAAGCGTTTCGTGACGCTGTCTTCGACGTCGTGATCACGGTCTGCGACGACGCAGCCGAGAACTGCCCTCTCTGGCTTGGGTCGGGGCGTATCCACCACATTGGCTTCCCTGACCCTGCCGATGCTTCGGGCAGCGAGGAAGAGCGTATGTCGGTCTTTCGCCGGGTTCGAGATGGTCTGCGCCGCGAAATATTTCGCCACTTAAGAGAGATAGACGATACAGCAATGAAAGGGGAAGCGGATGATGCCGCGTGAGACTTTTGATCGAGAGCTTCAAAGGCTGCAGGACGCTGTCCTGGTCCTGGGGAGCCGGGTGGAGAACGCTATCATCGATTCGGTGAAGAGTCTGAAGGATCGTGATACTGAAGCCGCGCGAGATATCATCGCTCAGGATCGTTTCATCAACGAGAAGCGCTTTGAGCTCGAGGCTGATGCTCTGGCCCTGATCGCCACACAGCAGCCCATAGCGCGTGATCTTCGCATGATCGCTGCCGTATTGGATATCACCTCTGAGCTGGAGCGGATCGGCGATTATGCTAAGGGCATCGCCCGTATTCACCTGATGATTGGCGGTCAGCCGTTCATCAAGCCCCTGATCCACCTCCCCGCTATGGCGGGCAAGGCGAGCGACATGTTACGCGAATCCCTGGAGGCCTTTGCCCAGGGTGACACGGCCTCGGCTCGGGCCGTCCCAGAGATGGACGATGAGGTGGATGCTCTCTACAATCAGGTTTATCGGGAGTTGCTTGAATTGATCATGGCGGATGCAAGCAGGATCGATCAAGCGAACTATCTGTTGTGGGCGGCGCATAACCTGGAGCGGGCCGCGGATCGGGTGACCAACATATGCGAGCGCGTGATCTTCACCGTCACAGGTGAGATGGTAGAGATGGATATGGAGGAAACGGGAGTCGAGAGCATTGGATGACGGTCGCTGAACCGGTTCTCATACGTTGGCTCTTCTTGCGCAACGCCCCACCGATTCAGGTGGGGCTTGTGCTTTCAACCCCCTTGCAGCCTTTCTGCCGCGGTCCCCATGGGCCAGCCCCCTCGTGTCTACACAGCAGGTACAATGGCTCTGCGTCCCTCGATTCCATTCCGACTTGACACAGAAGCCTCCCTGTGATACAAATGCCAAGCGCCGGGGAAGCTTCGTCTTCGTCCGGTCTTCAAACTATGGATTGTCTATCTGCTGCTAAGGAACGAGTTGAGCCTAACGTCTCCCCACGCCGGCGTCTTCTGGCAGCCGGCTTGTTCTTGCTTACCATCATAGCCGTGCTCGGCGGCTGTGGAGGCTATCAGCAGGCGCTGTCAAAAGTCTGGGGAGATCGTCGGCAGGACTCGGGTCGGGCTCCCGTGGCCGCCGACACAATTGAGAACAAGGGCTCTGATACGTTGGTCAACCTGGCGCTTGCCTGGGCGGAGTGGTACATGGAGCTGCACCCAGATGTGCGTATCTCCGTCACAGGTGGGGGGTCGGGCACCGGCATCGCAGCCCTGATCAATGGTACGGTCGACATCGCCAACGCGTCCCGCCAGATGAAGCCAGAGGAGATCAAAGCTGCCGAGGTCAATGGCATCTCACCGGTCGAGTTTGTGGTAGCCAGGGACGCCATTGCCATCGTGGTCCATCCCTCGAACCCGGTGGACACGCTCGCTTTCCGGCAGATCTCCGACATCTACACCGGCAAGATTACCAACTGGCAAGAGGTGGGCGGCGAGGATCGTCCCATCGTACTCCTCTCTCGAGAATCGAACTCCGGGACTTACGTCTACTTCTTGGAGAACGTTGTGCGTATGGGCAATGAGAAGAGTGACTTGCTCTTTTCCCCGTGCACACTGCTCATGCCTTCCTCAGAGGGTATTACGTCTGAAGTCAGCCAGAACCCTAACGCTATCGGCTATGATGGGCTAGGCTACGTAACGCCGGAGCAGAAGGTAGTGGCCGTGGCTCGCGATGCAGATGGTCCTTATGTATTGCCCTCGGTAGAGACAGTCAACGATGGCTCGTATCCCGTCTCGCGCCCTCTCTACATGTACACTGCCGGAGAGCCAACGGGGCAGATTAAGACCTACTTGGAATGGGTAAGGGGGGAAGGACAGACCCTGGTGCCAGAAGTTGGCTTCGTCCCTCTTCGGTGGAAACGTGGTTGATCTGAGGAGTCACGCCCTATCCGGCGCGCTTCACAGTTTGAGTTGGGGGCTCGATCTTGATTGAAGAGGGTGAATTGACGGACGGCAAAGCTCGCTGGGCCGAGTTTGTCATCGAAGCTCTCATTCGCATCCTTGGCTTTTCGGCCATCGGGTTTGTCACCCTGATCTTCGTCTTCTTGATGCGAGAAGGTGTGCCGGCCTTCCTTGAGGTTCGACTGGTCAATTTCTTCGGCACGCGCTGGTATCCCACGTTTGATCTCTTTGGCACGTTGCCGCTGATCCTGGGCTCGTTGCTGGTGACTTTGACAGCTATTGTCATTGCACTTCCCCTGGGGGTGGCGACGGCTGTCTTCGTGCGTGAGGTGGCGCCGGACTGGGCGCGAGAGGCGCTTAAGCCGATGATCGAGGTCCTGGCTGGTATCCCGTCCGTAGTGCTAGGTTTTTTCGGGATGACGCTCTTGGCCCCCTTCGTCAGGGAGAACCTGGGTGCGCCCACCGGTCTGACCGCGTTCACCGGGGCGCTGATCCTTGCCTACATGTCTCTACCCACCGTTATCAGCGTGGCCGAGGATGCGCTGGATGCGGTGCCTAGATCCTACCGGGACGGTGCCCGGGCGATGGGGGCGACGGAATGGCAGACGATCTGGCGTGTGGTGGTGCCAGCCGCGCGGTCGGGCATCGTCACAGCGGTGATGCTGGGACTGGGGCGTGCCATAGGTGAGACGATGGCCGTGATGTTGGTCACGGGGAATGCTGCCCGCATGCCCGTTACCCTCGACTCCTTGTTCCGTCCTGCTCGTACAATGACGGCCACTGTGGCGGCGGAGATGGGCGAGGTGGCACAGGGTAGCGTTCACTATCACGTTCTGTTTGGCATAGGGCTCATTCTCTTCGTGTTGACCTTCCTAATCAATCTCACTGCCGCTGTGACGGTATTCCAGAAGCGGCGACGCGGGGGTCTGCGATGATGGATCGTTACCGCGTACAGCGGTGGGGCTTCATCCTCCTCAGTCTTGTGACTGTCATTGTGGTGGCTCCTATTCTGTTTGTCATTGGTGCTATTGCCGTCAAAGGGATGGGTGCTATCGACTGGGAGTTTCTCAGTGCGATGCCTCGCGACGGGATGAGGGCGGGGGGCATCTTCCCAGCCATCGCCGGCACGTTATGGCTGACGCTGGGCACGGCATTGGTCGCCATCCCCATTGGAGTAGGGGGTGCCATCTATCTGGCGGAGTATGCCCGCGACAACTTGCTCACTCGGGCGATTCGGCTGGCGATCATCAACCTGGCAGGGGTCCCTTCAGTGGTATATGGTCTATTCGGGCTGGGGCTTTTCGTGCTCTTCCTACAGTTTGGTACCTCAATCGTCGCGGGTTCGTTCACGCTTGCCATTATGACTCTTCCAATCATCATAAGCACCACCGAGGAAGCTTTGCGGGCCGTGCCCGTCGAGTTCCGTACCGTCAGTGCCAGCCTGGGCGGCACGCGCTGGCAGGGTATCCGCCACATTGTCCTGCCTCAGGCCATGCCCGGGATCATAACCGGGGTTATCCTCGGCTTGCTCCGAGCCGCCGGGGAGACGGCGCCTATCTTGTTTACTGTGGCTGCCTTCTTTCTACCGCGCTTGCCCCAATCGCCTCTTGATCAGACCATGGCACTGCCTTATCATCTCTACGTCATCAGCACCCAGGTCCCCGGTATGCCGGAGGAGAATCAATATGGCACGGCTTTGGTACTGCTGATTCTGGTCCTCTCGTTGAATGTCGTGGCGACCATTGTTCGCAGCTACTATCGGAGGCGTCGGGAATGGTGACCAACGCACGCGGGCTCGTCGAGAGTACGAAAGCCAAGACCGGACGCTCCGGGTCGTGGGAGTGGGTTTCTATCCCTTGTCTGGTCTCTATTGTGGGTTCTCAACCTTTTCCTGAAACTTATGTCGAGTGAGGCCGAGCCCAAGATTCGCATTGAGAGCGTTAGCTATTTCTACGGTGACAAGCAGGCGCTGAAGGATGTATCCTTCGATGTGCCGGCGAACGCCATCACAGTTCTATTCGGGCCGGCCGGCGGTGGGAAGACGACCCTGCTTCGCCTGATCAACCGCTTGAACGACGTCGTGGACAACACGCGCATGACGGGACGAATCTTGCTGGATGGACAGGACGTCTACGCTCCTGAGGTCGACCCTCCTACGTTGAGGCGCCTGGTGGGGATGGTCTTCGCCCTGCCCCTCCCGGTGCCTGGCACTGTCCGCGAGAACGTTATCTATGGTCCCATGCTGGCGGGCGTTCACGAACGCACGGAGCAGGATGAGATTGTGATACGCAGCCTCAAGCAGGCAGCTCTTTGGGACGAGGTGCGGGACCGTCTGGATCAGCCGGCCAGCGAGCTCTCCGGAGGGCAGCAGCAGCGATTGTGCATCGCTCGGAGCCTGGCCCTGGAGCCCGACGTGCTGCTCCTAGATGAACCAACCTCTGGTCTCGATCCTATCTCGACGAGCAAGGTGGAGGCCACGCTGGAGGAGCTGAAGGAGGATTATACTATCGTTATTGTCCCTCACAGCATCCAGCAGGCCGCCCGCATAGCCGACCGTGCTGTCTTCTTCTTGATGGGGGAGATGATCGAATACCGCTCTGGCGAAGAGATCTTCTTCAATCCCCGTGAGAAACAGACCGAGGATTACATCACAGGTCGGTTTGGATAGGCAAGCATAATGGAGAAGATCAGGGTCAAGAACCTCGACTTCTACTACGGTGACAAACAAGCCTTGAACAATGTTTCGATCGTCATCAGGGATTGTGAGATCACTGCTCTGATTGGGCCTTCTGGGTGTGGCAAGTCGACATTTCTGCGCTGCTTGGATCGTATGAACGACACCTTCCCTAACACGTGCCTTGAGGGAGAGGTTCTCCTGGACGGGCAGGACATCTACGCTCCGGATACCGACGTCGTCGATCTTCGTCGTCGGGTGGGGATGGTGTTTCAGCGTCCTAACCCGTTTCCCAAGTCGATCTACGACAACGTTGCCTTTGGTCCCCGTGTTCTGGGTTTCGATGCGGATCACAAGTTGGATGAGATCGTGGAGCAGAGTCTGCGAGGCGCAGCTTTGTGGGAGGAGGTGCGGGAGGATCTTCATCAGGATGCCCTCAATCTTTCTCTTGGCGAGCAGCAACGGCTCTGCATCGCACGCGCGATCGCCGTTCAACCGGAGGTCATCCTGATGGATGAGCCTTGTTCGGCCCTGGATCCTATTGCCACGCTGAAGATTGAGGATCTGATACGCGAACTGAAGAGAGATTACTGTATCGTTATCGTGACCCATAGTATGCAGCAGGCAGCGCGGGTCTCGGACAAGACGGGGGTGTTCTGGTTGGGTGAACTCGTCGAGTTTGGCGATACTGAGGTGATCTTCACCAATCCCGGCCGGGAGCTGACAGAGGACTACATCACCGGTCGGGCAGGGTAGTCTGCACCTTATGTGCAGCCAGGCTTGCCTGACGAGAAAATAGGAGAGGAGTCAATACTTGGAACCTAAGATCCTCACCATTGCCCTTGCACAGATGGACGTTCCCCAAGGCCAGCCCGAGGTCAACCTGACGCGGGCACGCGCTTTCGCTGCCCAGGCTCAAGAGGCCGGGGCTGACCTGCTCCTGCTCCCGGAGCTCTGGCTCCACGGCTATGATCTGGAGCAGGCGGAGACCTGGGCGACACCCCTTGGCGAAGGAGGCTTCGCGGCGATGGCCTCGTTGGCGAGCGAGTTTGAGGTCCACCTCGCTGGCTCCATTCTGGAACGTCACGAGGATGGTGTCTCCAACACTGCCGTGCTCTACAGTCCCGATGGCGAGCTCCTGGGGTCCTATCGGAAGATGCACCTCTTCCGCCTAATGCAGGAGCATCGTTATTTGACCCCGGGTACCCACGCCACGATCTGCCAAACCCCGTGGGGGTCGACCGGCCTGGGGATCTGTTACGACCTTCGCTTCCCCGAGCTTTTCCGCACCATGGCGTTGGCCGGCGCGAAGCTCTTCGTGATACCGGCACAATGGCCGGTGAAACGGCTTGAGGCGTGGCTGTTGCTGGCGCGAGCGCGCGCCGCCGAGAATGAGCTCATCGTCGCGGCTTGCAACCGTGTGGGAAGTGATGAGGACATATCCTTCCCTGGTCGGTCGATCGTGGTCGACCCCTGGGGGAACACCATTCTCGAAGGTGACGACCAGGAGCGCTTGCTGATCGCCCAGGCCGACTTGCGCGAGATCGAGAAGGCGCGTCGCTATCTCACGGTCTACAAGGACCGCCGCCCGGCGGCTTACGTTGTCGCGTAGAGCTACGGGAGCTTTCCTATGGAATATGGAGCAATTCTTGAGCGGGCTAGGGACATCGCGCATCAAGCGGGGGACATTGTGGTCCGTGATTTCCCGCGTGGATCTCTCGGTCAGGTCCGCTTCAAAGGCTCGGTCAACCCGGTGACGGAGACCGATGCCGCTGCCGAGGCACTGATTCGCGATCGCCTGCAAGATGTCTTTCCGGACCATAGGATTCTGGCCGAGGAGAGCGGGGGTGATGCTTGGACCGATTCCGGTGCACCTATCTGGTTGGTCGACCCCTTGGATGGCACCAACAACTTCGCCCACGGTTTTCCACAGGTCGGCATCTCCCTGGCCTTGCTTGATGAACAGCAGCCTGTGGTGGGCGTGATTCACGATCCGCTGCGGGAGGAGACGTTCGCCGCGACGGCTGGGGGTGGCGCCACGCTGGATGGTGAGCCGATCCACGTCACCGATGTGGAGAAGCTGGCGGACGCCTTCCTGGCGACCGGCTTTCCCTACGACCGACGCACCGCGCCGGACAATAACGTCGAACGTCTCGACCACTTCCTCCGTCGGAGCCAGGGAGTGCGCCGGGCCGGGGCCGCCGTGCTCGATCTCTCCTACGTAGCCTGTGGGCGGCTTGACGGCTTCTGGGAGATTCGCCTGCATCCGTGGGACGTGGCTGCGGGGATCCTGATTGTGCGAGAGGCTGGCGGTAGGGCGACCGACTTTGAGGGCGGGCCACATTGCGTCTCCGGTCGGCGCATCGTGGCCTCCAACGCCCACATTCACGAAGAGATGCTGGACGTGATTCGGGATGGCGCTGCTGCACCCCTTCCGGAGCCTGTGGAAGCATCAGGCCGGTGAGGGCGAGTGAGGAGCTCGCTGTTGCCCGGCGCTCCTGGGCTTGATTGAAGAACCTCACACAAGATGAGCAGCTTATGCGTGGCGTGAGGCGCCCCGGGCTCCACAGCGAACAACCTTGACGCCTGCACCTTTCACTGGCGCAAATTGAAGATTTGTGGCACAATAATAGGTTGGAGCCGAAGGGCTCCGTATCTATGTACATGATTAAGGCAGAATACCGAAGCTACTCTCACCTTGTTTTTGCAACCGACCCCAATCGGATGCGGGTTGAGCACGGCCCGGTCATGGACCGGACCGTGTGCGTTTGGCTGGAATAGACAAACGACTGGTGACGCGTTTGCAATACGATAACCTTTCAAATAAGGAGACGACACTATGGCACAATTGACCGAGATTCGGTGGCACGGTCGAGGAGGGCAGGGCGTGGTTACCGCTGGTGAGCTGCTGGCCGAGGCCGCGCTGGACAGTGGCCAGTACTTCCAAGCCTTCCCTGACTATGGGCCAGAGCGTATGGGGGCGCCCATTCGCGCCTTCACTCGGCTCAGTCCTGAGCCGATCACCATCCACTCGCAGGTTGAGGAACCTGACGTCGTCCTGGTGCTCGATCCCACGCTGCTGGGGGCGGTGCCGGTGACAGACGGCTTGAAGAAGGACGGCGTCCTGTTGGTCAACACGGCGATGAGCCCCGCGGAAGTGCGCGAGAAACTGGGGCTCCATGATAGAGGCAAGGTCTTCACCGTGGACGCAAGCCACATTGCGATTGAGGAGATGGGCCGGGAGATCACGAACACGCCGATGCTGGGGGTATTCGCCAAGGCTACCGGGCTTGTGGACTTGGACGACCTGGCGGAGGAGATACGGGACTGGTTCGGCGCGAAGCTGTCGCAGAGAGCCGTCGACGCCAACGTTCGCGCCCTACGGCGTGCGGCCGAGGAAGTGGAAGAGGGATAAAGGAGACTAACGTTATGTCAGAGTTGAAGGGCTGGAAAGAGATTCCCATCGGCGGGATGATCTTGGAGGCGGGCAACGCCGAGGCGTACGAAACCGGCGATTGGCGAGCGTTTCGACCCGTTTTTGGCGAGGCCGAGTGCATCAACTGCTTCCAGTGCTGGTTGAACTGTCCTGATTCCAGCATCTTGGTGGATACCGAGAATGAGGAGATGGTTGGTTTCGATTTGAAGCACTGCAAGGGATGTGGCATCTGTGCTTCGGTCTGCCCGGTCAATGCGCGGGTGCGCAGGAAGGCCGAAGATGAACTGGAGAGGGACGATCCTCGTCTTTGCATTCGAATGATTGAGGAAGGTAAGTTCCAGGAGGCGGGCGATGAGTAAATTCGAGGCATTGGACGGCAACGCGGCTGTCGCTACAGCGATGCGTCAGATCAACCCGGACGTGGTGGCGGCTTACCCCATCACGCCTCAGACAGCCACGGTGCAGACCTTCTCCGAATTCGTCAACAATGGATTGGTCGACACGGAGTTCGTGACGGTGGAGAGCGAGCACAGCGCGATGAGCGCCTGCGTGGGCGCGTCGGCGGCCGGGGCGCGGGTGATGACCGCTACCGCCGCCAACGGGCTGGCGTTGATGTGGGAGATCGTCTATATTGCCGCATCCTCGCGCTTGCCCATCGTGATGAGCCTGGTCAACCGCGCACTCTCCGGGCCGATCAACATTCACCCCGACCACTCGGACGTGATGGGTATGCGAGACAGCGGTTGGATCATCCTCATGTCCGAGAACGGCCAGGAGGCCTACGACAACATCATCCAAGCGATACGCATCGGCGAGCATTCCGACGTGTTGCTCCCCGTTGCGGTCTGTCAGGACGGTTTCATCACCGGCCACGGTCTAGAACGCGTGGAGATCTATGATGATGCCGAGGTGCAGGACTTCATCGGCACGTACGATCCTCAGTGGCCTCTGCTGGATCTGAATAACCCCAAGACCTACGGTCCGCTGGACTTCTATGACTACTACTACGAGCACAAGCGCCAGCAGATCGAGGGGATGGAGAACGCCAAGCCCGTGATCTTGGAGGTGGCCAAGGCGTTCAACGAGCGCTTTGACCGCGACTACGGCCTGTTCGAGGCCTATCGCCTGGACGACGCTGACGTGGCGGTCATCGTGGCGAACTCCACGGCCGGTACGACGAAGACCGTCGTCGATCAACTACGGGAAGAGGGGCTCAAGGTCGGTATGCTGAAGATTCGGCTCTTCCGGCCCTTCCCGGCCGAGGAGCTGGCAGAGGCCCTAAGCCATCTGGAGGCAGTGGCCGTGATGGATCGCTCTGTCTCCTTTGGCGCGATGAACAACGCCGGTCCTCTCTATCTTGAGTTGTTGGCGGCGCTGGCGGCCCACGGTGTGGACGTACCTATGACGGACTACGTCTATGGGCTTGGCGGGCGCGACATCCTGCCCCGGGAGATCGAGCGGGTCTTCCGCGAGGCTCTCGATGTGGCGGAGACCGGCCAGGTGGAGCGCAACGTGACGTACTTGAGCGTGCGAGATTGAGGAGTCTACTATGGCGACGAGATTAACACCTAAAGAGCTAGCAAAGAAACCGGAGCGCCTCGCACCTGGGCATCGACTTTGTGCTGGCTGCGGCGCTTCGATCATTGTGCGACAGCAGATGGCGGCGATTGACGATCCCGTGGTCCTGGCCAACGCCACGGGCTGCCTGGAGGTGGCCACCACCATCTATCCTTACACGGCCTGGCGCGTACCCTGGATCCACAACGCGTTCGAGAACGCGGCCTCAACCATCAGCGGCGTCGAAGCGGCCTACCGATCCATGGTGCGACAGGGGAAGATCGAGGATGAGAACGTCAAGTTCATCGCCTATGGTGGTGACGGCGGGACGTACGATATCGGACTGCAGGCGCTCTCCGGTGCGGTCGAGCGCGGGCACCAGTTCCTGTACGTCTGCTACGACAATGGGGCGTATATGAACACGGGCATCCAGCGCTCGAGTGCCACGCCCTTCGGCGCGCACACGACCACCTCGCCGGCCGGCGAGGTCATCCCGGGCAAGCAGCAGTTCCGCAAGGATCTGACTAAGATTATGGCGGCCCACGACATACCCTACGTGGCCCAGGCCGCGCCCAGCAAGTGGCGAGACCTGATGGAGAAGACGCGCAAGGCCGTGAACAGTGGCGGGCCAGCGTTTATGAACGTTCTCTCCTCCTGTAACCGGGGCTGGCGGCACGGTACGGACGAGACCATCGAAGTGACGCAGCTGGCGGTGGACACCTGCTACTGGCCACTCTACGAGGTTGAGAACGGTGAGTGGCACTTGAGCTACAAGCCGCGAGAGAAGCTGCCGGTGGAGAGGTGGCTGGAGCGACAGGGTCGATTCCGCCACCTGTTCAAGCCACAGAACCGACACTTGATAGGCAGGATGCAGGTGGAGGTTTACCGGCGCTGGGAGGAGTTGCTGGAACGCTGCGGCGAGGCCTAGCAGCCATGTGACTGCGTCAACACATTGTTGCGTTTTCATCGCCCCGTGGCATCCAGGCCACGGGGTGCTTTTCTTGCCCACGACGTCCTGCGTCACACAATGACCAGATATCAGTCCTTTGAGGTCGAGATGTCGGCTCGTCTGTCTATGCGCCGCATCCTGAGCACTTGGTGGCCGCTGGCCCTAAGCTGGCTCCTGATGGCCGCCGAGGGGCCCTCACTGAGCGCCATCGCAGCCCGGCTGCCCAATCCAGAGATCAACCTGGCCGCCTTCGGTGGGTTGGTCTACCCTTTGTCGCTCATCATCGAGGCCCCAATCATCATGCTTCTCTCTGCCTCGACCGCGTTAAGCAAGGATTGGGATTCCTATCGGAAGCTTAAGCGCTTCACGATGCTGATGGGAGCGATCTTGACCGCCCTTCACGTGTTGGTCGCGTTCACCCCGCTTTATGACATCGTGGTCGTCCGGCTGATCCGTCCCCCGGCGGAGATCGTCGAGCCGGCGCGTATGGGACTGATGATTATGGTTCCGTGGTCCTGGGCCATCGGCTATCGGCGCTTCAAGCAGGGAGTCCTGATCCGTTTCGGTCACTCGCGAGCGGTCGGCCTGGGCACGCTGGTGCGGCTTGGCGCGGATGGGGTCGTGCTGGCGGTGGGCTATCTGGTCGGAACGATTCCCGGCACCGTGGTCGCTGCGACGGCGCTGGCTGTGGGCGTCACGAGTGAGGCGGTCTACGCCGGGCTACGTGCCCAGCGTGTGATCGAGGATGAACTCAAGGAAGCACCGCCCGTCGAGGATCCGCTCACGCTGCGCTCCTTCGTCGATTTCTACACGCCCTTGGCGATGACGTCCCTGCTTCGGCTGCTGGCTGAGCCATTGAGCAGTGCGGCCTTGAGCCGCATGCCGAGGGCTCTGGACTCGCTGGCGGTCTGGTCAATCGTCACTGGGTTCGTCTTTCTGCTGCGAAGCTTCGGGATGGCCTACAGCGAGGTAGTCATCGCCCTGCTGGATGAACTCCGCTCGTCACGAGTTTTGCGTCGTTTTATGGTCATCTTGACCGGCACGGTGACTGCCATGTTGTTGGCTGTGGTGGTGACGCCGCTGGCGATGATCTGGTTCGAGCGCATCACGGGCCTGCGTACCGAGCTGGCCGTATTTTCCCATCGGGCGCTCTGGGTCGCGTTGCTCATGCCTGGCATAAACGTGCTGCAGAGCTGGTACCAGGGGCTTCTGGTGCACAGTCGCCGCACGCGAGGCATCACCGAAGCTGTGGCGATCTACTTGGTCGTCAGCAGCGCGCTCCTCCTAGGAGGTGTCATGTGGCATCGTATCGCCGGGCTCTACGTGGCTTTGACAGCGATCAGCATGGGGAGAGCGATCCAGACTGTCTGGCTCTGGTACCGCAGCCGGCCGGCTATGAAGAGCGTGGAGCGACGCGACGAGGGCGCCGCCACACTTCAGGCGGCCGATATCTGTGCGTGATGAGGGTTCTGTCGAGTCGGTCGTTCTGACAGCCGTTGAATGGTCTCCGCCCGATTGAGATGTCTCTAATCTACTTGCCGTAACGCTCGTAGATCTCGCACCTTACCGGGCAGGAGCAGATATGGGAGTACCCGAAGGTGATGTCGTAGGGACAGTAGCTCTGCGCTGTCCTTTCCACGAAGAGCACGTCGTTGACGTGATCCCGGGCGGGGCAGATAATGTCTTCATCGCTGGATAGACAGGCGAAACCTCGCCAGCACTTTTCGGTTCTTTGACAGGTCTCCGCAGATACCTCGAACATCACTTCCAACGTCCCTCCTCATCTCCACACAGTACCTTGTTTCTTTCCCCGATGCGTTGAGTCCCTCCTGGGCTCTTGGCTACAGTATACCATGAGCGGAATGGTTTGTATGTAGTAGATGTTAGATGCTTTTGTGGCGTGTGTTAGATACTTTTTGTGGCACATGTTAGATTTTCTCTTTGGCCCTGGCTTGACGTAGCCGAGAGGCGGTCAAAGCTCTCTCCTTTGTAGCTTCACATGCCCCATTCGTGGACTTATGACAGTTCATGATTAGAAATGATGGAATGCTATTGAAAACGTGCAAAAACCTACGATTTGCTATTGACAAACAGTCCAGAATGTGATAGACTAGGTAGCGTGAATGAGCAAGCTCATCCCAAGCTGACGGTTGAAAGACGCGACGCCATGGCGGATCTGGTGGTGCGGAGAGGGTCTGCCAGGGTGTCAGAGCTGGCGGAGCGGTTCAACGTCAGTCATGCGACAGTCCGGCGTGACTTGGAGACGCTGGAGGATCGCGGGACGGTGAAGCGGGTCCACGGTGGTGCTGTGGCGGCCAGCAGGGATGAGGGAGCCTCACATGCATCCTCCACGTCTTCGTCTCAGGCGCCATCTCCCTCCCCATCCGAAGAGGCTGCGCGGATCGGCCAAGCTGTGGCGGAGATGATCGAGGAGGGCGAGACGATCTTCCTGGGGCCAGGGGCCCTCCCTCTTGAAGTTGCACGGAGACTGAAGGGTCGCCCCTGGGTCACAGTAGTCACCAACGGGCTCGAGGTCGCTCACTGGCTGGCAAAGCATACAAAGCATCGTCTGATCATCACAGGAGGTCAGATTGAGGACCACGATCTGGCTTTGGTGGGGCAGTTGGCCCGCGATGCGCTTTCAAGCTTGCGAGCTGATCGAGTGATCCTGGAGTTGGGCGGTGTCAGCGCCGTTGAGGGATTGACTCAGGACAGTCTTCCTCAAGCGGAGATTGCGCAGATATTGATGGGGGTCGGTTCGAAGATCGTCATCGTGGTGTCTCCGGAGCGAGTGGGACGCGTCGCGGCGGCGCGGGTGGCGCCGGTCACCAGCGCAGATGTCGTTGTCACGGCCCGAGAGGCTCCTTCGGCGTATTTGTGGGATCTGAGTGAAGTAGGCGTAGAAATTGTTCTGGCATAGTGATATCTAGGATAAGCAATAGGAGAAAGGAGCAGATCAAATGGCAAGTGTAACTTATACGCACGTGACAAAGCGGTTCGGCGACGTCGTGGCGGTCAACGATCTCGACATCTTCATTGAGGACAAGGAGTTCTTGGTCTTCGTCGGTCCCTCAGGATGTGGGAAATCGACCAGCTTGCGGCTGTTGGCCGGCCTGGATGAGATCTCCGAGGGCGAGATATTGATCGGCGATCGTGTGGTCAATGACGTGCCGCCCAAGGATCGGGATATTGCGATGGTGTTCCAGTCCTACGCGCTATATCCACATATGAACGTGTACGACAATATGGCCTTTGGCCTGAAGCTACGCGGGACCCCGAAGCAGGAGATCCAGCAGCGGGTGGAGAAGGCTGCGGACATCTTGGGCATCCATAACCTGCTGGATCGGAAGCCGAAGCAGCTCTCCGGTGGTCAGCGACAGCGCGTGGCGGTGGGCCGCGCCATCGTTCGAGAGCCGAACGTCTTCCTGATGGACGAGCCGCTATCCAACCTCGACGCAAAGCTGCGCGTCCAGGCTCGTGCCGAGATCAGCAAGCTCCATCAGCGTCTGGAGACGACCTTCATCTACGTCACCCACGACCAGGTCGAGGCGATGACGATGGGCACTCGTATCGCTGTGCTCAACGACGGCCTCCTGCAGCAGATCGACACGCCGCAGAACCTTTACGACTATCCGTCCAACATCTTCGTGGCAGGCTTCATTGGAAGCCCGGCGATGAATTTCTTCGACGGTGAGCTGATCCAGCGGGACGGCAAGATCGCTGTGGAAACCAGTAAGTTCGCGCTGGACATTCCTGAGGATCGGGAGGACGTATACCGACAGCACCTGGGCAAGGAGATTGTCCTCGGCGTGCGCCCGGAGAATATCCACGATCCCGATTTCGCTCCTCCGGATATTTCTGCGCAATTGGTGGACGCCAAGGTGGACGTGACCGAGCTGATGGGTGATGAGGTCGTGGTCTACCTCAATAAGGAAGGCGTCGAGTTCCTGGGTCGCTTTGATCCCCGGACGGATGCCAAAGTGGGCAATACGATCAGCGCAGCCTTCAATATGGACCGCATGCATATCTTTGACAAGGTGACGGAGGAAGCGATTCGGTAACTGATCAGCCATAGGCCGCGGAGCTACCATAGGCCGCG
>CAYQZG010000006.1:32071-60490 GCA_964421785.1 uncultured Anaerolineales bacterium
AGCTACCATAGGCCGCGGAGCTACCAAGCCCTGCCCGTTGTGGTGGCGACTTCGGCCGTTAGCTGGTTCTGTCGATAAGATCGAGGGGAAACCTGACAGGTCTGCTGTAGCTATAGGTTGGCAAGCCGGTTCTGTAGGCGATGTCCCAACCAAAGGTGAGCTACTCGTAGGCCTGCCAGGTTTTCGAGCGCTTGGCGACAAGACGGTTGGGCGCGGGCAGGGCGGCTTTCGTCTTTGCTAGGGTATCGGAACGGGCCGTGAGGACGGCGATGGCGGTCTTCCGGTCGACGCAGCAAGTATGGCGAAAGCTTCAACAGCGCTGGATCCCCTGGATCCAGCGTCCACTCGCAAGGGGTGTATGTGTGAATCGTTGTTTATGGCGTGATGGAGACACGTCTGCAAAGGAGCGACAATGGCTGACTTGGAATTGATGCGTAGCTTGGCGCTTGATGAAGAGACGAAGATTGTTATGATCGTGCTGGATGGACTGGGTGGATTGCCGATGATACCCGAGGGACGTACAGAGCTGGAGGCGGCACGGACGCCCAATCTTGATGCGCTAGCTGCCCGCTCGATCTGCGGCATGAGCACCGCCGTGGCCCCTGGAATCACCCCGGGCAGCGGACCTGGTCATCTGAGCTTGTTTGGCTACGATCCGATTGAGTGTTTGGTCAAACGTGGCGTGCTTTCGGCGCTGGGTATTGGCTTCGACCTGCAGCCTGGGGACGTCGCGGCACGGGGCAACTTCTGCAGCGTCGATCCCGCGTCGGGCGTGATCACGGATCGACGCGCAGGACGAATCGGATCTGACTTGGGCACGCGGCTTTGTGAGAGGCTCAGCGGCCTCCAAATGCCGGAGTTGGAGCAGATCTTCGTCAAGCCGGTGAAGGAGTACCGTTTCACGCTGATCCTACGAGGGAAAGGCCTGGAGGACGGCCTGACCGGCACGGATCCCCAGGAGACAGGCGTGCCGCCGCTGCCGGTCAAGCCGACGCGGCCAGAGGCGGAGGAGACGGCCGACCTCATCAACAGATGGCTGGGCGAGGCGCGCGCGATGTTGGCTGCCGATGCCGAGGAGAACGGTCATCCGGCCAACAGCTGCAACCTGCGTGGCATTGCTAAGGAACCGGGTCTGCCGAAGATGCCCGAGCTCTACAAGATTCGCTGCGGCGCAATCGCTACGTACCCGATGTATCGCGGCGTGGCCAAACTGGCAGGTATGCATGTCCTGCCGACCGGGGATACGATCGAGGATGAAGTCGAGACGCTCAAGAAGCATTGGGCTGACTACGATTTCTTCTTCTTTCACGTGAAGAAGATCGATAGCCGTGGTGAGGATGGCGACTTCGATGCCAAGATGGCCGTGATTGAGCACTTCGATGAGGTCTTGCCGGAGATTCTGGAGCTGGAACCGGACGTCGTGCTCGTCACCGGCGATCACTCGACCCCGGCGCTCTGGAAGGCGCACAGCTGGCACGAGCTACCGGTGCTTCTCTGGTCGAGGTACATCCGTCGTGACGGGGTTGTGACGTTTGGGGAGCGGCCGTGCATGGCGGGCGGTCTGGGGCACATCTACCACGTGGATCTGATGCCTCTGATGATGGCTAATGCCGGTCGACTGATCAAATACGGCGCGTGATCGAGGGACGTGTAGGGTGGGGATTTCGTCTGGATAGTACGTAGGTGGGTGCCTTTTCGTCCTCAGCTGCTCAGGCCGGTAGCGGTCTGGGCGGCTGTTTTCTGGGAGAGGAACGGCTGAAGCCGTTGCTCCGAGATCGACAGCTTGTCGGTGGTATCTGAATCACTGAAGCACTGAGTGACTGATTACACTGAACGGCCCCCGCGCTTCAGTGCTCTCAGTCGTTTCATTGAATCAGTGGTACGACCTTCTCACGCCCCCCCGATGTAAATCACTGAACGACTGAATGGATGATTGCACTGAAGGGCCATTAGTAGGTTCAGACATCTCATTGGATCGGTGGTTTGACGACGGACAAGCGGGCGGCGGGCCGAGTCCCCCTACGTCGCGGGTCATCCTCTGTTGACAGCAGCAGGGAGTTCTGCTATAGTCACGAGCAAGCTTGGATCAGCGTGAAGGGGATGATGACCGATCGGCGTCGATCAGGAGACCGAGATATGGAGCCGTTGATCGTGGGGGCTCGCGAGCTGGGTGTCACGCTCAGTGACCAGCATCTGGCGGCGTTCGAGACCTGCTATGACGCGTTGGTGACGTGGAATCAGCGCTTCAATCTGACCGCGATCACGGACTGGAAGGGGGTGTTGATTCGTCACTTCCTCGATTCCCTATCGTGTCTGAAGGCCATGCCTCAGGGTGAGTTGGCAGCAGGCGCTCGAGTGATCGACGTGGGGACGGGCGCAGGCTATCCGGGGATACCGCTCAAGATCGTCTGTCCGGGTATGCGGTTGACGCTGCTGGAAGCGACGCAAAAAAAGGTGACCTTTCTTGAGCACCTGATTGACCGCCTGGGGCTGGAGCACGTGCAGGCTGTTCACGCTCGATCGGAGCAGTTAGGCCAAGATCCAGTGTACCGTGAGTGGTATGATTGGGCGCTGGCTCGCGCGGTGGCGAAGATGCCGACGTTGGTAGAGTATTTGCTTCCTTTTACGCGGGTGGGTGGCGCGATGCTGGCTCAGAAAGGGGAGGAGGCGGCAGCCGAGGTGCACGAGGCCGATGGTGCGATCTCGACGCTGGGGGGCGAAGTGCGCCAGCTCGTGCCGGTTGAGCTGCGGGGTCTGGCCGAGACGCGCTACCTCGTGGTCGTGGACAAGGTGGCACCGTCGCCGCAGAAGTACCCGCGTCGGCCAGGCATGCCGAAGAAACGGCCTTTGGCATAGCGCTTAGGTCTCTTGAGCTCCCCCCGCCGGTCCGCCGCGGCCGACCAGCCCCCCTTTCACCTCCCAGATCGCCGCTTGCTCCAGGAATGGGGCGCTGAACATCTCCAGGTCGGTGGCGGTGAGAATAGCCTGCTCCACGTCGTCTACGTGCTCCAGCAGGTAGGCGCGGCGGTCCTTGTCCAGCTCTGCCAGCACTTCGTCGAGCAGAAGGACGGGGGTCTCCCGCGTCTGCTCGTGCATCCACCTCAGTTCGGCGAGTTTGAGAGACAGCACCGCTGTGCGCTGTTGACCTCTTGAACCGTAGGTGCCTAGGTCGACCTCATGGGTGCCGAGCGCGGGGCTGCCGGCGATGAAGCGGATTTCGTCCCGATGGGGTCCAAAGATGGTCGCCCCGCGCGCAATCTCCTCCGATCGACGCTCGATCAAAGCGCTTTGATAGACCTCGACCAGCTGCTCAAGGCCGACGTCGATGGGGGGCTTCTCGCTCCCACGCAGGTCCATACCTGTCTGGGCCTTCAGAGCAGGCGGTGTAGCTGGATCGAAGTTCGGGATGTAGTCGAGCCGCAGCCACTCTTCATCTCCTGTGAGGCGCTCGTGGATGCGCTTGACGCGATCTGAGAGGCCGTCGAGGAACGCGTGTCGACGGCCGGCGATGACCACCCCGTTCCGCGCCAGCGCTCTCTCGAAGGGTGCCAGCTGGGCCGGGTTTCCCCCCTCGTCTCGCACGTGGCGCAGCGCTGCGTTGCGCTGGCGCAGGGCCTTGGTGTAGCGGCTCAGAGCATCGCTGTATCCCTCGTCTACCTGGGATAGAGCATCGTTCATATATCGCCGGCGCCCGGAGGGTGATCCGGCGACCAGGTCGACGTTCTGAGGCGTGAACAGCACGACATTGAGCTTCCCACTCAGATCTGACTGGCGCTTCTGCGCGCGATCGATGCGGATGGTCTTCTGCAGCCGGGTCGTTCCGTTCGACAGGGCGCGTTTCTCCAGGGCGATCTCCAGCTCGATGTTTCGCTCCCGCCGCTCAATCTCCGTCCAGACGCGGGCATAGGGAAGCCCTTCTGTCTCGGCCTGCCAGCGGATCAACTCTCGATCGGAGGCAGCGAGGGGTGAGGAGCCTGTTGCGAGGAGATAGATCGCCTCCAAGAGGCTGGTCTTGCCCTGGGCATTGCCGCCGTAGAGGAGTAGGGGGTTCTCGGGTAGCGTCAGCTCCAGGCGTGCATAGTTGCGGAAGTTAGTCAAGCTGAGGTAACGGATGTGCATGTGCTTGTTGTACAACGAGATTCGTCGGTCAGGTAGCGCTCTTCATGGCTGCCAAGGCTTGAGCGATGCGCGCGGCGACGCGGGCGTTGTTGAGCAGCAGGGCTTCGTTGGCGCGTCGAGCTTTGCCATGGGTCAGCGCGACGATCCGTGCAAGGAGGAAGGGCGTCACGTCCTTGCCCCTGATGCCCGCCTGCTCCGCCTCTTCCGTTGCCCGGCAGATCGCCTCCTCTGCCTCGCGCCTTGAAAGGGCTGCGGCTTTGGGGGCTGGAACACAGACCAGGAGCGCGGCCGAGAGGTCCATGGTGTTCCTCGCCTGTGCCAGCCGGGCCACCTCCTCCGGCCTATCCAGGGAGACATCGACCGTTAGGCCCGACCGCCGGCTATAGAAGGCCGGGAACGCATTTGTGCCGTAGCCCACCACCGGGACCCCGTTAGTCTCCAAGCGTTCCCGGGTGTGCGAAAGGTCGAGAATCGCCTTGGCTCCCGAGCAGACAACCAAGATAGGGATCGAACGCAGTGCTGTCAGATCGGCGGAGACGTCCTCCGAGTGCCCGCGGTGCACGCCGCCGATGCCTCCCGTGGCAAAGACCTCAATCCCGGCGAGGTAGGCCAGGTGCATGGTCGCTGCGACGGTCGTGCCGCCGGTGCCACGTCGAGCCAGCGCAATGGGCAGATCCCGCAGGCTGATCTTGCGAGGGGGCTCGGTCGAAGAGCCGGCGGATGAGGCAAGGCGGATCAACGCGTCGTCTGAGAGCCCAATGTGGGGCTCCCCGTCCAGCACCGCGATGGTGGCCGGAAGCGCGCCTTCCTCGCGAACCGCTGCCTCAATGCGTCGGGCGATCTCCAGATTGGCAGGATGGCTGAGACCGTGGGTGATAAGAGCCGATTCTAGGGCGACTACGGGCTGTCGCGAAGCGAGGGCCTCCGCGATAGCTGGCTTGACGCGCGTTGATCTCACGGCTATGCTTGCCCCAACAGCTGGTAGCCCAGTTGTGCGTATACCGCGGCAGCGGCGTAGACATCTTCTAGGTGGATGTGTTCATCGGCGGTGTGAGCGAGCTCTTCCTTGCCCGGTCCGAAGCCTACGGTGGGGATGCCGGCTTTGCCTGCTGTGTAGACCCCTTCCGTTGAGAAGCCCCAGCGGGTGATTTTGGGGCGGCGCTTGAGCTGTGCCTGAGCAGCTCGCACGACTGCCTCGACGAGTGGATGATCGCTGGCGATCACCCAGGCTGGATAGAACGCCCGCGCCCGGCATTCGTATCCGGTGTAGCTGGTCGCCCGATAGTCGGTCACTGCGACCTCGGCATTGACCCCCTCGCGCGCGATGACCCGTTGCACTTCAGACAGCGCTTTCGTCTCATTCTCGCCTAGCGTCAATCGGCGATCGATGATCAGGGTGCAGCGGTCGGGCACAGCGTTGCGGCTGCTTGCTCTCGACGTGATGTCGGTTACGGCAAGCGTTCCGGAGCCGAGGAAGTCGTCCTCTCCAAGCTGTTCCGCCAGTAACTCGAGCCCGAAGACGAGCCGCGCGGCTATGTAGATGGCGTTCTCGCCCAACTGGGGGCTGGCAGCATGGGCAGATCTCCCGTACGCGACCACGCGCATCTCCAATCGCCCTCGCTGTCCACGACTGACGTTGAGATCGGTCGGCTCGCCCAGGATCACCCAATCGGGCTGCAGGCCGCTCTCCTCCATCAGTACGCGCGTCCCGAGCCCCTCACACTCCTCCTCCTGAACCACACAGGCGACCACCAGGTTGCCCCGCAACGGCGCTTGGGCGTCCTGGAGGAGCTTGGCGCCGTAGACCATCGCTGCCAGCCCGCCTTTCATATCACAGGAGCCCAGCCCGTAGAGCACGCCGTCATCCACCTCGGCCCCAAATGGGTCGTGGGCCCACGAGTCCCGCGCGCTGACGCGCACGGTGTCCATATGCGCGTTGAGCATCAGTGTTGGCCCCTGTGCAGGGCCGACGCGGCCGATGACGTTTCCGATGGAATCGGTACGAACGTCGGCAAAGCCGATCTCTTCCATCTCTTGGATGATCCGTTCCGCCAACCCACCCTCTTCCGATGAGGGGCTGGGTGTGCGAACGAGATCACGAAGGAAGGTCAACAGATTGACTCGATCGCGAGAGGGCAGTCTGAATGATCTCATAGTTCGATTTTTGTCTCGGATATCATGCGGTCGATGTACAGATAGATGATACTACGAGTTGGGTTGACAGACAAGCTGGGGGTGAATGAAGAGCACCTGGGCGGGTTGAAACGGTATCTCTGAAGCAGGGCTATTGCATATGGACGTAGTGCGCTCATAGACCCCGTCTCGGGGTCGTCCTTCGGCGTCAATCGCCCTGACATCTCTAGTTCTTTCGGTTGCGACGCCCTCGAGGACGAGGGCTGTGAGCGCAAATGCGATTGCCCTGATCTCCGAAGCCTGTGGACTTGACAGAGGGGGCTACTATGCTACTATAGCTCCTGTCGATTGAGTTGGGATAGATTTTGAGAGTGGAATCAAATGCACCCTCCCAGCCCAGGTGCGGGCATCGTCTCAGCGCACGTCGGTCGCGCTTCTTGGTCGAGGCCGCAGCCGGGTGATTGGAGGGTGCTTTTTTGCGATTAGACATACTTTAGCGATATAGGAGTTAGAAAGATGGACGATCACTTGAGAATTGTTCCCCTGGGAGGCTTGGGGGAAGTCGGTAAGAACATGATGAGCATCGAATATGGAGGGCATATCCTGATCGTGGACGTTGGTATGATGTTCCCGACCACGGGTATGCTGGGGATTGATTACATCCTCCCGGATTGGGATTACCTGCGGGACAAGAAGGATCAGGTCCTTGCGGCGATTATCACGCACGGTCATATGGATCACATCGGTGCACTCTCCCACTTCTTGGAGGAGTTCAGCGTCCCATTGTACGCTACGCGTCTGACGCGTGGCCTGATCGAGGTTCAGCTTGCGCAGCGGAACATGTTAAACAAAGCCAAGCTGCACACGATGTCGCCCCGTGATGAGTTTGACATAGGCCCGTTCACGATCGAGCCGTACCATGTCTGTCACTCCATCCCGGACACGGTGGGATTGGGCATCACGACGCCGGAGGGGTTGATTGTGCACAGCGGCGACTTCAAGTTCGACCATACCCCGGTCGATGGTTGGCCCACCGACTATGCCAAGCTGGCGGAGTTTACGGGACGCGGAGTTCTTGTGCTGCTATCCGACAGCACCAACGCCGACATGCCCGGTAGGACACCTTCAGAGGCAGCGCTTTACGACGCGTTTCATCAGATCATGCGTGAGGCTCCAGGGCGGTTGATTGTGGCTACCTTTGCCTCGCTGATATCGCGTATTCAGCAGGTCGTGGACGTCGCGGCGGAGCACAATCGGAAGTTTGCCGTTGCTGGCAGAAGCATGGTCAACAACACAGCGATGGCGCGCGATTTGGGGTACCTCGATATCCCGGATGAGATGGTGGTTGATCTACGCGAGGTCGACCGCTTGCCGCCTGACGAGGTCGTGATTATGGCCACGGGTGCTCAGGGTGAGCCTATGGCGGTGTTGAATCGGCTGGCTACGGGACGCCACCACACATTGAGCATCCAAGAGGACGATACTGTGGTGCTCTCCTCGCATACCATTCCGGGCAACGAGGAGATGATCCACGAGGTCATCAACCGCCTGTTCCAAAAAGGTGCTGATGTCTACTATGACCCGGTCGCGGATGTGCACGTCTCGGGCCACGCCAGCCAAGAGGAGCAGAAGACCCTTATCAACATGCTGCAGCCGCGCTATTTCGTGCCCATCCACGGGGAACTGCGACATCTGAGACAGCATGCCAAGATCGCGCGTTCCCTCGGGATACCTGAGGAGAACATCGCTGCGATTGAGAACGGATACACGTTGAGGTTCAAGAATGGGAAAATGGAGATTGGCGAACGTGTGCCCGGTGGCTACGTCTACGTCGACGGCACGTTAGTGGGCGAGATCGGCCCCCGGGTGATGCGCCGGCGAGCGGAATTGGGCGAAGCAGGCTTCGTGACCGCCGTGGTGCCCTTCAACCCCCGGACGGGGCGTGCGAGTGGGCAGCCGCGGATCATCACCGAGGGCTTCGTGTTCAAGCCCGAGGCAGAGGACTTGTTGACGAGGGCGCAAGACGTGGTTCGGTCAGCAGCGATGGTCAGCCCAGGGGCGAAGCCGGACGATGTTGAGGCGAACATCAAGCAAGCTCTTTCGAACTTCTTCCACCGCGAGACGCGGCGCGATCCCGTGGTGACCGCGGCTGTGGTGGATATTACGTGACCCACCCCTGCTGTGTAGTCTATGTCTCCGTCTGACCTTCGGAGGAAAGCTGAACACCTGCGCCGCTTGGTCGGCTCGCTGGGTAGCGTCGGCGTCGCCTATTCAGGCGGTGTCGATAGCACCCTTCTACTGGCGATCTGCCAGGAGGTGTTAGGCACCGACAACACACTGGCGCTCACGATCGCCTCGCCCATGATCCCCGTTGTTGAGAGGGAGCGGGCGTCGCGGCTCGCAAAGCGGCTAGGGGCGAGGCACCGCGTCGTGGCCCTGGATATGCTTGATTATCCTGACGTGGCTGTCAACCGCCCCGACCGCTGTTATCATTGCAAGCGAGCCTTGCTATCGCGCCTGTTGGAGGTGGTTGAAGCGGAGGGGTTCGATGCCTTGGTCCGTGGCGCCAACGCCGACGACCGCGGCGATTATCGACCCGGCATGGAGGCTGCCGAGGAACTGGGCATCCGCGCGCCGCTGCTGGAGGCGGGGTTCACCAAGGCGGACGTGCGTGCCCTGTCGCGCGAGATGGGGCTTCCCAACTGGGACCTCCCCTCCATGGCCTGCCTTGCCTCTCGGATCCCCTACGGCACTCCCTTGACGCCCGAGGCTCTGGAGCGGGTCGACGCCGCGGAATCCACGCTGCGTCGCCGGTTCTCACTGCGACAGCTCCGCGTGCGCGACCATTTTCCTGTCGCCCGCATCGAGGTCCTGGAGGACGACATCGGACACCTCTCGCGGGCCGATGTCCGGGCGGAGGTGGCCGAAGCTCTACAGGCCTTGGGGTATCGCTACGTGACCCTCGATCTGCAGGGATTTCGCAGCGGCAGCCTGAACGAGACGCTTACGGAGGTATGACCCTGAGGATCGCCCATTGGTTGCGTAGGGTAGGCTTTGAGGCATAGTGGGCATGTGTCACCTCCTGGCAGAGCGCTCTTCTGGACTCGGTTGAGCGCGGCGCCTTACTCCGTCAGGTCCGGTACATCGGGCAACAACCCTATCTCCTCCAGCCGGGCGACGACCCGGGGCCAATCTTGCTGGCGCACCAGGGCTGTCGTTGGGCCAACACGCTCCTCGATGAGACGGCCCAGGCGCGGGGAGGAGATGGCCTGATCCATCAGTTCCTCGCCGGAGAGCCTCAGCAGGATCGCGCGTTCCAGGCGTGCTTCTGTCCCGCGGGTGGCCCACCGGCTCAATGCCTCCTCCACCGGGCGGGGCAGAGGTGACTCTGTCATCTCCTGGAGGAACTCGGTCACTCGTGTGATGGATATACCTTGCTCACGTGCGCGCTCCAGAGACGCCGGCGTCAAACGGTAGATGAAACGTTCACCGGTTTGAACCCATTCGGCGACACGGGCCAGCTGAAAGCGTTCATAGCGCCGACACGCCGGCACCGAAACGCGAAAACCGGACTGTAGACGGGGCAGCGACGGGGCGGATGGTGACGGTGGATCCGCCAGCTCGAGGAAAGCCGCCCCGCCTTGGCTGAGGCGAAAGGCACCGGGTGATTGATCGTTTTCCTCTACTCCAAGGTCGATGAGCCCAAGCCAGGCCATTGGCCTTCTGATCAGATAGCGGATCAATCGGCCTTCGACGGCGTCCCAGCTCTCGAAGCCCGAAAGATAGGCTCCGGTCTCCCTGTCTCGAATATACCAGGTGCTGTAGTCGCCAGCGGGCCGCTGGAAGTCAGGGTCGGCTTGCTTGATGGCAGTGACGAACGCGTCGAGCTTGTACCAGCTGGTCGGCGAACAGGTCCTGAGGTAGCGCAGGATCGCTTGCCGTGCAAGAACCGGATCGTTGCGCCAGGCGCCTGTATCCTCGGGTTGCAGCGTGGGGACGTGGAAGAGATCGTTCCAGGTCGGATCGTCGCGCCAGGTCTCGGTCATGGCACGGCGCTGATGGAAAGCATCGCTCTGGAGCCAGGTGGTGACGGTCTCGGGATTGGGGCGCAGGTGGGCCGTTTCGTCGCCGACCACCCACCCGATGCGAGACGCCAGATGGCGCAGAAACGCGAACCGCTCCTGACCTTGGACCCGCAGGCGCGACAAGAGACGCTGTTTGTGCCGCCCCGGCCAGCGGCGGTCGCGGCCTGACCGAGGTCGCTCGTTCTGCACGTAGGCGAGCAGCGTACAGGCGTCGTCGAGCAGCAGATCCTCGGTTGAGGAGATGGCGCTGGGGGCAGGGACCGGTTCAAGTGTGATGGCGGGTTGGGCGACGTGCGGCGCCGGGAGGTGCTCGCGGAGCTCTTGTGGGACAGAGACAGCCTCGTAGGCACCGTCAGGGCCCTGTTCGAAGCTCTGGAAGAGAAAGCCGCGGTACCAGAGACCCTCGGCTGGGGAGATGGGGTCCTCCCAGGGCCGCTCTCGCTCCATGCGGCCGGGGCCCATGGCGCGAATCTCGCCCCACTCCCGGGCAAAGATGCGCCGCGGCATCTGTCCGTCGGAGGCGAGCAGCGCGCACAAGGCCCGGTGTTGGTCATCCGGCAGTCGCGCTCGGGCCTGCTCGATGACCTCGGGGTTGGCCATGGCCTCGGTCAGCTCGAGCGCTACCTCTCGTTGACGACTTGTCGTCAGCGGAATCTCCCAGAAGCGGGCGATAGCGCGTAGGCGCACCAGGTAGGTATCGAGCAGACTCTGACGGAGCATGGGCATGATGGTTGTATTATACAACGGGGGATAACGAATGAACAAATGCGGTTGAGTGGTTGCAGAATTGCGCAAGGGGGCTATAATGCGTGACTGGTGATCCATGAGCGTTAGCGACAAGGAGTGAGATGATGGGCGACCAGCGACAACCGATGCGAGCGCCGCAGAACGACGGCGGTGCAATTCTGGCTTGGCTCAAGGAAGCCGTGCGGCAGCTACGCTTGGCCTGGCGGCTGTTTCTGGATCGCCGGGTGCCGCTGTGGACGAAGGTCGTACCCCCGGCGGCGCTGGCCTACGTCCTCTCTCCGATAGATATTCTCTCGGATATCCCCCCGATGGGACTCAACCAGTTGGATGACGTGGCTGTCTTCCTGTTGGGCCTCAAGTTGTTCATCGAGCTGGCGCCGCCCGAGGTGGTTCTCGAGCACCTGGAGGATCTCGGTGCAAGAATCGAGGAATGGCGCGTCGTGGACGAGGAGGAGGCCCAGGTGATAGAGGGCCGGTACGAGATCAAGGAGCCGGAGAGAAGGAAGTCAGACTCAGACACCTGAGTAGCCTGGAGTGGTTTGAGACACCAGGGATTGAACTCGGCCGCGACGTGCTACCGCGCAAAACGCTCATCTACGTGCCGAAACCGGCGGTAAGCCCGCAGTAACCGTGGTGGGCCGGTCGTCCTTGTGGGCTGACCACATTCGTTCGACGCTTAACGCCGCTTGCTCCCTGCCTATGCCGACGAAGTGCACTGATGCGTTCCCGCATTGGTGTCGATCCTCTCACTATCCCCAGAATTCCCACTGAAGGGCCATGAGAAAAGGGAGGAAGTGGCCCATTTGCCACCTGGTCCATCTTGGAGTATACTGTTGCCGCCGGATAGGTGCCTGGCGATGTCAGCCTTCTTCTTGCAGCGAGCCCGGAGTCCGGCGACGCATCGGTAGGCGAGTGACTGATTGTTCGGGCGACGGTAGTGCCCTTCTGCTGGCGGGCAAGTCTATTCGTTGTTGCTCGATGCCCGGTATCATCGTCGATAGTTGGCTGTGTACAACGTGCACCCGCGACGTGCGGTGGCCATACCAGGAGACCCCGTGGCTGAAGGATTCTTCGGAAAAGTACTCTATGTCGATCTCTCACAGGGCGCGATTCGTGTAGAGTCGCTGCCCCCGGCTCTGTACCGAGAGTTTCTAGGGGGATACGGCCTTGGCGCACGGTTGCTCTACGATTGGATCCCCCCTGGTGCCGACCCGCTTGGCCCCGAGAACGTCCTCGGTTTCGTCCCTGGCTTGCTCACTGGTTCAGGCGTGCTGTTCGGTGGGCGTTTCATGGTCGTGGGGAAGTCGCCTCTGACCGGTGGGTGGGGCGATGCCAACTGCGGCGGGCACTTCGGTCCCAGTCTACGCTCCGCTGGCCTCGATGGAGTTTTCTTCGCCGGTATCTCCGACGATCCTGTCTATTTGGTGGTTGATGGCGGTCACGGGGATGGACACCATCCCTGGGCGCTCGAGGACGCTGGTGATCTGTGGGGGTTGGAGACGGTAGAGACGGAGCGGCGCCTCAAGGAGCAGGTGGGCCGTGGTGCTCAGGTCATCTCCATCGGTCCGGCAGGGGAGAACCGGTCGCTCATTGCTGCTATCATCACTGACGAAGGACGTGCTGCAGCGCGCTCGGGCCTGGCTGCCGTGATGGGGGCCAAGCGACTCAAGGCCATTGTCGTGCGCGGTCGGGAACGCCTCCCGATCCATGACAAAGAGGCGCTGACCCACCTCAGTCGTGAGTACGGGCAGATTTTCAGAGAGGATGTATCTCCCCTTTCCCCACTCCTCTTCCGGCTGACCAAGACCTTCGCCCCTTTGATGCGGTTGTTGCGTCTGAAGCCGTCTGGTCCCGTGAATGCAATTATCCACCTGTACCGCAAGTATGGCACCGCGGGTGTCACTGCCTTCACGACGGAGGTCGGCGACGCACCGGTCTGGAACTGGCGTGGGGTCGCAGCCCGCGATTTCCCACTCAGCCGCAGTGCAAAGATCAGCGACGATGCTGTGATCGAGCATCAGGTGCGGAACTACGGCTGTCGCTACTGCCCCGTGAGATGCGGCGGCATCGTGCACCTTGAGGGCGATATGTACACAGTGGAGGAGGCGCATAAGCCGGAGTATGAGACGCTGGCCGCCTTCGGGCCTCTGCTCCTCAACGACAATCTAGAGGCTGTCATCAAGATCAACAGCCTGTGCGACCGATTCGGGCTGGATACCATCTCCACCGGGACGGCGATCGCTTTTGCCATGGAGTGTGCGGAGCACGGCCTGATCGACGCGGCGCTGGGCGATGATGGGGTGACCGCGTCGACCCTGACCCTGTCTTGGGGTAACGCGGAGGCGATCGTCGAGCTGGTGCGACGGATTGCACATCGAGAGGGTATCGGTGATGTGCTGGCTGATGGGGTGAAGCGCGCGTCTGAGCGGATCGGTGGGGAGGCGAAGGCGTTTGCCATGCACGCTGGAGGGCAGGAGCTGCCCATGCACGATTCCCGTTACGAGCCGGCGCTCGGCCTGGCCTACGTGGTCGATCCCACGCCTGGACGGCACAACACGGCCAACGGAGGAATTCTCGATATAGAGGCCATGCGCGATATCTTCGCCGTCGACGGAGTCTCCCCGGCCGGTCGGTATGAGTATGATAAGAAAGGGACTGAGTTTGCCCTGCTCAATCGCTACCTGCAGGTGGTGAACTGCGCTGGGTTGTGCATGTTCTCTCTCCTCATGGGCCGGCCCCCGGTGCGGGCGTGGATCAACGCGGCTACCGGCTGGGAGCTCGATCTACAGGATCTGCTGCGTATCGGCCATCGGATCCAGGTGCTCCGCTGGGCTTTCAACTTTCGACAAGGCATCCACTCCAATGGCGTGTCCCTTCCCGACCGCGCGAGGGGCTATCCACCGCTCGGAAGTGGTCCCCTCCGCGGCGTTTCACTGGATATGGAGACGATGAAGCAGGATTACTTCCGGGCGATGGGCTACGATGAGGATGGAACGCCCACTCGAAGGCTGCTCAATTCGCTGGGGTTGACCAGGATTGCCGAGGATTTAAGGGGGTGAATAAGCTTTGCGGCAGAATAAGCTTTGCGGCAGATGCGAGGGACCTATTCCGCCGGACACCGATGTTCCTCATGTGTGGCAACGACGTCGGTCCTTTAGTGCACTAAACATCGTCTGAGGAGGCCATTGCGATCTGGCTATTTGTTGGAAGATCGGTCAAGGTGACGAGGTGTGTCAACGTCATCAGGGTTCAGTATGGCAAGGCAACAAAGGAAAGGAGCGTGCAATGTCTAGGACACCGGGTATTGACGTCTCTCGCTGGCAGGGCGAGATTAGCTGGGGACAGGTTGCCGCTGCAGGATACCGCTTCGCGGTGATTCGTGCCACAGTGGGCAACTACTACACGGACTACCAGTTTTACCCCAACTGGGACGGGGCCAGGGATGCCGGTCTGCTGATCTCGGCGTATCATGTCGTAGCGCCGGAAAGACCGGCTGACTCTCAGATGGAGCGTTTCTTCGATGCGCTTGATGGCCGATCATCCGATTTACCTCTGGTGCTCGATGTCGAGTTGAGCCGCGGGGTCAGCCCTGACGATATCACGGCTTGCGTTCAGGCCTGCGCGGACTTGATCGAGGAAGAGGACGAGCGGAAGCCCATGATCTACACGGCCCGCTGGTTCTGGGACAGCAACGTACTGGATGGGCCAGACTGGGCGGCTTACGATCTCTGGGTCGCCAATTACGGGGTTAACGCTCCCTCGCTGCCGTCCGGTTGGGAGGACTGGACGCTCTGGCAGTATTCGGATCACGGACAGGTGCCAGGGATCAATGCCGCGACGGATCTGAATTGGTTCAATGGCAGCTACGATGAGTTGTTGGATTATGTCGGCGGCGAGCCTGTTGTGATAGACGAGATGCCGTTGGCGGGGCTCAAGGCTCGCGTCGCGGTGGAATCGCTCACGCTACGCAGTGGCCCGGGGATGAATTACGGGGATGTCGGAGATTTGCGTGAAGGGGATCTGGTGAACGTTGTCTCCCTATCTGGGGATGATATCTGGATCCAGGTTGAACCGGGGAAATGGGCTCCATTCAGGTCACGGGGCAAGCGGTACATGGAGCTTGAATAAGACCACGGACGTTCAAGAAGCGGGAGGTTGATTCGCTTTGGTGATCCCAGTTAATTGTTTCAGGCTGGCAAAGTAGCTCTGCGGCGGAGGTAGCTCTGCGATATCTGCCGTTTTCGAAACAGACAGCTGACGGCTCGCTGATTTGAAAGCCTTCACTTGCGACCATTACGTCGTGCCACTGCCCTCGGGTCATCGCTTCCCGATGGAGAAGTATCGCCTCCTGCGTGAGGCCGTGGTGGCGAGCGGTCTGATACCGATAGAGGATCTCGTCGCTCCCGAGCCAGCTACCGACGAGCAGATCCTTCAGGCCCACGATGGCACCTATCTGGAGAGAGTCAAGAAAGGACAGCTGACGGACAGGGAGGTGCGGCGAATAGGATTCCCGTGGTCGCCGCACCTCGTCAGGCGGACGCGGTGCTCTGTCGGTGGAACCATCGCCGCTTGCCGAGCTGCTCTTCGAGATGGCGTGGCTGTGAACCTGGCCGGTGGCACGCATCACGCGTTTCGTGATCATGGGCAGGGCTACTGCATCTTCAACGACAGCGTGATAGCGGTCCGCGTGCTACAAGCTGAGAAGGGCATTGGTCGCGCCGTCATCCTCGATGGGGACGTGCATCAAGGAAACGGGACAGCGTCAATCGCGGCTGATGATCCCACGATTTTCACCCTCTCCGTTCACAGCGAGCGAAACTTTCCCCTGCGAAAGGAGCGGAGCGACCTGGACATCGGTCTGGAGGACGGGACTGGCGACGTCGCCTACTTGGATGCCTGGGATTCAGGCGTGCGACGGTCTCTTCAGCTTGCCGGGGCCGATCTGGCGATCTATCTTGCCGGGGCTGACCCCTACTGGGATGATCGCCTGGGGCGTCTCGCTGTGAGCATGTCTGGTCTGGCCGAGCGAGATAGATTGGTCTTTGAACTGTGTGCACGGTCTGGCATTCCCGTGGCGACTGTGATGGGGGGAGGCTACGCGCGTCGCGTGGAGGATACAGTCCAGATCCACCTGCAGACGGTGCGGGTTGCCGTTGAGGCTGCTGCGAACCAAATCATTACAAACCCTTGACAAATAATTCATCTTATGCTATACTTTCTATTGAAACGGCTTTAGACGTTATAGTGATAGAGGGGGCAAAGATGGACGTGAACAAGAAGCTTCAATGCATCAACATGATGGACTACGTGGGGGATTGGAAAGCGTGGCGCAACAATCTGCGTAGAGCTGTCAGCGTGGGCAAGAAGGTCGGTATGTCTGAGGAGGAAATCGAGGCTCTGGCGACCCAGATTGGCGATTTCCTGGCGGAGAAGGTCTGCCCTGCGACGCCGGAGGAGGAATTGCTCAAGGAGATGTGGGGCGTGGCGGATACTGAAGAGCGGAAGATGATCGCCGGGCTGATGGTGAAGCTGTCTGAGTAGAGAGTCCACAAGAAGACGGTTGTCGGTAGCGCGGTTCAGGTGGCTGTCTGCCAAGGAACCGCGCTTTTTGTTTGCTAGAGGGAAAGGAGCGCACTGATGAAGACGGCCATGGTTTGGGGGGCCAGTGGAGGCATTGGCACTGCGCTGGTGAAGCGCTTGGCCGATGCGGGTTGGACGGTCCTGAGCGCGGCCCGGGATCCGGGGACGGTGAATTCTCTCACGTCAGAGGTGGTGGCAGCTGACGTGGAGGATCCGGACAGCATCCGGCAGGCGGTGCAGCGGGCCAAAGAGCTCGTTGAAGAGGTGGATCTATGGATCTACGCCGTGGGAGATATCACGTCCCTGAAGGTGGAGGAGCTGTCGCTTGGAGACTGGGAGCGGATCCTGGCGGCAAATCTGACCGGCGCTTACCTGGCAGCGCATCACAGTCTGCCCCTTTTGGCTTCCGATGCTCACATGATGTTCCTGGGTGCAGTTAGCGAGCGGCTTCATCTGCCGGGCCTTGCAGCGTACGCATCGGCCAAGGCCGGGTTGGAGGCGTTCGTCGATGTGCTGCGCAAGGAGCAGCGGGGGCGACGGGCGGAACCGCGTGGTCACCCAGGACGCCGCGTCACCGTTGTACGTCCGAAAGCAGTGGAGACGCCACTGTGGGAGAAGGTGCCGTTCAACGTCCCCCATGGAGCGATGAAGCCCGAGGACTTGGCTGAGCGCGTCCTGCAGGCCTACCAAGAGGGGCACGAGGGGGTGTTGGACATCTGATCTTATTGGTGAAGTGGTAGCTCTGCGGCAGTAGCTTTGCGGCAGTCGCCGCCGTTGAGCAGAGAAAAGGTGGCGGCGCTGGCGAAGTAGCTCCGCGGCAGCGACTGCGCTCCAGTTGTTGGATCCCTTCTCTTGCCTCCTGCCTCCTGCATCGTTCCGCGAGGCACAGGTTTGACGCCCTCTCTCTTTACTGCTACAATGGCTCGGCAGCTCTGCGCGTTGACTTACCGAGAAAGGAGATAACCCGTGAGTGCGGTCGCCGGGCCGGTTGAGGGTGTCGACAAGTGTCTTGGGGGTGCCCACCGCTGTCAATCTCGCAGTGGGTCGCGGCGCTTACGACAATCCCGCTCCCCTGCGAATGATCAGTCTGCTCGCCACCTTATCCTTGTGTTGGGCGATCAGTTGGATGCGAAGTCCGCGGCCTTCGATGGATTCGACCGGCAGGCCGACGTGGTCTGGATGGCCGAGGTGGCCGAGGAAGCCGAGCACGTCTGGACGACCAAGCCGCACATCGTCATCTTCCTGAGCGCAATGCGCCACTTTCGCGACACGTTGAGGGGCGATGGCTACCGCGTTGCGTACCGTCAGATCGACGATGACCGCTCCGGTCACGAAGACGATCCAGATGACCGTGAGAGCCTAGGCGGTCAGCTTCGCCGAGCCGTGAAGGCCTGGCAGCCGGAGAGGATCATCCTCGCACAACCCGGTGAGTGGCGTGTTCGCAAGCAGCTGCTCCATGCGGCCGAGCAGGCCAGTATACCGATGGAGATCCGCCCGGACCGGCATTTTCTCTGCCCAGCCGACGTCTTTGAAGAGCATGCGGCCGGGCGGAAGCGGCTGATCATGGAGCACTTCTACCGCGAGATGCGGCATCGCACGGGCGTCCTGATGGACGGCGACGAGCCGATTGGTGGCGAGTGGAACTACGATGACCGGAATCGGGAGTCCTTCGGGAAGGAGGGGCCGGGAGACGTGCCGAGCCCGATCAGCTTTGAACCGGATGCCGTCACGCACGAGGTGCTCGATCTGGTCGGGAGGCGCTTCTCCGATCATCCGGGCAGCCTGGAGCACTTCAACTGGCCGGTGACGCCGGAGCAGGCGCAGGAGGCGTTGGCGGACTTCGTGCAGCATCGTCTTCCTAACTTTGGCACCTACGAGGATGCGATGTGGGCCGGTGAACCTTACCTTTACCACTCTCGACTCTCTGCGGCCCTGAATCTCAAGCTCCTCGATCCGCGCACGACGATCCAGGCTGCTGAGGAGGCCTACCGCCGGGGCCACGCGCCGCTCAATGCCGTCGAGGGGTTTATCCGGCAGATCCTCGGTTGGCGAGAGTATGTGCACGGGATCTACTGGCGTTATATGCCAGCCTACGCCGAGCGGAATGCCCTGGATGCCGATCTGTCTCTACCGGCCTTCTACTGGACCGGCGATACTGAGATGGCCTGTTTGCGCCACTGCATCCGACAGACCCTGGACTACGGCTACGCCCACCACATTCAGCGGCTGATGGTGACGGGGCTCTTTGCGCTGCTGCTGGGGGTTGAGCCACGGCAGGTCCACGCCTGGTATTTGGCCGTCTACGTCGATGCAGTGGAGTGGGTGGAACTGCCGAACACCTTGGGGATGTCACAGTTTGCCGATGGAGGCCTGATGGCGACGAAGCCCTACTGTGCCAGCGGCAAGTATATCAAGCGTATGAGCAACTACTGCGATGGGTGCCGTTACGATCCAGACGTGGCTTCGCATGCGCGGCAACGGGTCGGTCAAGAATCAAGAGCTTGCCCCTTCACCACGCTCTATTGGGATTTCTTGATGCGTCACGAGGAGCGCCTGGGAGGGAACCCGCGCATGGGGCTGCAGCTCTACAATCTGAGGAGGATTGATGAGGATGAACAGAAAGCTATCCGTTGGCAAGCGGACCGCGTGCGGGGACGGGTCTCGGCTGGCCGGGATAGGCGGTAACCCAAGGGCTGAAGACCTTGCGACAATGAAGCCCTTTGCATCCTGCCTCTTGCATCCTGCCCTTCATTATCGGGAGGGTTGGACGTGATTCAGAGCGAGCGGATCCGGTTCTTGAACGACAAGAATGTTCCTGGCACTGGTGAGTATGTGCTCTACTGGATGCAGCGTGCGCAGCGGGCCCGGATGAACCACGCGCTGGAATTCGCCATCCGTGAGGCGAACGAGCACAACCTACCCCTGCTGGCCGTGTTCGGCATCACCCAGCGCTTTCCGGAGGCGAATACGCGATCTTATGCCTTCATGCTGGAGGGACTGTACGAGACACAGCAAGCCTTGCGTGAACGTGGCATCCGGCTGATCGTCCGACTGCAGCCACCAGTGGAGGCTGCGACTGACCTGGGGGCCGATGCGGCGCTGGTGGTGGTCGACCGCGGCTATCTGCGCGTCGAGCGGCGTTGGAGGGAACGGGTGGCGAAACGGTTGTCCTGCCCCCTGGTGCAAGTGGAGAGCGACGTCATCGTGCCGATCGAGACTGCCTCAAGGAAGGAGGAATACGCGGCCTACACCATCCGACCCAAGATCCACAAACATCTCGACACGTTTCTGGTTCCCCTGGAGGAGACAGCGTTGCAGCGGGACTCGCTTGAGTTTGTCCACGATGGCGTTGAGCTGGACGATATTGAGGCCATGCTCGACCGCATGCACATCAACCGTGGTGCCGATCGGGTCGATACCTTTCGCGGTGGTCGTTCGCAGGCCGAGATGCTACTGGACGATTTCATCGTCCACAAACTGGCCACGCCACTAGGCACCTACGCCGAGGAGCGAAACGATCCCAGTCAGGATTACCTCTCGCACATGAGCCCCTACCTTCACTTCGGCCAGATATCTCCCTTGGAGATCGCCCTCCGGGTGCAAGGAGCTGAGGACGTGGGGCAGGTGAACGAGGATTTGCGACAATCCCAGGACGCCTATCTGGAGGAGCTCGTGGTGCGGCGCGAGTTGAGCATGAATTTCTGCGCCTACAATCCCCACTACGATTCGCTGGCGTGCTTGCCGGATTGGGCGCGGGAGACGCTGAGGGAGCACGCCCGGGATCGCCGCGAACACGTGTACAGCAAGGCGGCGTTCGAGGCCGGGCAGACGCACGATCCGTACTGGAACGCGGCGCAGTGGGAGATGGTACTGACCGGGAAGATGCACGGCTACATGCGGATGTACTGGGGGAAGAAGATCCTGGAGTGGACGCCCAGCCCCGAGGTGGGTTTTCGGATTGCGTTGGCGTTAAACAATCGATATGAGCTCGATGGGCGTGATCCTAACAGTTTCACGGGGGTTGCCTGGTGCTTCGGCAAGCACGATCGCGCCTGGGCCGAACGGGAGGTGTATGGGAAGGTGCGTTATATGAGCGCGGGTGGTCTGGAGCGGAAGTTCGATATCGACGCCTACGTAGAGAAGGTGGAGCGGTTGGCGGAATCTCAGGCACAGGAAGGACCGGCGTGAGCGACAGAGTCGACGCAATCAACTCGGAAATGGTCAACGGTGAACCTCTCACCGCGTCAATCCTGCGGGACTTGTTCGCCCTTCAAAGCTTGGCTGTGCTGGCGACGCGGGAGGAAGATGGGCAGCCCTACGCCAATCTCATGGCCTTTTCGGTGAGCGATGACTTGAAGACCCTTCTGTTGGTGACGGGCCGTGCCACCCGCAAGTATGCGAATCTGTGTGCCGAACCGCGCGTAGCGCTCCTGATCGACAGCCGGTCTCACCGGCCGTCGGATATCCACGAGGCTGTGGCTGTGACCGTCCTTGGCGACGCCGAGGAAGTGACCGGCGTGGAGCGAGAGCACCTGCTGCCGGCCTATCTTGCCAAGCACCCCCATATGGAAGCGTTCGCCTCATCCCCCTCCTGCGCTCTTTTCCAGGTGCACGTCAGAAGCTACTACCTGGTGCGTCGGTTTCAGGAGGTCACGGAGCTCCACGTCCAACGATGACCTTGGTGCTATCTCTTCCTCAGATCAGACCTCGCCATAGGCAAAGGGTCGGCGGGAAATGCTTCGCCCTGGCCGAGATGGAGCGGGGCGGAATCTCTGTTCCGGATACAGTCTGCATCCCGGTCGAGGCTTATGAGCGCTACGTCGCCGCCACGGGCCTTCGTGAGCGTATCCGCCTGGAGCTCAGCAGAAAGGAGTTCGACGGCCGCATCGGCCCGAATATGCGCTGGGAGGAGCTTTGGGACGCCTCGCTGCGCATTCGCAACATGTTCCTCAGGACGCCGATGCCCGATGATCTCGCTCACGCCCTCTCCGATGCCCTCGACGCCCATGTCCGCGGCAAGGCCATGGTCGTTCGCTCGTCGGCACCGGGCGAGGATTCGGATACCGTCTCCTTCGCTGGACTGCACGAGTCGTTCGTCAACGTGAGAGGCATCGAGCGTGTTATGGAGCACATCCGATTGGTCTGGGCCTCGCTCTGGTCGGACGCGGCACTGCTCTATCGACGGGATTTGGGGCTGGACGTGGCGAACAGCACCATGGCCGTCGTGATCCAGGAGCTTGTGAGAGGGGATCGCTCCGGTGTGGCCTTCAGCCGGAATCCGAATGATGACTCACAGGCGGTGATTGAATCGGTCCACGGGCTTAACCAAGGCCTCGTGGACGGCACGGTGGAGCCCGATCGTTGGACCATCGATCGGGCCACCGGGGATGTGGTCTCCCATGTCTCCGCCCGGCGGGATCAGGCGCTATTTGCGGGGGAGGAGGGCGTTCGCCTTGAGCCGCTCCCGGAGGAACTGGCGCTTCATCCTCCTTTGACCGCTGAGGACGTGATCACGATCTTTGCGTGCTCGCGGCGTTTGGAAGCTCTCTTCGGCGGGCCGCAAGATGTGGAGTGGACGTGGGCTGGCGAGAGCTCAGGGACGCCTTCCATCCCTGTTGTGCTCCAATCCCGTCCAATCACGGGTATGGGGGGCATACCTACACTGGCGGGTGTGGAACCTGACGATGAGCGGCGCTGGTATCTGAGTCTGCGGAGGAGCTTCGAGAACCTGCAGTCGCTGCGCGACACGATCGAGGGGGAGCTGATTCCGGGCATGATTGAGGAGGCTGATGCCCTGGCGGCGCAGCCGGTGGACCATATGTCGGATGAGGACTTGGCCGCGGAGATCGATCGCCGGAAGGCCATCTACGATGGTTGGGTCGATGTGTATTGGGATGAGTTCATCCCCTTTGCGCATGGCATAAGGCTGTTTGGACAGGTCTACAATGACGCTCTTCATCCCGACGATCCCTACGCTTTCATGGACCTGTTGGCAGGCACCGAGATGGCGAGTCTGGCCAGGAATCGTGCGCTGGAGCAGATGGCGGCGATGATCCGGGATGACGCCCGACTGGCAGACGCACTGCGTGAACGACTGAAGGGCAGTGGATATGCGGAGGTCAACGATGTATTTCAGCACCGCCTGGACGACTTCGTCAGCCGCTTTGGGGACCTCTCATGTGCGATGGCGGGTGGTAGCCGATGCGATCGAGCTCCTGATGCCTTGATCAGGATTCTCCTGGAGATGGCGGGCCACCCGGAGACCCATCGACGCCGTTCGCAGGGCAATGCCGGAGGTCAGTCTCGGTCCGCGATGCGGGACGAGTACCTTGCACAGTTTGAGGGGGAAGAACGTACAAAAGCCGCTGAGTTGCTCGATCTGGCCCGCACCAGCTATCAGCTGCGGGATGACGACAACATCTACCTGGGTGGGATCGAGGCACAGATGCTGGTCGCCGTCGAGCATGGTAGACGGCGATTGGAGGGACGAGGTGGCCCGGGCACGGGTTTGGAGGGGGTTGAGTCCTTCCGTGTCGAGGATGTGGCAGAAGCACTGCGCGATTCTGACTTTGTACCTGAGGTCTTGGTGGAGGAGGAGCCGATAGGCGGTTTTGTGGTCAGAGCGCGCCAGCTCGTCGGTCAGCCGGCTGGCCCAGGTGTTGCCCAAGGCCCCGCCCGTGTCGTTACGTCCCAAAATGATCTCGCGACGTTTGAACACGGCGAAATCCTGGTCTGTGATGCGGTGGACCCGAATATGACGTTCGTGGTGCCCCTGGCAGCCGGCGTCGTGGAACGCCGTGGTGGGATGCTGATTCACGGCGCGATCATCGCCAGGGAGTACGGGCTGCCTTGCGTCACCGGCATTCCTGATGCTACGTCGTTGATTCGCACTGGAGACTCCATCACGGTCGATGGACACCTGGGCATCGTCACCATCGGGAGGCGAAGGACGGCCTCGGCTGGTGAGAGCGAGCTCCCTCAAGGGGCTGACAGAGACAGGGGGTAGTATGGGAATCTCACAGGCTTGGGTGGATGCTTGGGAGAAGCTGCAGGAGATGACGGTGGGTTTCTTCCAGGCGCTGCCGCAGATTGTGCTCTCGATCATCGTCTTTGGGCTGTTCTACGTCGTCGCCAACTGGGTCAAGTCGGCCGTCAAGCGGCTGGCACAGACTGCCGAATTGGCCCCCGGAGCCGAGATGGTCCTGGGTCGACTCGCCCGCTGGTTGGTTATCGGGGTGGGCTTGCTTGTGGCATTGACCATCGCATTGGAGAGCTTCGAACCGGGGCAGCTCATCCAGCTGCTGGGCATCGGTAGTGTGGCAATCGGGTTCGCTTTCCACGACATCCTACAGAACTTCCTGGCCGGCATTCTGCTCCTGCTGACCGAGCCGTTTAAGATCGGCGATCAGATCATCGTCAACCAGTTCGAAGGCACGGTGGAGGACGTGGAGACGCGGGCCACCACGATCAAGACCTACGACGGACGGCGGGTGGTGATTCCAAATGCTCATCTTTTCACGGAGTCGGTGATCGTCAATACGGCGTTCCCCGTACGGCGTACGGAGTATCGGTTTGGTATCGGCTATGGCGACGACATCGCAGAGGCCATGCGGTTAGTCCTGGAGGCGATGGGCGAGGTGGACGGCGTTTTAGAGCGTCCAGCCCCCGATGTCCTGGTGGCCGAGCTGGGTGACTTCAGCGTCAACCTCCGGGCGCGCTGGTGGACCGATTCAGTCCGGTCAAACGTGTTGCATATTCAGAGCAACGTCATCGCCACGATCAAGGAGAGGCTCCTGGCGCACGGCATTGATCTGCCGTTCCCGACGCGGCAGGTGCTGTTCCACGATCAAACCGAGCAGACTGACGGGGATCGCTCCCTTCAGCGGGAGGGATGGCCGGCCGGCGAGGTACCTATTCCAGAGCCGCGCCGGATGGGCGTCTCTCTCGATCTCCTGACCCGGGCGTTGATGGGAAGGGAGGCGGGGCAAGGTGAGGCTTCCACCCCAGGGAGCCAGGGGGGTACGACATGAAGGATAGGGGAGAGAGGCGAGCGGCCTGGCTGGCCGGGGGCGTAGCTGGTTCATTCGGAATAGGCATCGTGGCGCTCACGCTCCTGTTGCTGCAAGCCCCGCCGCCCACGGGTAAGCGGGGGTCCATCCAGCTGGCGCGGGCGAGCCGTGAGCTTCCTATGGCGGGAGCCTCACTGCAGACAGCCTCTGAAGGTTGGCAGACGATCTTCAGCGAGACGTTCGAGAGCGGCATCGGATCCGATTGGATGGTGACCGACACCAGCGCTGTGGACGGAGGGACGTACCTCTGGGGAACCAGCACGTTTACGTACGTGGACGGGAGCCGCAGCGCGTGGTGTGCAGGCGGGGGGGACCAAGGGGGGGATTTCTACACAGACAGTATGGATGTATGGCTCGTCTCCGATCCGATCGTGCTAGGTGGGCCTGACACCGACCTATGGGATGCCGAGTTGCGGTTCGCTCGGTGGTTGGATGCACGCTATAGCACCGAGGGGGGCGGTCAGACCCTGGGCACGCAGTCCATTCAGCAGGTCGATTACCTACCCTCGACGGGCGACTGGCTCGGATGGGGCGTTCTGACGGACGTGACCGGCTTGGAGAACGGACAGGAGCCCGCCGGGCAGTGGACGTACGTCTCCGGCGCAGCCGCGGGATGGGTGCGTGTTTCGCTTCCCCTGGACGCTTTTATGCCGCCGGGTGAAGGCCTCACGAGTACCGTACGGATCGCGTTCCGCTTCTTCAGCGACGACGACGGCCATGTGGGGCGGGGCGCCTTCGTCGACGACGTGACGCTGCGCGTGAATTACGGTCACGGGGTGGCGCTGCCATTTGTGGCAAAGGAACTGCGGTCTCTTCCGCTGCTCCAGACCGAGGATCTTATGGTCAATGGTGGCTTCGAGGCCGACTGGGGGGAGGAGGAGTCACATCGCGTCAAGGTCTTTCCGGTCGACGGAGAGCCCTATGTCACAGAGCTCGGCGAGTTCCACACGCCGCCTGGTTGGCTGGCTTGGTTCCGACACGATCCGGGCACCTGGGACCAGCCGGAGGTCGGGGACATCTGGCAGAAATACGTTCCTTATCGCGTCCGTAGTGGTGCAAAAGCGGCCAGGTTGTTCACTTTCTACCGCAAGCACGACGCCGGTTTTATGCGACAGGTCGACGTCGAGCCGGGCACGTGGATGACGCTCACGGCCTATGCGCACGCGTGGAGCAATCACGATGATATAGATGGGCACGAGGACTGCTCGGCCGATCCGCGTTGCTCGGCTGGTGTCGGCTGGGGAGGGCACTTCCTGCTGCCCGGAGATATCCCGCCGCTCAACGGCGACCCATGGAACGACGCGATCGGCAACTTCGCCTTCATGGTGGGGATTGACCCGACCGGGGGCAGCGATCCGTTTGCCGACACGGTCGAGTGGGGCACCGAGGCCTACATCTACAATGAATACCATCAGGTACCTACGGTAACAGCATTGGCTGAGGCAGATGCCGCGACGGTCTTCCTGAGGAGCCGGACACTGTGGCCATTCAAGCACAGTGATGCCTATTGGGATGACGTCGAGTTGCTGGGCGTCCGTGAAGTGCCCGAACCTACGCCGGAACCTACGCCAGAACCCACACCCGACCCAGGCGACTGGGACTATCCGGTCATTGCCCAAGGTAGCAAAGTCGGCGTGCATGCCCTCCGATCCAATGAGGTGAGGGGTTTCGCCCAGGATCTGGTGGGTGGGGGAGCGCGTTTTCCTGTTGTCAAGGCGGTAGATGACTTCGGATGGGTGTTCGATGTCGCGCGTGAGAGTCCGGATACTATTTTCATTGGACGCAGGACGTGGATGGGGGGGGAGGGATGTCACGGTGTCGGCAACCCAGGCTTCGACATGGAGGGACACGCTCAACAAGCTGTCCAGCGCATTCTGGACGTGATTGAGGTCAACGAGGGGCTGGATGAGATCATCGACTATTGGGAGGTCTATAACGAACCTGATCCCAATGAGCCAACCGGGGTGGAGGGACACAGAGCGTTGGCTGAACTGATGATTGAGACGATGGAGGAGGCTGAGAGCCACGGCTTGAAGATCGCTCTCTTCTCGTTCAACGCGGGTGCTCCCGAATGGGATGAGATGGAGGCCATGGTCGAGACCGGTGTGTTTGCACGGGCGAGGGCAGGTGGGCACATCCTGGCACTCCACGAAGGTACCTTCGATACGCACGATCCGACGGCAGGCTGGGGGGGGACGATCCCTGGCTCTTCTGTCGTCGAGGGTGCTGGAGCGTTCAACTTCCGGTATCGCTACCTTTATCACCTGCTGAAACAGCGCGGAGAGGTCGTGCCCCTGGTTGTCAGTGAGTGGTACTGCGGCGACGAGCAATCTGCCTCCACCCAGACGCTCGTGGACGCGCTCAAGTGGTACGATGGCGAGGCAAGCCAGGACTACTATGTCTGGGCAGCCTGTCCCTTTACGCTTGGACCCACCGGACAGTGGGGTCACACGGACTACGAGCGGGTATACCCCGATCTGGTCGACTATATGATCCAGATCAAGGGACGGCAGAACGGTCTGCCGTCGGTTTCGACTTGGTGGGAGACCTTGCTGCAGAGACTTGGGTGGCGATAGGAGTCGTTGCGGGCGTCTATTGTGAGTCTGTTTCAAGCTATCTTCCTGGGTGTCCTGCAGGGCGCGACTGAGTTTCTGCCGGTGAGCAGCTCCGGGCATCTGGTGCTGGTTCCCTGGCTGCTCCATTGGCAATCGCCGGGATTGGCCTTCGACACCGTGGTCCACTGGGGCACGGCATTGGCCGTCATCGTCTACTTCTGGGAGGAGTGGGTCGCCCTGGTGCGCGCGGCATGGCTCTCGCTGGGTGAGATTCGATTCCGGCCGCTCCGCCTGCCGGGAGGCACTGCTTCTGCCGCGAACGGAACTCGACGAGGCTTGCTGGCCTGGCTTATTCTGTTGGGCACTGTGCCCGGCGTCCTGGTCGGCTATTCCCTGGAGGATTTCTTCGAGGGCATGTTCGCCCGTCCTGCCGCTGCTGCGGGCTTCTTGCTAGTCACGGCGATGCTGCTGACCGCTTCCGAGCGCCTGGGGCGTCGCGAGCGTGGCTTGGACGAGATCGGTTGGCTTGACGCCCTGATCGTTGGAGTGGGTCAGGCGTTGGCGATTCTCCCCGGTATCTCTCGTTCCGGGGCGACGATCGCGGCCGGCCTGGCGCAGGGAATGAGGCGGGAGCCAGCTGCGCACTTCAGCTTTCTCCTGGCGACTCCCATTATCCTTGGCGCCGGCTTGCTCAAGGTCGTGGAGTTGGGGCGTATGGGGGGGCTAATGGCGCAGGCGCCGGCGCTGGTCGCAGGCTTCGTGGCTGCCGCTCTGGTGGGCTTCGCCTGCATTCATTTTCTGCTCCGCTATCTTCGAAGCCGCCGTCTCTATCCATTCGCCGTCTACTGCGCGCTTTTCGGCATCGTCTCTCTGTTGGCGTCGACGGTGCGTTAGACAGTGCCGACAAGCTGCCCGGACGCCTATGCGCGCAGCGATTGGAGGTCTCAAATGATGGCCCAGGGACGTGCATCGAAGGAGATTCTCGATCCCGCCTATCGCGTTCAGACTTGCCGTCGGGACGACGGCGCTCCACGGGGAGCCGACCGATGCGGCGCTGCTCAAGGCCGCTATCGACGCAAGTCTGGAGCACCTTCGCCCGTGGATGCCTGCCGTCGGGACGACGGCGCTCCA
>CAYQZG010000007.1:0-13938 GCA_964421785.1 uncultured Anaerolineales bacterium
CCCTCTGGTCCCCCCCGGTGGGCTCTTCTCCCCCCCTCTGGTCCCCCCCGGTGGGGGGGAGGGCGGGTCAGATTCGTCGGTCGGTGACGTGGTGGGGTAGACCTGAGTATCCAACTGCCGTCGGGACGACGGCGCTCCAGCCGCTTCGGTCCAGGTCGGTGACGTGGTGGGGTAGACCTGAGCATCCAACTCCTTCAGTCGTCTTGTCAAGGACCGTCCGATGAATCCCGTGGCCCCGGTGACCAGAACCCGCTTCTGTCTCCAACTTGCTGATTTTCCCATTGCTAAGCTATCCATTTGATAAGCTTCGCGGCATTCAGCCGAGAAACTCGCGGTACCAGGACAGTGTTTCGCGTAGTCCTTCCTTGAGGGAGTGCTGAGGTGTCCAGTTGAGTACTCGCTTGGCTTTGCTGCTATCCAGGTACTGAGCTTGAATCTCGTTCTTCGCCTCGCCCAGCACGCGAGGCTCAAGCATAGGTCGATCAGCCACGTCGATGATGGCCTGTACAATCTCCATCACCGACTTCGGATCATCCATGCCGAAGTTGAATGACTCGCCGACCACGCCCGGCACGCCCATGCGCTCAGCAAGCCTCAGGTAGCCAGCAACAGCATCCGGAATGTACAGATAGTCGCGGATGAGCGTGCCATCTGAGCGGATGACGGGCGGCCTGCCGCGGATGACGCAGCGGATCGTGCCAGGGATCAGACGGCTCCAATTGAGGTCCCCACCGCCATATAGATTGGCGCATCGTGTCACGGCAATCGGCAGGTCATAGGTGATCGCGTAGGCCCGGGCGATACGATCTGCACAAGCTTTGGAGACGTCATACGGGTGGCATCCCAGTAGGGCGACCTCCTCGGTATAGGGGAGGTCCTGGTGGGCACCGTATGCCTTGTCTGAGGAAGCGACGATGACGCGTTCTGTCTTTGGCGCACGGCGAGCAGCCTCAAGCAGCGTCCACGTCCCTTTGACGTTCGTCTCGAACGTTGAAAGCGGTGCCCTGTTGGCGATGGGGACGATAGTCTGGGCCGCGAGGTGGAATACCGTGTCGATCTCGTATTCGTTTAGCGCGCGCTCGGCCAATTCATAGCTGGTGACATCTCCGCGGACCACGCGGATACGATCCTGATAACCTGATCGGCGTAGGTGTGAGAAGGGAACTTCATCGCGTATCAGACCGGTCACGGCGGCACCTGCGTCGACCAGGGCGATGGTCAACCAAGAGCCCAGTATGCCTGTACATCCGGTGATGAAGACAGGGCGATCGAGCCAGAAGGATTCCCCCCCTCTAGTCCCCCCCCGGTGGGGGGGAGGGTGGTAAGCTCTGCAAAACCGTAAGCTCCCCAATACTCTCTTTCAATCCCATACTTTCCACGGCGCGCTTTCGCGCCAGGTCTCGTCCAGGGCTAAGGCGTCCTTGAACGTGTCCATCGAACGCCAGAATCCCATGTGGCGATACACCATCAGCTCCTCGGCGGCGGCCAGACGTGGCAGTGTCTCTCGCTCCAAGTCGACGTCATCTCCATCACTCAGATAGTCGAGGATCGCGCGCTCAAACACCATGAAGCCGGCGTTGATCCAGTGATCTAGTTCGGGCTTCTCCCCGAAGCTAGTCACGTGATCATCCTTGCCTATGGTCAAAATGCCGTACTGGGATCTAGGATGTACGCCCGTGACAGTTGCTGTACGACCGTGCCTCTGATGAAAGGCCAAAAGGGCATCCAGGTCGATATCGCCGACACCGTCGCCGTAGGTGACGAAGAACGTGTCGCTATGGATGTACCTTGCAGCTCGATAGACCCTTGATCCCTTGGCTGTGTCCAGGCCAGTGTCCGCGAGCGTCACCCTCCAGTTCTCCTCCGCGTTCGACTGGTGGTAGGTTATGGCATCCGGTTGGCCCAGAGGGATCGTGAAGTCGTAGTTCATCTGTTCGTATTCGAGGAAATATCGCTTGATCGCCTCGGCTTCGTGTCCAAGGGTGAGAATGAAGCGTGTGTGTCCATACTCAGCGTAGATCTTCATCACGTGCCACAGGATGGGCTGTGCTCCAATCTCGACCAGTTCCTTCTTCGATGTCGTGGCTCCCTGCATGCGGGTGCCTTGTCCTCCGCAGAGGATAACCACGGGAAGTGATTCATCAATAGGCTCTGTGTGATTTACGGGCTTTGCGACATTGACCACGTTCAGCCTCCGTGAGCGTGCGTAGCTGGATCGATGTCCAGATCATTGATAAGCTTCGCGACATTGCCGTGACGTTTACTCCGCCGTGGAGCTTAACATCCTCCGCAGATTGGGTATGAAGGGGGGATAAGCAATGCCGTTCTCGGTCACGATGCCGGTTACGTAGCGATGCGGTGTGACATCGAAAGCTGGATTCGCCACGTCTATCCCTTTCGGTGCGATGGGCTGGCCCTGATAGGTAACCTCCGTGATTTCCTCAGCCGGCCGTTCCTCAATAGGTATGTGATCGCCGCTCGATAGCGACAGATCGATCGTTGAGGTGGGCACGCAAGGGTAGAAGGGAACACCGTTGTCCTGCGCTGCCAGAGCTAGCTTATAGGTGCCTATCTTGTTCGCCACGTCTCCGTTGCCAGCTACTCGGTCGGCGCCCACGACCACGATATCCACTTGGCCGCTGCGCAAAAAGTGCCCGGCGGCGTTGTCGGCGATCAGTGTGAAAGGGATGTCCAGCTGCTGCAGCTCCCAGGTGGTGAGCCGGGCTCCCTGAAGGCGCGGTCGCGTCTCGTCTACAAAGACGTGGATCTTCTTGCCCTGCTCGTGGGCGGTGCGGATCACGCCCAAGGCGGTTCCGTAGTCCACCGTGGCCAGGGCTCCTGTATTGCAGTGATGTAGGATGGTGTCGCCATCTTGGATCAGAGCAGCACCGTGTTCTCCCAGTCGCTTGTTGATTGTGACATCTTCGTCGGCCAGCGTCTGGGCTCCCTCCAGGAGGGCATCGCGTATGGCCGCAGGGTCCGTCTCGCTCTCGGCGACCTGGATCATGCGCGACACGGCCCAGGAGAGATTGACTGCTGTGGGGCGAGCAGCTTGTAGTGTTTCGGCTGCGGCGTAGAGATCAGAGAGCAGATCGTCGCTTCCTCTGGCTCGGCTCTGGTGCGCGGCGAGCGCCATACCGAAGGCAGCGGCCGCTCCGATGGCCGGGGCTCCTCGGATGGCCATATCTCGGATGGCCTCGGCGACTTCCTCATAGGTGTTGCATTCTAGCATTTGGAACGTCGTTGGGAGGAGTCGTTGGTCGATCATCCTCACCGTGCCATTGTGCCATGTTATACTTCGCATCTCGCCACCTCCCTCCAGTTGTTCAAAAGGCGTGTGAAACTAACACGCGTGGTTTGGTTTGTCACCTTAACAGGCTCTGCGACCGTCTCGATCAGATGCTATCACGGCAGTGCTATTCCTTCAAGCAAATGCGGCAGCGTGCCCACACGCTGCCGCATTCATCTCAAGTCATAGCACCTAGCCGTTCAGAACGGGAGCATCCTGAGCAGCCTATCGAACGGGAGACCTACAGAGGCGTTCAAGCGGCCTCTGGAAGCGAAGCGGCTTATCCCGGGGTGGCGATTCCCAGGATCTCTGACTTCTTCACCGGCGGCTCGTCCTCGTCGGCCTCTTCCGCTTCTGCCTCTTCTGGAAGCGAAGCGGCTTGCTCGGCGATAAGCTCCTCTTCAGGCTCTGCGGCACCTTCTTTCTCTGGTTGTGCTGCTTCCTCCTCCAGCTCTATTTGCAGCCGTACTCCTTCATAGCTCTCGATGGGCCCATCGGAGGAGGGGTTATTACCCTGGTAGCCGGTTCCTGCGGGAATCAGCTTCCCGATAATCACGTTCTCCTTGAGCCCCAACAGCGGGTCCTCTCGTCCCTCCGCTGCTGCCTCGGTCAGGACGCGAATTGTGTGCTGGAAGGAGGCTGCGGAAAGGAAGCTCTCCGTGTTCAGGGCCGCTTTTGTGATGCCCAGCAACACGGGCACCGCTTTGGCCGGCTCTCCGCCCTGTTCAATGGCCTCGCTGTTGATATCCTCCAGATCCAGTCGCCGTATCAACAGGCCCGGTAGCAGGTCGGTGTCACCTGAGTGGGTGACTCTCACCTTGCTCAGCATCTTGCGGAAGATGATCTCAAAGTGCTTGTCGTTGATGTTCACGCCCTGCGAGCGGTAGACTTGCTGAACCTCTGAGAGTAGATAGTTCTTCGTGGCCTTCCGCCCCAGGATCTGGAGGATATGGCGTGGGTTCTTGACGCCTTCGACGAGCTGTGTGCCAGGTGCGATCTGCTGTCCTTCCTCGACCAGGATCCGGCCGGTCTGAGGCAGCTTATGTCGCACTTCCCGTCGCTCCTCGTGGATCAGTGTGATGTGCCGATCATCCACGACAACGCGACCGTCCTTTTCGGCTTCAATCGCTTCGTCGTCCAGCGAGGCGATAGGATCGCCGGCTTGGATGTCGTCACCATCCTCGATCAAGATGGTCCAACCTTCTTCGATTTCGTATTCGAACTTCTTCGTTCTGGTGTCGACAACGGTGATATACCGCTGCCCATCGGTCTTGCGAATGTGGGCAAAGCCTCCCACCTCGGATATCGGCGCCTCACCCTTAGGGGTCTTGCGAGCCTCGAAAAGCTCCTCAGCGCGCGGTAGACCGACTGTAATGTCACGACCGGCTGCGACGCCGCCGCTGTGGAACGTTCTCAACGTCAGCTGCGTGCCCGGCTCTCCAATTGACTGGGCAGCAATGATCCCCACCGCCGTTCCGACTCCAACTAGGTGACCGCGTCCTAAGTCGCGCCCGTAGCAGAGCGCGCAGATGCCATGACGTAGTTGGCATGTTGAGGGGGAGCGGACCATGACTTTTTCGATATCGCTTCTCTCGATGGTGTCTATGTCTTCTTCGTCGATCAACTCATTGCGGTCGGTGATCAGCTCACCGGTCTCCGGGTGGACAATCGGCGCGCCCGCGACTCGGCCAACCAGGCGTTCGCCCATGCTCTGGCCACCTATGTCTTCATCAGCGTGGATCCAGATCCCGGCTTTGGTGCCGCAGTCGTGCGCATTGATGATCATGTCCTGTGCAACGTCAACCAGGCGGCGGGTCAGATAGCCTGCGTCGGCAGTACGAAGCGCTGTGTCGGCCAGCCCCTTGCGCGAGCCATGCGTGCTGATGAAGTACTCAAGCGCTGAGAGTCCCTCGCGCAGGCTGCTCCGGATGGGCAGCGGGATGATGCGTCCGGAGGGGTCGGCCATCAGGCCGCGCATGCCGGCCAGCTGAGAGATCGGCCCATATCCACCCTTCGATGCGCCCGATCGCGCCATCACGGATACAGTGCTGTTTTCCGGCTGGGCGTGGGCCACGACATCGGCCACCTTCTCCCGTGCTCGTGACCAGAGCTCCACGGTGCGCGTATACTGCTCTTCCTCCGTCAGCAACCCGCGACGATACTGGCGATCCACCTCAGCCACGGTGTCCTCTGTCCTCCTGAGGATGCTCTCCTTCTCCGAGGGGATCACAAGGTCTGAGATAGCGATCGTAATGCCGGATCGCGTCGCGTATTTGAAGCCCAGATCCTTGAGACGGTCGGCCATCTCGGTCGTTCTTTCGCGACCCAGTCGCCGGTAGCAGAGCCCAACGAGATCCTGCAGGCCACCTTTTTCCAAGGGCCTGTTGATGAAGCGGATTTTGTCCGGCAGGATGCTGTTGAAGATGCAGCGCCCCACGGTCGTCTCGACCGGTTCCTCTGGCGCTGGTTGGTCTTCATAGACTTGCGCCACCAGGACCGGCGTGTGAAGGTCGACGTGCCCCAGGTCGTAGGCCAGCTCGAGCTCCTCTAGGTCGACAAATGGCCTCGGTTGCTCGTCGGCGTATCGGTCGTCCTCCATTGTGAGGTAGTAGATGCCCAAGCACATATCCTTCGTCGGTCCGACCAGGGGTTGTCCGTTCGCTGGCTTCAGCAGATTGCGAGTGGAGAGCATCAGCGTGCGGGCCTCTTCAACCGCCTTCTCCGAGAGGGGGACGTGGACCGCCATTTGGTCGCCGTCGAAGTCCGCGTTAAACGCGGGGCATACCAGCGGATGGAGCTGAATCGCCTTACCCTCGATCATCACCGGCTCAAAGGCCTGGATGCCCAGGCGGTGTAGCGTCGGAGCGCGGTTGAGGAGCACCGGGCGATCCTGGATGACCTCCTCAAGGACCTCCCAAACCTCGGGGCGTTCTCGCTCGATGAGACGCTTGGCAGCCTTGACGTTGGTGGCGTAGTTATACTCGACCAGCTTGCTGATCACGAAGGGCCGATAGAGCTCAAGCGCCATCGACTTCGGGAGGCCGCACTGATGCATCTTCAGCTTTGGCCCGACGATGATCACCGAGCGTCCGGAGTAGTCGACACGCTTGCCCAGCAGGTTGCGCCGGAAGCGGCCTTTCTTGCCCTTCAGCATATCGCTGAGCGACTTCAACTCGCGACGCCCGTGCCGTGAGCGCGCCTTGCCGCGGCTGTTGTCTATCAAGCAGTCCACGGCCTCCTGCAACATGCGCTTCTCATTCCGCACGATCACGTCTGGGGCGCCTAGCTCCAAGAGGCGCTTCAGCCGGTTGTTCCGGTTGATCACTCGGCGATAGAGATCATTCAGATCTGAGGTAGCGAAGCGTCCACCGTCCAGCTGCACCATAGGCCGCAGGTCGGGTGGAATGACGGGCAGAACCGTCATGATAATCCACTCTGGCCTGTTGCCGCTCCTGCGCAGCGCTTCGACGATGCGTAGACGTCTCCTTGCCCTCTTACGCCTTGTCTTCGATGTATCGTGACGGACTTGATGCCACAGCTCCTCCGCCAGATTGTCCAGGTCAAGGTTGGAAAGAATCTCGTGGAAAGCCTCGGCGCCCATGCCGGCCTTGAAGACCTGTCCCCACTTGCTTCTCAGCTCTCGGAGTCGAGGCTCACCGATGCACTGAAACTTGGCCAGGCCAAGTAGCTCCTCCCGCTCCGTGTCGAGCTGAGCGCGCCATTCAGCCACCTCGATAGCGGCTCTCTTGTTGATCTGGCCGGTCTCATCTTGGGTAGCTTCTCGCCAGTGTTCGAGATCCTCCAGCAGTGGGAGCGTTTCTTCCTCTCGCTGTGTCTCTAGATTGTCCTCGATCTCACTGAGGTGCTCTTGAACGGTGGTGTTGAGCGCTGTCAGGTGCTCACGTCCCACGATCTCGCCCTGTTCGGCAATGATCTCGCCGGTGGGTTTGAAGACCATTGGCGCTTGGAGGGTTTCATCCTGTCGGTTTTCGAGTTTCTTCTGCAGTGACTGGGCTGCCTGGACGACCTCCTCGGTCGCGTCGGCAAGCCGATCATCGAATGTGCCGCGGATCTCCTCGATCCGCTCTTCAATCTTCGTTTCTTCCTCTTCCAAACGCTCTTTCAGGGCGTCGATATTCTCCTGAGCCGCTGCCTCGCGCTGTTCCTTCTTCTCGTCAAGCGCCCCTTCCAGCCGCTGGAGTGCTTTCTGGCGTGCATCCTCATTGACATTGATGATGATGTACTTGGCGAAGTAGAGCACGCGATCCATATCACGCTTGCGAATGCCGATTAGCTTGCTGAGGTGATTGGGGACACGGCGCGTGTACCACGTGTGGGCGACTGGAGCAGCCAGATCGATGTGCCCCATACGTTCGCGGCGCACGGAGGAACGTGTTACCTCGACGCCGCACTTGTCACAGACGATGCCTTTGTAGCGGATGTTTTTATACTTGCCGCAGTAGCATTGATAGTCTTTGGTGGGGCCGAATATGGCCTCACAGAAGAGCCCATCCTTCTCGGGACGTAGGCGACGGTAGTTGATTGTCTCAGGCTTGGTGACCTCTCCGTAAGACCAGGAATGAATCTCCTCAGGTGACGCTAGCTTGATCCGCAAGCTACGGAAGTCTTGCGCTTCCAGCAGGTTGTCATTTCGCTTGTTCATCATCCTTCCTGTTTTCTAGGGGGCTCTCTAGCATAGAAGAAGCGCTGAAGGCCTCTCGGTGTTCAGCGCTTCTGTTGTGTAGAGTCTAACCGCAAACCTATATTATAGAGACTTGCTCCACTTTGTCAAGTCGCCTGGCGATCTGAAGCAGGTCAATCGCATTTAGGCTCACAGCCCTCGTCCTCGAGGGCGCTGCGGCCAAGAGAGCATGGACATGGCGGACGTCCACGCCAAAGGACGACGGGCGGAGGCCGCCTACGAGACGGGGACTGCGAGCAGGTCTGTCGATGGCGCCTTCATATGCGATTGCCCTACGATCTGAAGCAGGTCAATCGTATATGGAGCGGGATGCAACGATGACCGAGGCCGTGGAAACACCTGAGAAGAAGCGATCAACCCCTTGGGCTAGACTCTCTGCTCCAGTATGGTGGGGTTGCAGGTAAAGAGCTCAATCCCAGGAACGACGACGAAATCGGCATCCATCGTCACAAGGCTGTCAATGTGGTGGTAAGGTGAAGTTGACGATGAAGCTCGCGTCCCAGTACAGCGTCGCGGGGAGGGGGTCATCCACGCTGCTAACCTTGGCTGCCACGGAGATACTCGTATCCTTTTCTATTCATATACTCGGACACGTCCACGGAGCCTGGCGGACGTGACGACTTCACCAATCCGGCAAGCCCCCGCAAGGACTCAGCGCGTCCTGGCCTATCGATCTTCTGTAGAATGACGACATCGCCCCGACGCACTAGCTCTACTCGGTCTCCGTCAGACAGAGAGAGCTCATCCGAGAGCCCACGGGGAATCTGGAGATCGGACTGATCAGAGACTTTCACCGTAACCATCGCCATTCACCTCCGTCTGATACGATCCAGCGCTGAACGGATTGTACCAGAGAGTCAACAGAACAGCAAAGAAACGCATTCTTTCACCGTATCAGTTCGGTTTTGTGAGCGACTGCTCTCAGCCCCCGTCGCCGGGGGCGGCCTGTTCAACAAGACATCGCCTTTGAAACGGGTTTCTGCCTCAGATCGCCCCCGGGGACGGGGGCTCCGAGCTTGCTCACAAGACTGAAACATTACCTTTCACCTAACGTGTTACCGAAAGCAGCTCGTTCTCTCATTACGCACAGGCAGATGAGAAGACTAAAGGGAGGCTCCTGGACGAGATGGAAGCGGGGTGTGGGGGATGCTATCTCAAGTACGCCAGGCCCACATCCTCCACACTGTCCATGAGAAGGTCGAGTTGGCGCCCATTCGCCACCGACGGAACGTCTATTACCTTGATGTAGCTGGCGTATGCCGCATCATCGGGCAGTAGATCCTCCAGAGCATTGGGTGATCTCTTGAAGAAGCGATGATTGAACAGCGTCTTAGGGTCACTCAGATACAGGGGTAGGGGATAGATATTCGATTCCACCAGATCCTGGAAGAAATGTGTGCCGTAAGAAACCTCTGGGCCTCCCTCTGTCTCTGTCTCAGCGATCTCAACCAGAGCGCGGGCATTGTATATTTCGGCATAGGTGACCTTGAGTCCCAGCTCGACATTGCTGGTCCCCCATCGCCCTGGTCCCATCAAGATGAAGCACTTGCCTTCCAGGTGCCTGTTGAGACGTCCCACGATTCGAGCTATCTCTAACCTGGAGGTTCGATCTGGTGCGCTGTGGTACGCCCGAGGATCCACGTAGACGACGTACTGGATCCCTTTGACCTGGCCGTGTGGCACCATGCTTTGTGTGAGAAAGACGATATCCTGTTGTGACACGTCATCTACAGGGACATATATGCCTTCCCCTCCCTCGTGCCAGCTCTGCGGTCGGCACTGGAGCAGATGGAGCCTGAAGTGTCGGGGACGTTTCTTCGATATCTCGATGGTGAACTCAATGTCGACGGGGTGCTCATAATGCTTCTCTAGCTTCTGCAGCACCGAGCGCATCAACGTCACGAATTCCTGGCTTTGCAACAATTCGTTGAAGGTGAGCACCAGCCTCGATTCCCCGAGGGTGCCTGGGGCGTAGATCGGCTGTAGATAGCTCCCCTTGTCCTCTGAGGCTAACAAGCGGATATGTGGATAATCCTCTTTCAACACCTCGCTCGCTGGCAGTGTTCCGAATCTGTTCTCGGCCAGATCGATGAGGTCTACGAATCGCTGTGAGTACTTGCGAATCTCCTGAGCACCGGACTCGGGTCTCAGTCTAGGGTGGCTGAGCCCTATCATACGAGGATAATCATTGGCGACGCGGTCCACCGCCCGTGTTCCCAAACCACAAACTAAGCGCAGGAGGCCATCCTCCGGACGAATCTTTCGACTCCACCGGTAGGGGTTACGGCTGAACCCGACACCGGCCAGTGGGGGGAAGAAGTAGTGGCCATATTGCTCTCCTTGAACCTTCTGGATCAGCACCGCCATGCGTTCGTCGTAGTCGACTAGCCCCATGCGCTTCCGATACAGCAGTGCGTCTGGGCTTAGGACGCTGGCATAGACGCGGCGAATCGCCGTCGCCAGTGCCTCCAGGTTCTCTTCCAGAGTATCCTGGTTGGGACAGAAGAAGCTGTCGTACTTCCCGGCGAAAGAGAATCCGAAGTTGTCCTCCAAGAGGCTGGAGGAGCGCACGATCAGTGGGGTCCTTCCCACCCGAGCCAGTAGCTTTCTCAATCGCGCTAAAACGTCCTCGGGAAGCTTTCCTTGGAGATAGGCTTGCTGGATCGCCGGGTAATCGGCTTCGATTTCCTCCGGGGGTTTGTATTTCTGATTCATAAACTCATCGAGTTTGTTCAGAGCATGAAACTGGTAGAAGACATCGGCACCGATGAAATACGAATCGGGTATGACAACGCGCTCCTGCAGGCTCAGTGCGTCGGCGGAATCGTCTTGCTGCAGGATCTTCCAAGCAAGCATCATCCCTGCTGCCTTCCCTCCGATCTTGCCCTGTCCGATACGCCGCCTCGCAATAGTCTCGAAGTCCTCCGCATCGAAGAACGCCTTGGCCAGGCTAACGAAACCCATCTGATCGCTTATCATGCTCTTGGTCAGTACGACGGTGATTTCCCTCAGATGATGCTGAATCTCGTCGCGCTGCTCCCGTGGAAGTGAGGCGTACTTCTTGGCTTGAGCAAGCAGAATGCTCTGAGGGGCGAGCTCTGGATTGAACGATAGGGAGACGTTCGACCCCGGCGCCCGTTCTGCCAGGACATCGCGTACGATCTCTTCGAACAAGGCATGGGGCAGGTTGTAAGCGAAGTAGAAATCTGTCAGGTGGTCGCGAATTTGCTCGAGCCGGCGGTTCCAGACGTCGATGGACTCCTGTGCAAAAGGTTCTTCATGCACTTCCCGATTCTGGGTGATGACAGCCTTGTCTTTGACTTCCTCTCTATACTGTTCCGAGGTTATGACACCGCGATCGAATATCTCCGTTCGCATTCGGGCCCGAATGCGACGGGCAAGGATTGGGTATTGGGAGATCTTCAGATACAGCTCCAAGACTTGGGGGATTTGCTCCGGTTGAGGACCCATCTTCTCCACTCCTAAAAATGCCAGAAAGCCATCTGGCTAAAGTATACCCTGAAGGGCTCCAGCGTCAACCCCATCCACCTGCGGGTGCTGATTGACGTCGTTCGTCCATTGCTGTATGATTGGTGTGGAGGATGCTTTTGGGGCCTATGACGTATTAGGTGTATTCGGTCTCTTCTCTGTTGCTTGGGCCATGTGGCGCTCAATACCGCGGGTCACGGATCCGCTGGGAGAAAGAGGTGAATAGTTACCTTGAGCTGAGCGAACCACTGACCAGGACGCTGATGTGTGGTTGAGGTCAGCAAGGCGTGCACGTGTGGTGCTTTCCGGGTGAGTATGGTTAGGACTACTTGAGGGAGGTGTTGAATGTCTGCGATTGTTGTAGTTGGAACTCAATGGGGAGATGAAGGTAAAGGGCGCGTCATTGATGGCCTAGCCCACGAAGCCGACATCGTCGCTCGTTTCAATGGGGGAGACAACGCCGGGCATACCGTGGTCGCTGAGGGACACACGCTGAAGCTGCACCTCGTGCCTTCGGGTGCTCTCCATTCGGAACTTGTCCTTGTCATCGGGGCTGGCGTTGTCATCAACCCGGAACTGCTGGTGTCGGAGATGGATGACCTCTCGTCACTTGGTGTGGATATGAGCCCATCTCGACTGAAGGTGAGCGCGGCTGCCCACATCATTCTGCCCACGCATCGCGCTCTCGACGGCGCGCGCGAAGCTTCGCGAGGGAAGGGGGCGATCGGGACCACGAAACGAGGCATTGGCCCGACATATGCCGACAAGGCTGCGCGCGTCAACTTGCGCGCCGGGGAGATGGCGGACCCGGACCGATTTGCTACCCGCGTCGCCGAACGCGTCGAGGAGCATAATCGGCGTCTAGAGCGCTTTGGCCTGGAGCCGCTGTCGACGGAGAAGGCGGCCGTTGCCTACGAGGCCTATGCCGAGCGCTTGGCTCCCCACCTTGCTGATGGCTCCGCCTTGATCGGCGAAGGCCTAGAGACGGGGAAGACGGTGCTTTGTGAGGGTGCTCAGGGGCTGCTGCTCGACCTCGATCACGGCACCTATCCCTACGTCACCAGCTCTTCCACCATTGCGGGAGGCGCGGCGACGGGGCTTGGCTTCGGTCCCAAGCACATATCGCAGGTGGTAGGTGTCGCCAAAGCCTACACCACCCGTGTCGGTAAAGGCCCATTCCCTACTGAGCTAGTGGGTGACGTGGGGGACCGGATACGCGAGGCCGGGAACGAGTTTGGCACCACGACCGGGCGCCCACGCCGTTGTGGCTGGCTTGATCTCCCGATTGTGCGCTATGCTGCGCGGGTCAACGGCTTGGACGAACTTGCCTTGACCAAGCTGGACGTCCTGAGCGGGTTGGATAGGCTCAGGGTGGCGGTGGCCTATCGGCGCGATGGTGATCGCGTCGATCATTTCCCGGCCGAGTTTGGTGTGGAGTCTCTGGCGCAGTGGAAGCCGATCTACGAGAGCTTGCCCGGCTGGGATGAGGATATCACTGGCGTGCGCCGTCGTGAGGATCTACCCCAGGCAGCACAGGCGTACGTCTCCTACGTCGAGGAGTCGGTTGGCGTACGGGTGACTTTCATCGGCGTCGGTCCGGGGCGAGAGCAGGCCATTCGGAGCACGTCGGCGAGTGATCAAACAAGCGAGTGAACGCCCCCTTTCTCGAGAGCCAGTCTGATCAGGAGAGAGGATGACCCAGCGCCGCGGCCGGGGACCAGCTGCGGCGCTGGATAGCCTGCTACGAGTGGTTCCTAGCGACCAACGGTAGATAGATACGGATGATTTGATCGCCGAAGTTGACGATCTTTTGCTCACCTGGCGTCGTTAGAGAGAGATCCACCTCGTCTTCCGTTGTGCTGTTGTAGCCTTCCGGGTTTGTCTCCTGCAGCGTGTACTCGCCCATCCACACTGGATCAAAGACGTACGTCCCGTCACCGGCGGTCGTGGTCGTGCTGATCGTCGAGCTGCCCTGGAGGAGGGTGATGGTCACGCCGGGGATTCCCTGTTCTTCCTCATCCTGCACCCGGTTGCCATTGTCGTCGGAGAACACGGTTCCTTCAATGGAGCCGGCCTTCCGATCGCCGAAGTCGACGCTCCTCAGTTGTCCAGGTGCGGTTAAGGAGATATCCACCTCGTCGTCGGTGGTGCTGACGTAGCCATCCAGATTTGTCTCCTGCAACGTATAGTCGCCCAGAGGCAGAGGGGGGAAGGCGTACGATCCGTCGCTGCCGGTCGTGGCCATGTTTATTGTCGAGCCGCCTTGAAGGAGGGCGATGGTCACGCCGGGGATTCCCTGTTCTCCCTCATCCTGGGCCTGGTTGCCATTGTCGTCGGAGAACACAGTCCCTCTGACTGAGCCGCCCCTTTGATCGCCGAAGTTGACGCTTCTCAGTTGTCCAGGTGTGGTTATGGAGATGTCCACCTCGTCGTCGGTGGTGCTGACGTAGCCCTCTGG
>CAYQZG010000007.1:14038-58408 GCA_964421785.1 uncultured Anaerolineales bacterium
GTCGGTGGTGCTGACGTAGCCCTCTGGGTCCGTCTCCTGCACTGTGTACTCGCCTAGCCAGACGGTGTCAAACTTGTACACCCCTCCGCCGGCGGTTGTGGTCGTGAAGGCGGCCGAGCCTCCCTGAAGGAGCGTGATGGTCACTCCATTGATGCCCGGCTCCCCTACGTCCTGCGTCTGGTTATCGTTCTTGTCATTGAAGACAATGCCCCGGACGGTGCCAAATCCCCGATCGCCGAAGTCAATCTCGACCGCCTGTTGGGTCGTCGTCAAGGTGGTGGTCACCATGTTGGGTGTGGTGCTCTGGTAGCCCTCAAGATCCGTCTCCTGCACCACGTAGTCATCCAGTCCCAGGGCTATGAATTCGTAGTACCCACCAGCGGCGGTGGTGGCGGTGCGGAGGATCGTGTCGTCCTGAAGAAGGGTGATGGTCGCGTCGTCAATCCCTGGCTCTCCTGCATCCATCTCCTCGTTGCCGTTCTGGTCATTGAAGACGGTGCCGTGGATGATGCCTATGCCTCGATCCGCGAAGTTCACGACGTCCACCCGGCCGAGTCCATCATTTAGGACATCAACCTCGTCGTCGCTAATGCTAACGTACCCTTCGAGATTCGTCTCCCGGACCGTGTAGATGCCCGGTTCCCGGCCCTCCCAGAGGAAGAAGTAGACGCCATTGATGTCCGTTGTCTTCGTCATCTCGACGGTGCCTTCATGCAGCAGATGCACGGTGACCCCGGGGATACCTCTTTCGTCACCGTCCTGAACCCGATCGCCGTCGATGTCGTTGAAAACGATTCCAGTGACTCGGGAAGGTCCATAGTCGCCGAAGTTCACTGTCTCTTCCTGACCGGGCGTCGTCAGGGAGACGGGTTGAACGTTGGGCGTTTCGCTGGTGTAGTCCGGGAGATCGGTCTCTTCAACGGTGTAGTCGCCCAGGAGCACGGACGTAAAGGCGTAGGAGCCGTCACCATCGGTGGTGGTCGTGCGGATTGTGAAGCTGTCCTGGCGGAGCGCTATGCTCACTCCGCTGATGCCAGGTTCTCCTTCATCCTGTATTCCATTGATGTTGCGGTCGTCGAAGACGGTGCCGTGGATCGTCCCGATGCCGCGATAACCGAAGTCCACCCGTATCTGCTGACCTGGTCCCGTGAGGCGAGCGATAACCTGCTCGGGCGTGGTGTTCACGTAGCCGGCCGGCGTCATGGCCGTCACGGTGTAGTAACCGGCCCATGCTAGACTGAACACGTAGTCTCCATTGGGATCCGTGGTTATCGTTCCGCTGATGCCGTCTTCCAGCTTGACCGTGACACCGGAGATGCCTGGCTCTCCCGCGTCTTGCTCTCCGTTGCCGTTGGCGTCTTCGAAGGCGGTGCCGGTGATGGTGGATGGTGGATCTATGGGTGACGCGAAGAGCGATGGCAAGATATGATCTTCGTCCCCCACCATAGCGGTCGACAACGTATGTAGGGATAGGGCGATAAGGGCGATCGTCAATCCTGTCGTAGCGGCAGCAATCAGTCTGCGCATGGTCTTCCCCCTTTTCGTAAGATGAGATGTGGATTTTGACGATTCAGGGTCTCCGATAGACACCTGCCTCAGAAATGTCAAGCGTTGATCAGCTACCGGATAGCTGACCCCGACTCCTCGGTATAGGGATGATGAGCAAGCGGTTCTACCCTCTGAGCCCCAGAGGCCTCCAGAGTCCTTGTCGCGTTCCCGACGGCTTTTCCCAGGCCATTCATGTTCAGGGCCCGAACGGTCTATGTCGCCGGGGGTGGTGGAGACGCTGGATGGTCTGATCCTATGCGAGCACCCCGTTGCATCAAGTACATTGTTTGGCGCGTGTTCTTTTCGATAGCGAGCAACAGATCGATCAACTCGCCGACGGCATACAGAATCAGGAAGTTGATGATTGTGACGGTGAGCGAGATGATGAAGCCCAATATGCTGCCGACAACGCTAACAGCTCCGGGCATCGTGCCTGCCTCTTGCTGGAGGAAACGCAGAACAAAGCCCCCGCTGCCCAGAATGCCGACCAGTAGTACGCCGAGCGAGGACAGGATCCCGCCTATGAGGGCAATCCAGGCTAGGACTTTCCACAATGTGCCGATGATGCGTAGAACGCGAAAGTTCTTCTCCATAGCGAAGACTCCTTGAGGCTAGGTTATTTGTGATGAAACGATTATATCACAAACTATCTATCGAGCCAATTCTGAGTCGTGCTTCGATGGTCCTTTCGAGTGCTCGGTGCTTCTCCATACAGCATGGGCCACTCGCAACGTGGCATCGGGTCTGCCCGCTTCTTGTGCCCGTTTGGTCATGCGTTGCAGCTTCTCGCTGTTGGGCGAGAGTAACTCTTGCACGGCCTGTGCTGCTCGATCAGGGCTGGGTGCCCAGACGGCGGCGCCAGTCTTTGTCACGTAAGCCACGTTGGGGGGTTCCTGGCCCGGGACGGCGCCGCTCAAAACCATAGGGGTCCCCACGACCAATGCCTCCGCGATGGTGGTCGGCCCTGCCTTGGTCACCAGTAGGCTCGCTGCGCGCATCCAGTCGTGGATATTGTCCACGAATCCCCTCACGTGCACCGGCTGAGGCCATCTTCTGGTTCTGGAGGCGAGCTTGGCCCGCAGCCTCTCGTTACGCCCCGCAATCGCTACCGCCTGTACGTGTGTGGTGCTGCTCAAGACGGCTTTGAGGAGTGAGGGGAAAGGCCCCATGCCATCGGCGCCGCTCAACAGAAGCACCACTGGTTTGTCCACATCCAGCCCTAACCGCTTTCGCGTGAGGGTTGAGCTCTGCTCCGCCGCTTGAACAAAGCATGGTCTCACCGGTAGTCCGGTCACTTGGACGGCGTGAGCTGGAAGGCCGCACGCCAGTGCTTGGTCTCGTGCTTGCTCGGTCGCCACGAGACACGTTCCGGCGTCGGGATAGAACCAGGCAGCGTGACCACAGGCGAGGTCGGTTACGAGGGTAATCAATGATGTATCCCACCTTTTCGCATCTAGCGCCTGTGCGATGGGGGCCTTCAGCAGCGGGTGACAGCAGACGATCACATCGGCGGGATGGTCGTCGAGTACGCTCAGGATCGATCGGCTCGTCAGAAGCCACCAAGCGCCTTTGAGCATCGCGACACGACGGAGCCCATCGGTCAGGTGATAGGTCAGCGCCCACGGCCAGCCGTTCAGACGGACGAGCCACTCGTAGATGGTGTTTAGCTGGCTGAGGGGCCACGGGAAGTACTCGGCGGTGACGTCGACGAGTTCGACGTGAACGTGCTTGCCATAAAGCCTTTGCAGCACCTCGGCTACGGCGAGAGCCGCGCTTCGATGCCCGCCGCCGGTGTTGAGGAATAGGAGGAGTATTCGTTTGGATGGCATAGCGCTAGTCGTGCGCTTCCACGCCATCCCTCGTAATTGACTTCACTTGCTTCTCAAACTTGGCCCGGGGGAGCATGACTCGCCGGCCGCAGGTCGTACATCGAATGCCGATGTCGGCCCCAATGCGCGTCACGTCCCATGTCTCTCCTCCACATGGATGGGGCTTGCGCAGACGTACCCGGTCGCCGACTTGAATATCCAATGGGCCTCGTTGGGTGGTCATAAGCTCACCTCCCGTTGGTCGACGCGACAATGCTCGGCGCGGATGATGGCCAAGACGTCGTCTACTGCTTGGTCCAATGCATCGTTCCGGTTGACGACAACGTAATCGAATCTCTGCAATTCCTTCATTTCCTCCCGGGCTGTGGCGATACGCCGCTCAACTTGCTCTAGCGAATCGCCCCCGCGGTTGCGGAGCCGTTGTTCCAGCTCCCTCTCTGAAGAGGCAGTCAGGAAGACCAACACGGCCTCTGGAGCGACCTCGCGAATCGTCTCTGCGCCCTGTACGTCCACGCGCATCACCACGTCCTTGCCCGAAGCCATCGCTTCCCGCACCTGTTGCTTGGGCACGCCTTTGTACTGTCCATAGACTACGGCGTGCTCCAGCAGCTCGTCCTTTTCTATCAGCCGCTCAAACTTCTCGGTGGAGACGAAGAAGTAATCCTCGCCGTCCACCTCATCGGAGCGAGGAGGTCGGTCGGTCACAGTGACGACGAAATAGAAGGGGCAGTCACGTTCTTCCATACACTGGAGTAAACTGTCCTTGCCTACGCCTGAAGGGCCGGAGATAACGATCAACAAGGGTTGCGATTCGAAGTTGTATGGACTTTCTTTCTCCATAGATGGTGCTCACTTGCGGCGGCTGTGGTAAGTTGGTATACTGATAGGTTAGTGGATTGGAGCACAGCTTTGCCCACGCCTCAGGTGGCTACTGTGCTGGCTGAATGACGTACCAATCTGCCGGTATCGATAGATAGGAGGTTAGCATGCCGGTCTACGAGTACTACTGTCACGATTGTGAGCGCCGTGTTTCGATCTTCTGGCGCACCTTTTCGAAGGCCGAGCAGGGGACGGCCGTTTGTCCTCGCTGTGACGGTACCCATCTCACGCGCTTGGTCTCCCGTGTTCGTGTGGTGCGCTCCGAGGATAGCCGCCTAGAGGATTTGGCCGATCCTGGCAATATGCCGGATTTTGACGAGAACGATCCCAAGAGCTTGGGGCGGTGGATGCGGAAGATGGGTAATGAGGTCGGGGAGGATCTTGGGCCGGAGTTCGATGAGGTTGTGGGGCGGCTCGAGGCCGGCGAAAGCCCGGAGGCTATTGAGGAGTCTATGCCGGACCTGATGGGTGAGGGAGGCGAGGAGTTCGGCGGCGGGCCATATGACATCTGAGATTCGCCACGGGGTTGCACGTTGATCCGTGGTGGGGAATCAGCGGGTACCATGAGGTCGGTCTCCCTCTAGACGCGCCTCCACTATATCTCTGACGTCACGCTGAACGTCGCTTATCGGTCGGTTGGCGTTTATCACCTCCCACCGGCCCGGCGCTGCGTTGGCTAGCTCTAGGTAGCCGGCCCGTACACGTCGATGAAAGGCCAGCGTTTCCGCATCCATGCGGTTCCACACGTCACCGCTTAGAAGACGACGCTGCAACCCCTCTCCGGCAGTGATGTCGAAGTAGAGCGTCAGATCAGGCTTGAGACCCTGGGTGGCGAAGGCTGTGATTGCATGCAACGTCTCCAGGTCAAGTCCCCGGCCATAACCCTGGTACGCCAGCGAACTGTCGGCGTAGCGATCGCTGATCACAAGCTTGTCAGCCGCCAGTGAGGGCAGGATTAACTGGGACACGTGCTGGGCTCGAGAGGCTGAGTAGAGCAGAAACTCGGTCCGGGGCGCCATCGCTGCGTTGGCCGAGTCGTGCAGTACGTCTCGAATTTGATCACCGATATCGCTGCCGCCCGGTTCGCGGGTGAGCAACACATCGTGGCCCTGATCGCGGAGCCACTCAGCCAACAAATGGGCCTGTGTCGTCTTCCCGCTCCCATCAGGGCCCTCGAATGTGATGAAGATACCCATACATGCCCCTCTATAGTGAACCTGGGCCGCGTCCAGGAACACGTTCGCAGTTTGAGGATAGAATCACCTCGGTTGATGCGCTGAAAGCAGGGAGTAGTTCCTGGGTGCTCCCTTAGCTCTGGTAGATGAGGACCTGTCGGTTAGGTTCTTTACCCCTCGATGTAGAGATCAGGTCGGCAGCTCTGGCTAGCTCATGCTGGCGACGGCGGACGTAGGCGTTCTGGGGCGACAGCACCACCTCTGGCTCTCCGTTCAAGACCTCTTGAATCGCCTCCTCCGCCTCCCCCAGGGCTTGCTCCAGCCGCTTAGGCTCCTGGGTCTTCACGTCGAAGATGTCGCTAAGACAGTTCTGCATCTGCCCAATGGTATCGTTGCGCAGCACGTAGATCGGCAGGTCACGCTGCTCTGCTTCCTTGATCACTTTGGTGCGTTGCCTGTAGAACTCCTTGGTGGTGATCATCAGATCTGCCTCTGCCACGCGTTTTACGAGGTAGGTGGGTATGTGCATCCGCTTGGCGGCCTTCTCCAGACGGTTGCGGTTGACGCCGTAGGTGTAGATACGGATTGGCTCCTTGCTGTACGACAGACCGGACGTTGCCGGAGACGACGTCGGCCTTGAGCCCCTGGATGGCGCTGCCTGCGTCTCCTGCCGACCGTATCTCGCCCCTCGTTCCCTTTCCTGGAGGGATAACGGCGTGGCTTGCTCGACCTGAATCTCACCGTCAGGTTCACGGTAGCGCCGCTCGACCTGCGATGGCTGCCGTCCCCGGAGCAGGGCATCTACGGACTCGGCCACCCCATTGTGGACGATGAGTCGCTGTCGCGCCTCAATCTCAATGAGGATGTCAAAGGTTGGGGGGGCGCGTCGTTCCAGGATGGTCTTCTGCGTATTCCGTCGGCGCGCCTCCTCGTCGGAGAGCGTCACGCTTTCGACGCCACCAACGATGTCAGAAAGCGTCGGGTTCATGAGCAGATTGTCGAGGGTGTTGCCGTGGGCGGTGCCAATTAGCTGCACGCCACGCTCGGCGATCGTTCGTGCAGCCACGGCCTCCAGCTCACGCCCGATCTCGTCGATGACGATCACTTCGGGATTGTGGTTTTCGACTGCCTCGATCATCACCTCGTGCTGAAGGGCCGGTGTCTCTACCTGCATCCGTCGAGCTCGTCCAATGGCCGGATGTGGGATATCGCCGTCGCCGCCGATCTCGTTGGAGGTATCGACGATGACGACTCGCTTCTTCTCTGCCAGAACGCGAGCTGCTTCGCGCAGCATGGTCGTTTTCCCCACGCCCGGGCGTCCCAGGAGCAAGATGCTCTTGCCGCTCTCAACGATGTCCTGGATGATGGCAATCGTGCCGTAGACGGCGCGTCCCACCCGGCACGTCAGCCCCACGATGTCGCCTTTACGGTTTCGGATGGCAGCGATACGGTGCAACGTGCGTGCGATGCCGGCGCGGTTGTCCTCGTCGAACTCCCCGACCCGATCCACGACGTATTGTATCTCTTCTCGGGACACCTCCGTCTCCCGCAGCACAATCTCGCCGTCGGTGTAGCGGGCCGTCGGCACACGGCCCAGGTCGAGGATGACCTCCAACAGGTCGTCACGCCTGCCCTGCTGGTGCAAAAAGTCTCGAATATCCTCCGGAAGGATGCCCATGATGGCATCCAGGTTGTCGGTTATGTGGTTATATAGGTGCTCTTCTGCGTTAGTCATATCACGCGTCGTGTTAGTCACCCTCTCCTATGGGCTTGTTAGAAAGGAATCCATTCGTCGCACAGTGAATGTGACCTGAGTTGGCCTTGCCCACCCGATAGTCAAACATCGCCCACGTTCATCGGGCGATGTTTGCGATGTTATCTGGGGGCGTTGGGGGGCGTCGCCTGTATCTCCTCGTTCGACATCACATCTTGCTTTCCTGCTAATGCTCATAAAGGATGATCCACTTGCCGAGTGGCCTTATTGTCGACGATGCTCAACTGTCACATCCTGTCCTATTTTACCGCTATTTGCCCTTACCGTCAACGTTTGAGCCGCCACGAATTCGCTCAGGGTGTTCATCGAGAGTGGCGTCTGTCCCATCAGTCTCCTTGGCTGTCTTCCCTTGCCTCTGCCTCACTTATAGTAGCACAACTGCGAGCGTTGTTCAAATCGTCGGGGCGATGTACAATATGTCCAATGCAAGTATCTGACCGCCTGGCAGTCTCTACCATGAACAGTCGAGGAGACATCTTCGTCATACTCTCCGTTTCGATCAAGCTGTCTCCCATCCGCGTCCCGGCGCTGCGTGCACGTGCTGGACGGTCTGTCAAGCCGGTTCGCCGATGAACCGCGATGCTCGACTGATTGCGCTGGCTCTCGTGCTCTGGGGGTTTGGCGAGGGGCTGTTCTTCTACATCCAGCCGCTCTACATTGAGCAGCTTGGCGCCACGCCGGTACAGATCGGAGGCCTCCTTTCTATCGCTAACGTGGTCAGAGCGGCGACTTTTATGCCCGCCGGCATCCTGGCCGATTGTGTGCCACGCAAATGGGTGATGATCGGGGGGTGGATCACGGGCATGGTGGGCGTCCTACTGGTGGGACTTGCTCGTAGTTGGCAAGGCCTCGTTCCTGGGCTCCTCATCTATGCCGTCTCGGCCTATTGTATACCGGTGATCAACGCCTATCTCGCGCATGCGGTTGGCGGTCGTAACATAGCGCGGACCCTCACCACGGTCTTTGCCGGCTATGCGGCTGGCGGTGTGCTCTCCCCCACCGTTGGCGGCTGGTTGGCCGAGGTCACCACAATGCGGATGGTCTATTTTGCGTCCGCTCTCCTCTTCGCCATGTCAATGCTTGCTATTGTGCAGGTTTCACCTCAACCCGCGCCCACGCGTGCGGGGAGGAGGAGGCGTTGGCGCTCTCTGCTCAATTGGCGTTTCATTCGCTTTGCCGTCTTCGTCAGTTTGATATTTGTTGCTATGTACCTCGCTTTTCCTCTGGCGTCCAACTTCCTGAAGGATGTGGGAGGGTGGCGTGTGGCACGCATTGGTATGCTCGGTTCATTCCAGGCCCTTGGCACCGCGCTCCTCAATCCGCTGCTTGGACGTTTGGGGGACGGGAGGGGAAGCCGGGACGCTGACGCCAGTGGCATCGGGAGGATACGCGGCATAATCGTTGGGCCGGGGCTGGTCTGGAGCTCTGTGCTTATGCTCCTCCTTGCGAGACACTTCCCGTTGCTGGCGGTAGCCTATCTGCTGCGCGGCGCTTATCAGGGATGCCGATCACTGACCCAGGCAAGGGCAACGGGGTTGGCAGGTGAGGCTGATCGCGGGCTGCTGCTGGGAACTACTGAGGCGCTCATTGCCACTGCTCAGGTTGTCGCTCCTTCCATTGCCGGGTGGCTATACGCCAGCGATCCGACCTATCCATTCCTCTCTTCGCTGGTGCTGATCCCGGTTGTTCTTCTGCTTGTCACCGTCGGATTGAGGTTCTGAGATGCTCATTTACGTGGGTATCTTTCTCCTCTCGGCTGCTTCGCTTGCCTTCGAGATCAATCTCTCGCGTGTCTTCTCCGTCGCTCAGTTCTATCACTTTGCCTTTATGGTGGTCAGCTTGGCGCTGTTGGGGTACGGTGCCAGCGGCACGTTTCTTAGTCTCTATCCCCGGCTGAAGAAACGGGTGGGTTTGCGGCTGTTGGTTTGGCTGGGTTGGGCTTTCGCCTTCACGGCAGTCGGTTCGTATGCCTTGACAGTACACATCCCTTTCGATTCTTTCCGCATCGCCCACGACCGACGGCAAGTGGGCGTGCTCCTGATGCACTACGTGGCGCTGGCGACGCCTTTCTTCTGCAGTGGCACGGCTGTTGGGTTCATGTTGGCTGTTTGGCCGGATCGTGCCCACCGCATTTACACAGCTAACCTCGTCGGGTCGGCTGTCGGATGTGTCTTGCCCATCGTCGCGTCCTCCTTCGCGGGCGGTGAAGGGGTGATCCTGCTGTCCGCTGCACTGGGTATCGCGGCTGCTCTTGCTTTCCAGCACCAGATGTCGATCGCCCCGCGTTCTAAGCATCGGGCTTCTCCGGCTGCGACTCGCGTCTCCTGGATCGTCCAGGGATTTCTTCTACTGGTTCTCGTCGTTGCTGCTTTCCGAACCCCCTCTTTTCTCCACATCAAGCTCTCTCCCTACAAGAGCCTGAGCTACCTGCTGCAGTATCCTGATGCCAAGCTGGTTTTTAGGCGTTGGAATGGATTCTCCCTTGTGGACGTTGTGCGATCCAAGAGCATCCGTGGGCTTCCGGGCAGCGGCTTTCGTTGTTCCGTTCAGCCGCCAGCGCAAAGAGGGCTCACCGTTGATGGCGATGATCTGAACTACATCCATCACGTCCGACCAGGTTTCACGGACCTGGCATACACCGATTGTCTGCTCACAGCGCTGCCGTACCGCCTGCGGCCAGAGGCCCAGGTGCTGGTGTTGGAACCACGGGGAGGCTCCGATGTGGTGACGGCGCTGGCGCAAGGGGCCAGCAGAGTCACTGTGGCGGAGGCGAATCCCCTTGTCGTTGAGGCTGTGCGGGCACAGGGCGACTGGGCCGGCGATCTCTACGATGACGCCCGGGTCAGGGTTGTTGTGGAGCAGGGGCGGACCTACGCGCAGCGAACTCATGAGCAATTCGACGTGCTGGTACTATCGCTAAACGCACCCCAGCGCACGGTTACGTCCGGCGCCTATAGCCTGAACGAGGACTATCGTTACACGATTCAGGCCTTTGCCGACTACTTGGCAAAGTTGAAACCAGGTGGCTTGCTCGTCGTGACGCGCTGGCTTCAGGTGCCTCCCTCAGAGTCGATCCGCGCCTTCGCCCTGGCGGTGGAGTCCCTGGAGCGCTTCGGTGCCCATCCCCGCACCGACATTGTCGCGCTGCGTAGCTATCGACAGATGCTGATCCTGGTTCGCCAGGGTCCCTTCACCGAGGAGGAGCTGCAGGCTGTGCGTGCCTTCGCCGAACCAAGGGCCTTCGATCTGGTTTTCTCGCCGGACCTTCGTTCGGGCGAGATCAATCGTCACAATGTGCTGGCCGAACCTGATTACCATCGAGCCTGCATCGCCCTGCTAGACGCTGAGAATCGAGAGGCCTGGTACCGAAACTACCCCTTCGATGTCGAGCCACCGACTGACGACCGGCCTTTCTTCGGTCATTTCTTCAAGTGGCGGCAGGCACGCAGTGTTCTGGCGATGGTCGGTCACACGTGGCAGCCATTTGGCGGCGCGGGTTACTTTGTGCTGTTGATCCTTCTGGTCATGGCGCTGGTAGCCGCCGGCGTGCTCATCTTGATGCCCATAGCCCCTCTCAAGCAGAGCGGCGGGCCATTGGGTGGTACGTTGATCTACTTCGCGCTGCTGGGATTGGGATATCTCTGCGTCGAGATTCCGTTAATGCAACGTTTTATCCTGTTCCTGGGGTCTCCTGCCTACGCGATGACCACGGTGCTTTTCGCCGTGCTTCTGTTTTCCGGTGTGGGTAGTGCTGTCTCTCAGCGCATACCGCTTCGGGTGGTGTTGGTGTTGCTGCCGATGCTGGTCGGTGTCTATGCGATGGCGCTGCCTGTGCTATCGAACGTTGCCTTGGCTGCTCCCCTGTGGGTTCGGGTGATGGTCACCGCGTCGGTGCTGGCCCCGCTGGGCTTCTTGATGGGGGTGCCCCTCCCAAGAGGGATTGCCCTTTTGGAGCGCAGCGCTCCCGGTCTGATCACCTGGGCTTGGGCTGTGAACGGGGCTACCTCGGTGATCGCTTCTATCTTGGCGGCGCTGCTGGCGCTTTCCCTTGGGTCCTCTGTTGTCCTGGCGCTGGGGGCGGCTTGCTACGCTGGGGCTCTGCTCACGGTGGCCAGCCTCCGCCCTCTTCCTTCCCCCGTATCCCCTTCCCGGTGAACGGCACGAAGGCGACCCCCCCTTTGTTGTAGGCCTTCATCTCCCCATCGGGTTGCTTGACGAACTTCCAAAGCGTTTGGTAGCCACCGCGCGGTCCGATAGGAATCACCATTCGCCCGCCGACCGCGAGCTGCTCTCTAAGTGGCTGTGGAACGTGGTCTGGGGCAGCAGTGACGATGATGGCGTCGAAAGGGGCGTGTTCGGGCCAACCGTAGTAACCATCGGCCTGCTTGCCATGGATGTCCGTGTAGCCTAAGCTGTTGAGCGTCTCATTGGCCCTTTGGGCGAGCTCCGGGATGATCTCGATGGTATAGACTTCAATGCCGGGGATCTCCGCCAGCACCGCGGCCTGATAGCCAGAGCCGGTACCCACCTCGAGGACTTCATCGCCCCTCTCCAACTCCAACAGTTCGGTCATCATCGCGACGATGTAGGGTTGGGAGATCGTCTGCCCGAAGCCTATGGGCAACGGATAATCGCCATAGGCTTGTCCTTGCTGCTTCTCGGGCACGAACAGGTGACGAGGAACGTCCTCCATTGCCTGTAGGACGTCCTCATCGGTGATGCCTCGATTCTTGATTGTTTTGACTACCATTTGTTCTCTCTGCTGAGCGAATCTCTGATCTTCCTCGGAAGGCGTGGTCAGTATCTCGGTGGTAGGTGTCGGCGTCAATTGCTGGGGTGGTGCGGATGTCATGACGGTGCAGGCTGCCAGCAGAATGAGTGCTACGCTCAAGATCATGCTGGTTCTTCGCATGGCCTCTGCTCCTTATATCGCTAAGGCTGCCAAGACATTCACCTACGCTATTGGCGACCTGAATCAGAAGCGGCTTGCAGCATAGCAGTCTTATCTCTTCCTTGCAAGTGATTGTACCTTACTTGTCGTTGTCTGCCAAGTGGTTTAGCGTGTTGGCTGAGATTGGCTTTTCATGGTAGAATTGACGCACATCACAATTGTTTTCCGGTGTAAGGCAAGGTTGGATTTCTTAGTTGTCGCTTGTGCAGATTCAAGATTGCTTGCACCGTCTTAAGTTGAGGAGGTTTTTTGTGCGCAAAATCGTTCTATTGTCGCTCGTCCTGTTGGTCGGGCTTGTGGCGGGCTGTGGAGGGGGAGCCGAGCCAGCTTCATCGTCATCGACGGCCACGTCAGTACCGCCCTCGCCCACGTCAGAGCCTGACGTGGACGCAACGGATCCACCCACGACGCCGGAGCCTTCCGAGCCCGCGACGTGTGAGGCCTTCACGTTGCCTGTCGAGTCGCGGATTCCCGATCTTGATGAGGACGACCACGTTTTGGGGCCGGATGATGCTGAGATTACGTTTATCGAATACGCTGATTTCCAGTGCCCGGCATGTGCAGGGCTCCATACTCTCCGTGACTATCTGATGGAGAAGTACGGAGATCGAATTCGCTTCGCGTATCGTCACCTTCCCTTGACCACCATCCACGACAAAGCCATCATCACCGCTGAGGCCGCGGAGGCAGCCGCTGCGCAAGGGAAGTTCTGGGAGATGCACGACTTGTTGTACGAAAAGACAGACGATTGGAGTGGCCTGTCGGAAGACGCGCTGGTGGACAAGCTGGTCGAGTACGCCGGGGAGCTTGAGCTCGACACTGAGGAATTCGAGACGGCGCTGAACGAGCATACCTACAGGGAAGAGATCATGGCGGACTATGAGGCGTATCAGGAATATGGTCAGATGGCTACGCCAACCTACGTGGTCAACAAGGTTTTCTATCCGACCCAGAAGCTACAGGGTTTTAACTGCCTCGAACCGTATATCGATTTGGTGATGGGGGACGTAGAGGCAGAGGTATACGATTCTCCGCCGCAGCAGATTATCGATGTGGACAAGGATTATGCTGCCACGATCAAGACCACCAAGGGTGATATCACGGTCGACTTGTTCGAGGAAAGGGTTCCCACCAACGTCAACAGCTTCGCCTTCCTGGCTCAGGAAGGGTGGTATGATGGCCTAGATTTCTTCTTCGTCAATCACGCGCAGGTGGCCGTCTCCGGCGATCCTCTGAACTCCATCTGTGGGTTGCCCTTTGTGGGTTACACGTGCGGTGACGAGACAACGCCGGATCTGGCTTTCGACGAAGCTGGCCTGCTGGCGCTATACACACGTGCACCCAACGAGAACGCCAGCGCATTCTTCATCACGTACTCCGAACAGCCGAATCTCACGGGCAACCTCACCATCATCGGTCGCGTCACGGACGGTATGGACGTTGCCGAGAGTCTGACGGAGACGCAACCCGGCGCCGGACAACCGGAGCCTGATTCCATCGAGACGATTCTGATAGAGGAGCAGTAGGTCTTTCGCCAGACGTTGACGTATCGCCGAGGCAGCTGTGGTAGGGCGACCGTGTCCCGGTTTTTCACATCCTTGCCCTACTCGCTGGCTACGTAGTACAGAGTGGCGGCTTTGGTCGCGTGTATAGGACGAACGATCGAAGCCGTCACCACCATTCCCTGTGAGCCGTACTCCAACGACATATCAGGCTAGATTGTCTTCTAGCCCAGCTGCAAAGGGGGCATATGAGTCGAGCAACATCGCCGACGATCAAGGACCTACCGGCCCAAGAGCGTCCCCGCGAGCGGCTGGTTCGATGCGGCGAGGGTGCGCTCTCGACGAGCGAGTTGCTGGCCATCATCCTTCGCACGGGCGTGGGCGGTGAGAGTGTCTTGGACATGGCCAGACGCCTGCTTTCCACCTACGGCGGGCTGCCGGGTCTGGCGCGGGCCAGCTTTGCCGAACTGCGCGCGGAGCGAGGATTGGGCAACGCCAAGACAGCGCAGTTGAAAGCGGCATTGGAGCTGGGGCGGCGCATGCTTCTCGCCACGCCCGAAGAACGCTTCATCGTCCGTTCTCCATCCGATGTGGCACAGCTCTTGATGGCCGACATGGCCCATTTGGAGCAGGAACACTTCCGTGTACTGTACCTCGATACCCGTAATCGACTGCTCGGTTCCGAGACAGTCTATATCGGTAGCCTCAACGCCTCTCATATTCGGGTAGCGGAGATCTTCCGAGACGCTATAAAGCGGAACTGTGCGGCAGTTATTGTTGCGCATAACCATCCGTCTGGAGATCCCTCACCTTCCCGTGAGGATGTGGAGGTGACCCGACAGCTTATCGCAGCGGGCAATCTGTTGAACATTGAGCTGCTGGACCACTTGGTCATTGGACAGCAGCGCTTTGTGAGCTTGCGTGAACGTGGTTTGGGTTTTGAAAGGGATAGTAGGGGCCCAAGCTAGAGTTCGGTCCAAGCCCAGTCGTTAAGGCGTGGGCGTCAATAGCGTAGGAGGTGACAGATGGCGGAGAACTTACTCAGGAACGGTGGATTTGAGGCCGATTGGGGTGAGGAGAGGAGTCATCGGGTTATGGTCTTCCCCAAAGACAGTGGACCATACGAGACTGAGCTCGGCGAGTTTCATACCCCTCCAGGATGGATCTCCTGGTACTATCATGAGCCGGGCAACTGGGACCAGCCTGAAGTTGGAGACATTCGCAAAGAGCATGTCTCCTATCGTGTTCGTGAGGGTGAGAAGGCGGCCAGGCTCTTCACCTTCTATCGCAAACACGACGCAGGATTCATGCAGCAGGTGCAGGTGGAGCCTGGCGATAGGCTGCGTCTGACGGCCTGGGCGCACGCGTGGAGCAACCATCCCCTTCAGGGTCACGAAGACTGCACAGATAACCCCCGTTGTTCGGGCGGTGTAGGGTCTGGTGCGGCCTACTTGACGGAGGAGGACGTTCCTCCCTTGAACGGTGATGGTTGGAATGATGCCATAGGGAACTTCTCCTTCATGCTCGGCATAGATCCCACGGGCGGCACCAACCCGCTGGCCGATACGGTGGTGTGGGGCCCGGCAGCCTATATCTACAACGAGTATCATCAGGTGCCCCAGGTGGAAGCGGTGGCCGAAGCCGATACTGTCACCGTTTTCCTGCGCAGCAGGACCCTGTGGGCCTTCAAGCATAACGATGCCTACTGGGACGATGTCGTGCTGGACGTTGTAGGTGAAGGACCGCCAGAGCCGCCGGAGCCGCCGGAACCGCCGGAGCCACCGGAGCCGCCGGAGCCGCCAGAACCGCCAGAACCACCGGAGCCGCCAGAGCCCGAGCCGACGGCATGGCACTATCCCGTGGTTGAGCGGGGCAGCAAGATAGGCGTTCATTCCATCTACGCCAACAACGTTCGCGATTTTTCCAGGGAGCTTGAGGACCACGGGGCTCAGTTCCCCGTCGTCAAAGCTGTGGATGATCTGGGGTGGTTGCCCTATATCAAGGAGATCAACCCAGATGTTATCACGATCGGTCGCTACACGTCCCGCCGCTACGAAGGGTGTGGTGAGCTCAGCCATCCGAATCCCGACATAGATGCGCTGGCCGATAATCTGCTCGGTGTGATCAAGAACAAGGCTAGCGCCGAGACGTTGGACGTCGTTGACTATTGGGAGATCGTCAATGAGCCCGATCCCCCCAGGCCGGAAGGGTACCGGCGGTTGGCGTTGTTGATGATCGCCTGTATGGAGAAAGCCGAGGCGGAGGGCTTGAAGCTGGCCCTCTTCGGCCTCAACGCCGGCACGCCGGAATGGGACGAGATGGAGGCCATGGTGGCGACCGGCGTCTTTGCGCGGGCGCGTGAGGGTGGGCACATCCTTACCCTGCACGAAGGCACGTTCGACACATACGATCCGCATACGTATTGGCCGGATACGATCCCAGGGTCTCCGGAGGTTGAAGGGGCTGGGCCTTTCCACTTCCGCTACCGTTTCCTCTATCATCTGCTGGAGCAGCGCGGGGAGATAGTTCCCCTCGTCATCAGCGAATGGTATCTGGGCGACGAGCAGCACGCTAGTGTGGATACGATCAGGGATGCGCTCACATGGTACGATGGCGAAGCGAGCAAGGACTATTATGTTTGGGCTGCCTGTCCTTTCACCCTTGGACCCAGCGGAAGATGGAGGCACACGGACTACGAGCGTGTGTACCCCGATCTGGTCGATCACATGATCGCAATCCAAGATCGGCAGAACGCCCTGCCCCCCGAAGAGCCGGAGGAGCCAGAGGAGCCTGAGGAGCGGGATTGTGTGCCGCCGAGAGTGCCCTATCGACGCAGTTACGTTCTCCTTCCACAGATTGGAGATCCCCTTGAGCGTCTTGAATGGCGCACCGCTATCGCCATCGGGTCTTCGGAGAAGATGCAGACGGCCGGGCACTCGGCTGACGACGCCGGCGTTGGGCCTCCAGATCGCCGGGTGACGGTGATCAATCCTGCCCAGCAAGGGGAGAATCTGAAGGCCTGGTACGAGGATCACTATCCTGGGGTTTTGTACCGCGAGATTGAGGCTGGCGCACCTTGGGAGGCGGCGATTCACCTTCTCCCGGAGCTGCAAGAGGATATCGCCGTTGGACAGGATGATCCCCTCTGGGGGGACTACGACTTCGGCGAGGAGCCCGGCGGTGGGACGATAGGAGGGTATGGAGGTTTGCTGACGGGTCTCGCCATCATCCTGCGCAATATCTATGGGCGGGCCGTCACGCCTCCACATCTCGATAGGCTCTTGGTGGCTGCCAGAGCGGCCTTCATCGATGACAATGTGTTGGTGTGGAATGACGCCGTCGGCCTGTTTTCGGCCTTCGATGACAGCATTGAAGATGACAACCAACGTTCTGTCGAGGAGCTGGAGACCTTGTGGAACGAGGGCTGGGAGATCATCCTTAGGCAGGTGGATGATGAGGGGGCGGAGCGCTTTGCCTATCTTGAGAGGGTCGTAGGCGACGCGCTGCAGATCATTGACCCCGGAGACGGTGAAAGGAAACAGAAAGACGCCGATGATTACGTCGCTTCGCTCCAGGGTATTCGAGCAGCGCATCTCAAACAGATGCCGGTCACGCCCACCTTCGAGTTGCTGGCCGGCGACGTCGAGCTCGGGGACTGTGTGCCTCCACGGGAGCCGTACGATCGCACGTATCTGCTTCTGCCTCAGATTCACGAGTTGATTGACCGAATCGAGTGGCGAGTGGCTGCTGCTATCGGTTCTTCGGGCGCTATGCAGACCTTTGGGCACTCGGCCGACGATGCCGGTACAGGGCCGTTCAGCCGGCGCATCATTGCCGTCAATCCTGATCTGTGGGAGGACGGCCTGGAGGCCTGGTACAACGAGCATTATCAGGACGCTCACTACGAACCGGTTGAGGCCGAGAGCCCGTGGGAGATGGCGATAAGGGTCATGCCTGCGCTGGAAGAGGATATCGCATTGGCCCAAAACGATCAGCGTTGGGCGGACTACGATTTTGGGGAGCATCCCGACGTCGGAGAAGAGACGATCGGTCGTTACGGCTGCTTCTTGACAGGTCTGTCCATCATGTTGCGCAAGGTCTATCGGCGCAACGTCACCCCTCTGTTGCTTGACAAGCTCTTGGTGGCCGCCCGCTCAGCCTACGTTCGCGACAACTTCATGGCCTGGACTGGTGTGGTTCCTCTGTTCTCAGTCTTCGATGAAGGGGTCAAGGATGAGCGGCCTCGCTCCGCAGGCGAACTGAAGCAGATGTTGGATGAGAACTGGGAGGTCATCCTCAGACGAGCAGATGGTGGGCATTTTGTCTACCTGGAGAGCGTCGAAGGGGACACGCTGCATATCATCGACACGTGGGATGGCAGGCGAAAGCAGAAGGCCGCCGGAGACTATGCTGGCGTCCGGGCGGCGCGCGTCAAGGGCGAGATCGTTCCTCCGCCCGCCGAAGTTCTCCTCGGCCTGCACGACGAGGCTGGTGGCGAATGGATGGCGAGCAAAGGCATGGTCGGCTGCTGTCTGGTACACCGCCAGGTGCAACGGGATCCCATTGCACTCAATTTCGGGCACCTTCAGGAAGCGGGCGTTGTGGTGATCTGTCGTCTCAACTGGGGCTACGCTAACGGCACGGGAACCTTCCCCAGGCCGCCACAAAGAGGGGAGTTCGTCGATGCTGTCGTGGACACTATGCGCGCGGCAGGGGGGGTTGACTTCTTCCACATCGGCAACGAGCCCAACAACCGTCAGGAGTGGCCTGGATTTAGGTCTCACGATGAGTTCCCGCTGACGCCTGAGTACGTCACCCAAGTTTACAACGATATCTGGCAGCGCGTCGGTGGTCAGGTCAGGATAGGTCCCCCACCCATCGACCCATACTTCGGCCCCGGCTCAAACAACCGCGAGTGGTGGACGTATATATTGGAGCACATCGATGGGGCTGATGCCTTGTTCCTGCATAGCAAGACTCAGACGAATGATCCAGCTGAGGTTTGGTCGGAGATGAAGTTCTCCGACTGGCCCTTGGAGTGGCAATACCTTCACCTGCGGACCGTCGAGACAGGGCTGGAGGTGGTTCCGGCGAGGTTCCGGGATTTGCCCGTGTTCGTCACGGAGTTGAATCCCCAGAACTTGGATGCCCATAGTGGCATCGGTTGGAAGCCAGACAACGATGAGTGGGTGCACCAGGCCGTTCGCTACTTCCGCGAGGTGCAGCCAGTTACCGGTGTCGTGTTCTACCGCTATAAGGAAGCGGGTGATCAGGTCCCATTTGGCCTGGAGAACAAGCACGTTATCCTGGATGCCATCGAGGAAGAGGCCAGGCTGGAGCCTGTGCCAGCATTGACCGCTGCCGATCTGGTGCCTCATGGCCTCCCGCTGAGCATCTGGAGGAGACTCATCGAGGCCTCCGGGAGCTAAGCGGCACCCCGTGGAGCGCCGTCGTCCCGACGGCAGGGAAGCGACTAGGCGGCATCCGCCCGGCATCCGCCTGACCTGCGCCGGACATGGCTCGTACAAAAGCCCCCACGGGACAGACGTGGGGGCTTTTTTCTTCTCTTGCTTGGCTTGCCTGTCTACTCTTGAGCCAGCAGCTCTACCTCCGTCACCATAGTGTGAAAGCTGTGACCAGACGCGTATATTCTCACGTTCTTGACCAAGGCCGGTGGCATCTCGTCCAGCTCCTCCATGAGGTTTCCGGTATTGTAGGGCTGCCAGGTTCCAGGCTGCACCTGTTCATGCCATCCGTAGATGGGCCAGCCGTCGGCCGGTTGCCCGACGTAGAGCCCATGCAGCCAATCGTGGTCGTTGCCGTGGATGTCCTTGTACTCTAGACGAACGATGATGGGACATTCGGAGCCCTCCCATCCACATCCTCCGAAGCCCAGTATGTTCTCACTGACGATGCGTACAGCCATGTGCAATTCGAGAGAGGAGAAGTCGCGCACGTCGTAACCGATCTCTTGCTCGATGCCCACCTCGGCGTGGTTGACAGCATTGCGATAGAACTCGACGGCGTGCCGTTCCTCGTTCCCGACAGAGGCGACCGTGATATCAACCTTGCCGGCCTGCTGCTTGGGGTCCGCCTGCTCGCTGTAGCTTTCCCACCCGACGTTGAGTGGCTCTGTGAAGTCACCATTTTCTACTAGGTTGCGGGCAGCGGGTAGGGGGCCGTCGATGCTTTCTGTGCCCAACAGAGCTCGTTCCCGTGGCCCGAGCAAGAGCGTTCCTCTGGCTCCCTTGGTCAACTGAGCTTGACCCGTCAACTGAGCTTGGCCGTAGCGCACAGTGATCTCGGTTGTCGAGTTAATCTTGACTTCGTAACTGCCCTCTTTGAGCGTGACTGAGCCGTGAACCGTATGGACCTTGACGGTCGTCGGCCTGTCACTATCTCCGAAGACGTTGATGCGCAGACGACCAGATTCCATCTCCAGAATCACCTGGTGGGGCAGAGGGCTGGTGGAGAATCGGGGTGACCGCGCCGACGATAGGATGATCTCGGTCTCATCATACAGCTGCGCAATGGCTATCGGGGCTGTATCATTTGACTCGGTCGGCCGGATCAGCAGACGGCCAGAAGCGGCGTTAGGGGCTCTAATCCTGCTCCCTTCCAGGACGTTGTCGCTGTCTTCGGCGACAGAGACCGGGCGACCTCGTCCCCCTCGGACGACGCTCAGTGGGCCTCTTTGAACCTGGAGGCTGACACGCTGTGTGGCTGTCGCATTGCGAAGGTACCAGCGTACAATCAGCGGTGTCATGACCGCCAGAGTGACGCACATGAAAAAGGAGCTCAGCAAGACGACCCAGGCCAGGCGTTCGGGACTGTCTCTCATGAGTAACGCACCCTGAAGCCCTCAAACTCTCCTGTATCTGCGGCGCGACCACGCCGCACGCTCTCCCACTCGATATCGACTTCCTCCACCCGCGCGGCCGGCGATCCACGGTGCAGGAAATCGACGAAATCCTCCACGTCCGATTGCTTTCCCTCCGCTATCGTCTCCACGGTGCCGTCCCTGCGATTGGCGACCCAGCCGGTCAGTCCGAGCCGTCTGGCTGTGCGTATGGTATGGTAGCGGAAGTTGACCCCTTGAACGTATCCGTGGACGGTGGCGTGTAGACGAACTCGCAAGGTCTTCTGATCTGTTGACTTCCCTGTCATCCCATCCAATCTCCTTGGTCGCGATACCCGCGCCTACTCCCTCCAGCTATAGAGTGTGAAGAAAACGCGGCTCCCGTCGGTCGAAACGATGCAGACCGGCCTCTCTGGCTTGCTGGACGGCCTCCCTGTACTCACGTCTCGTGATACGGCGATCCAGGGGCGGCAATTCCCCAGCTCGGTAGCAGGGCCGGTACTGATCCATGATGTTGATGTACGTATTGCTCGATATCTCTGTGGCAAGGAAAGACGCTATCTCTGCCGTCCCGGCCAACCCCTCCGGCAACACCAGGTGGCGCACCAGCAGGCCCCGCTGCGCGATGTTCCTCTCGTCGGTCAACAGGTCGCCGGTCTGACGATGCATCTCCCTCACGGCGGCCTGATTGACCTCCGGATAGTTCCTCACCTTTGAGTACTTGAAGCCCACGGCAGCGTCGGCGTATTTCATATCTGGCATATAGATGTCAACGACACCGTCGAGCAGTCTGAGGTTGGCGAGTGAGTCGTAGCCCCCCGTGTTCCAGACCAAGGGCAGGCGGAGCCCGGCCTCAGCGGCGATGAGCACGGCGGCGAGGATAGGCGCGATCACGTGAGTGGGTGACACGAGGTTGATGTTGTGACAACCTTGTTCCTGGAGCGAGAGCATCATCGTAGCCAATACCTCGGGCTCGACCTCTCTGCCGCGCCCGCGCTGGCTGATGTTGTAGTTCTGACAGTATTGGCAGCTCAGGTTGCACCAGGAGAAGAAGATGGTCCCCGATCCCCGGTAGCCGCGCAGCGGGTCCTCCTCCCCGAAGTGAGGCCCGTAGCTGGCAACCTTGGCGCGGATGCCGGTGTTGCAGGCTCCTGTATCTGCGTCGCGATCCACGCCGCACGCTCGCCCACACAAGTCGCAGGCCTGCAGATGCTCATAGGCGGCCTCAACGTGCTCTCGAAGCTCCCCTGAGCGATGGCGTTCCACGTAAGCAGGCTCGAAGGCTTGCTCATCTACCATCTGACAGGCACCCTTTGTATACGCCAACTCCGGTCGCGATACTTGACGTAACCGTTCTGTCGACCAAAATGATAGACCTTCCAGGTCACCTCCACGTCGCGTCGACAGTAGTCGATCACCTTCTGGATCTGCCCTTGGCGAAACCAGCGCACTGCCTGCAGCCCGTCGGCGCTCTTCCGCTCGCCCACTGTCGCTGCGGCGACATCGTCCAGTTTGAGCCGCCAGCCCAACGTACGATGGATGTCGTCCAGCATGTCCACCGTCGGTAGATCCAGCAGCGGATCCTCGGTATACCGGCGGAGGACCTCGTAGTCGAAGCGGAGCAGATTGTAGCCGACGATCAGGTTAGCGTTGCGTAACGCGGCGACAAGGTGCTTCGCATCTTGTTCCAGGTACGTTCTGTACATATCCTCAGCGGGGTGGTACGTCACCCCAACCGCCAGCTGCATGTCGCGGATGTGGCTCCACCCGCCCACCTCATTGGCGACGTATTGAGTCTCTAGATCCAGCACGATCAGGTCGTTCATAGGTGACTCTTCTTTCTCAACGATCGCGGCCCCGAATGCCGTCCGCCTCTCCGCGACGACGGATTCCACCGATCATGGGGACGGCAAGCATCAGGCTCAGTAGCCACAGCCCCACCCAGACCCCCACTTGATCCACCACGGCTCGCCATTCCGCCTGTGGTTCCAGGCTGATCCGCCAGTTGCTCTCCAGCTTGTTGAAGCTGACGTCCAGGGCCTCTTCCACCCCGCTCGTGCAGCCGGCGCCGTCGGCGTAGGCCGACAGTAGCTTGCGTATGCCCTCAGCACCGTATTCCTTACGTATGAACGTCACCACACTGGCGCTTTGTGCGTAGGAGAGCATAGCGGTTCGTGGGTCGGGGGAGAAGGGAACGCAAAGCTCTTCCAATGGGAGGAGCTGCCCTATGTCATGGGCTTCCTCCAGGACGAGGGTGTACTCCGGTGTGGGCAGCCGTTCATTTATCGTGGCCAGTCCCTCGTTCAGCCAGTTGGGAACGTGCTTGTACCCTTCTGGCGTCACAAGCTCGTAGATCATCAGATGCGTGATCTCGTGCGGCAGGTACCGTTTCATGCGCGAGCTATAGCCCTGCTCCGGTGGCACGGCTATCACCACCACGCCGAGTTCGGGACGCGCTTGCCCTCCAACCCAATCTCGCCCGGTGAGCACCATTGCTGCTTCGAGGTTGCGCTCCGAGTCGTAGATGAAGATGTCGAGCGGGTCCGGTATCGCGGCTCGGAGGTCCGCATGGATGTCCTTCACGCTGGCCTGGGCGATGTCGAGTGCCGTCTGGGCGAAAGCGGGATCTCCTTGACCCTCCACCCAGTGGATCGTGACCCCGGCGGCATCGAGCTGCTCCCAGCGAAAGCGGTTGTCTGTGTACTTGAACTGCTCAGGGGCCGTCCTTAGCTGATTGCCGGTTGCATCCTCGATCTGCCACCAGAAGGTGATGTCAGCAAATGGCGGCAGCGGATAGTGTCGCACGTCGTGAGTGTAGGTTAGGCTGATCTCTCGCGAGGGGGTCTCGGGCGTCAGTTTCTTCTTTTCGGTCTCCGAATCGTATGTGGCGCGAAAGAAGAGGTAGACTTGAGAGATCTCAGCGTCAGACGCGGCCTCCAGTGTGAAGGTCACGCGTTGGGCAAAGCTATGCTCAACGCTGTTTTCTGTGACGCTTATGCCACTCGCCGAGACAGGGCCAGGGATGAGCAGGGACGTGATGAATGATGTGAGGAGCGTGAGGACTACCAGGTCTAAGCGTGCCGTGCGCAAAGGGAGGTTTGCCTACCAGTAGACTTCTTCCGTCGGTTTGGCGAAGATATCCTCCAGATCGCCGTGCAAGAATTCGAGCTCATTAAGGGCAGACTCGGCGGCGGATCGGAGAGCTTCATCGCTCACCTGGCAATACCGCTCGAGGATCTCCCGTGCCTTGTCACCTCCAATCTGCCCCAACGCCCAGATCGCGGCTTCCTGTACCTCGGCGTCGGTGTCCTCTGTCAACTCCTCTAGCATCGACACTGTTTCGGAGATCTGTAGCTCCCCGCACGCCCGAGCGGCCTCATAACGCATTTCTGGGTTGATGCTGAAGAGCTCCTGCTTTGCCTTGTGCTCCCAGCGAGTATCGGCGCTCCGACCCATGGCGAAGACCGCGCTGATGCGGAGCTTCTCCTGCGGTGAAGCGTAAGCTTCATGGATCGAAGCGATCACAGTCTCGTTGCACACGTATGCCAGCGACTCTAGGGCCCGCCGTTTCACTTCGAGGTCTTCATCGTCTGCCTGATAAGCGTCCGTAAGGGCCTGGTAGGCCACCCTGTGGGGCTTTGGGCGGATTTTCTGCAACTCGCCTAGCAGGATGAAGCGGCCCAGTGACTCCGCTGCAGCCGCCCGAACGTCCGCCGATTGGTCCTCTCTTAGGCGTTCAGCCAACCGGGGAACGAGGCGTACGTCCTCATCCTCCCAAAGGCCCTCAATGGCGACCTTTCGTACGCCGGCGCTTCTGTCTTCCATCGCTATGCGGAAGATCGCGCCGAAGTTGAGGGTGAAGTCCGCTTCGGCCATCTTCATCAGCCGGGATGTCAACCCAAGACGCAGATCCTCGGCCAGATCCGACCATATCTCGCGCACGCGCTCCGTTTCCTCGGCGTCGAGGTTGGAGAGGTAGTAGAGCGATCCCCGATCGGGCATCTCGCTTTTCTTGTGCAATTCGTCAAGCAGGATCTGAAGTGGCTTGTCCATAGGGCTTACTAGCGTCCTCACTTCAACAGGGACCAAGGGATGATGGGGTTGATCAAGTCCTGGAGCATCACCAGAGCCATCAACGCCACCAGAATCACCATCCCGATGAAATGAATGATAGCTTCTCGCTCAGGGGGGACTCGCCGCCCTCGAATGACCTCGATGAGCACAAACAGAATGCGCCCGCCGTCGAGAGCCGGGAGAGGGAGCAGATTTGTCAAGCCAAGAGCGAGGCTGATGAGCGACGCCATCTGAAGCGCAGGAGAAGCGACGCCCCACTGGATGCTCTGCTGGAGGGAGAAAGTCATGATCTGGCCGATACCGATTGGGCTTGCTGGCCGTGCTTCTTGCGCGCTGACGTCGCCCCGTATGAGCATGATGGGTAGTTCCAGGGTCCGCTTGGCGATCGTAGCCATCTGGACAACGCTGGATTCGAAGGCGTCCAGCAAGCCATAGCGCTTGAGTGGCCATGGAGCCATCATAATGCCCAGGAAGCCGTGACCTTCCTGCCGCTTCGGCGTCGCTTGTAGAGAAAGCTGTTCTCCATCTCGCTTGATGTCGAGCTTGATGGTCTCTTCAGGAGCGGCACGGATAATGCCGCGTAGTTCGGCCAAACCCTCGTCGATGCGCTCGCCGTCGGCAGCCACAATGAGGTCCCCGGATTGGAGTCCTGCTTCCTCAGCAGCAGTCCCCGGTTCCACTTGGGTGATCTTGACCTGCTGATCCAGGGGTATGCCGCTCATGTGGGCTCCGACGAGCAGCAGCAAGGCTGCTAGGAGGTTGACTACAGGCCCTGCTGCCATCACGGCCACGCGCCACCCTCGAGATTGTGCCGCCAGGCTGCGAGGATCCGATGGGTCCTCCTCGCCCGTCATACGCACGAAAGCGCCCATCGGGAGCAGATTAAGGCTGTACAGGGTACCTGGCTCCAATTCGGTCACCACGCCTCGTAGATGTACTTCGTCATCGACCCGTTTGCGCTTTGGGGTCAAGCCTGCGGCACCGGCGTTGAGGATAGTGAGACGTTCCAAGACGTAGGTCCCATCGTCGCGCCGCCTGGTGACGCCGTCGACCCAGGTATCCTCCTCCAGGTTGGATGGCAGCTTAAGAGCACGTGGAATCTCTACGTGCGTGCTGCCGATTTTCAGGTAGCCCTTCCCGCGCCATAGGTTCAAGATACGAGGTGGAAAGCCGAAGCCAAACTCCTCGACCCGAACACCGGCTAGCTTTGCGAAGATGAAGTGGGCCAGCTCGTGAATCAGGATAATCGGCCCTAGCACGACGATCACTGTCCCGGCCAGCCAGAACGCAATACTGATCCAGTTCATAGTTCTCTCTCAGTCGAAAAAACGGGCGTCGTTGCGCCCGCTATATCCCTTCCTTGGTTTCCGTGTTCAGCAGGCAGCTGCCGCGTACTCGTCACCTACCCACAGATTATACCTTCATGGTGCCAAAGTCGCAACACGAATTCATGCAGTGTACGGACCATAGTCGCCGTCGTACAGGGGCTAATGCGCTTGACGTTCAAGAAATGCCAGCACTTTATTCAGTACCTCTGTGGGAGTTAGGTTGTCGGTCTCAATGCGCAGGTCGGCGTGTTGAGAAGCGTGCTGAAGCCGCTGGTTCAACGTGTCCCACCAGGTGGCCTCGGCCTCTGCGCTCCGTCGCTCACTGGCGACCTCTTGGGAGACGTCCAGGTAGATGAGCACGTCCGGCTTGGTGAAGCGTTGCCACATCGTCGGCACGTAAGAGTGTTCTTGTTTCACCTCGCGAGCGGTGTAGCCTCGCTGCCGTAGCTGCTTCACGAGTGTCGATTTGCCTGAAGCACAGGGGCCAACCACGGCGACCAGGGGCTGATTCTCTCGGGCGTCTTCCTTCGTCGCTCTATCGCTCAAGCTGGGAGGTGAGATACCTTGCTGAGTCAACTTACCTTAGCGTATCCTTGTCAGCCCAGGAGGATGTCCGTTGTGGCCTTTCGTCTCCGCACATACCTCTTGTTTATCTACAATGGCACTCTGAGGAGGAGGTGACGCACGTCGTTCTCGACCGGCCGCTCCGTGATGTGCAGCACGAGCACGCTGATATCATCGCGTGGTCGTCCGTCTTCGAGTGCCAGTGCTTGCCCGAGCAGTGTATCGGCGACGTGCTGCGCTGTCGCTTCCCCTTGATCCACAAGTTCCTGGGCGGCCCCGGGGATATCGAGGACCGGGCTTGACCACGAGCCTGCCCGCTCCAGGCCGTCGGTGTAGACGACGGCTAACGTGCCCGCCTTCAGGGGTAGTTCAGTGATGGAAGGCTTGGTACCTCGGTGTACGCCGATAGGGTCAACCGCTTCGTCAAGCAGCTTCATACCTTCTTCGGGGATGAAGATGACTATGGGGCAGTGGCTGTTGCGGGATAGCACCAGTGTATCTGTCATGAGATCTACCGAGAGGATGTTAAGCGTAGCGGAGACCTTGCCGCCTCTGTACGTGTAGAGGTAATCGTGAGCGGCGCGGGCGGCCGCTCCGTCGCGCACTCCCTCTGCCAGCTCGGAGATCACCTTCCGCGCGACCAGATTACTGATCGCCTTGGCCGCCCGTCCCGATCGCTGGCCATCCACGAGCACAAAAGAGAATCCGCCCTGCGGACGCTCGACCATCTCGAGCGTGTCTCCGCTTTGGCTGGTGGCCCACTTGCCTATCTTGGCAACAGCGACTTCTATCTCCATACTATCTCCTTGAGCGTTCACGGTCGCCCCGCACGCCTGGCGCTGTCCCCGGCGACCGGGATGCGGGGGTTACTTCGAGATCATTATACAGTCGCCGGGTTGTGTGGGCAAGGTGAAGAAAACTCAAAGGATGTCGCTGAGCCGGTCCCTGGTCTACTCTGTGGCGACGATACACCCCGCCGGCTTGAGGGTCGCTTCTAACCACCCGTTCGCCAAGGGGAGGACCTCGTCGTTGAGCAGATCGGTGATCTGGGCGTGCTCTGTCGGCAGTTTGATCTCGAAAGCCTCTGTCCCTTCCCAGTTCAGGTTGAAGACGATGCAGATCGCGCGGGCGTTTCGACGGCGTACCACGGCCCAGACGTTGGGATTGGTCGAGGCGACGAGCTCAAATGTGCCGGGATCGGGATCCGAGATGAGCTGGCTGTACCGTTCCCGGATGTCGAGCGTGTGCCGGATCCATTCCACCAGATTGGGTGTGTTGTCCCACGCGTAGGCTGCTTGGCTGAACAGGGGTAGCTCCTCGGCCGGGTAGTCGGGCAGTTCCTCCGGTGCGAAGTCCAGGCCGGTGTTGACAGGCATCGTCTCCGCGATCTCGAAGCCGGCGTGGCAGAAGGGCAGCGCCGGCAGCAGCGCACCGAGCGCCCAGAGCAGCCGGGCGTACGCCAGGCCCCCCGGGCGAGCGGCGGCGCGCGGTGTGTTGTGGCTCTCCGGTGCGGCGAAAAAGGGGAGCGGATGACCGGACACAGCACACCGACGCAGCATATCGTCGACGAACTGCTCCGGTCGATAGCCGAGCCACCAGTAGTTGCCGAGGACGGCGTTGTACCCCTCCTCGCGGCTCTTGTGGGTGATGCTGAAGTTCTCGTCCCAGAAGGCGAAATCGGGATCCATGTCGTGGGCGGTGTCCACCATGCGCTGTTTGAGCGGCATGGGCAGCGCGTGACCCATATCGATCATCACGCCGTCGATGCCGAAATTGCGCTGGTAGTAGGGTAGGATGCCGACGATCTGCTCCCAGAGAGGCTCAACCCGATTCGTCGGCTGTGCCAGGGATGCGTCGTACATGCGCACTGTGTTGTAGGCGATGTAGTTGAAGTCGGGATGGTCGTACATCCGCAGGTACGTGACATCGCTCCAGGGCGGCTGGGGATCGTCAGGGGGCCAGTCGGCAAAGGCGCCCGGCACGCGCACCTGCGTTCCGTCCGCCAGCGTCCCGATCCAGCTGCTATCGATCCTCTCGACGTTCTCAGCCTCGGGCGGGGGGGTGAACATGTCACGGTAGATGGCGTGCGGTGGGATCAGGTCCTCGAAGCTCCCTCGCCCGACTTGAGCGTTGATCCTGTCCAGTTCGTCCTGCGTGAAGACCGGTGCGCCGTAAGCCTCCTCATTCTCCTCGCCGGCCTGTCGATTGGGAACGTCCGCCTTGATCCAGTAGAACCAGTCTGGATGCTCCTGCACCCAGTCCGCGTCCTTGGAGGTGGTGCGAAAGACGAGCTCGACGACCACGCGTAATCCCAGATGGTGGGCCGCCTCAATGAGGGCAGCGAACTCCTGTTCCGGCTCTAGACCTAGAATCGGTTCGCTCAGGCGTGAATCGAGGCGATAGGGGTTCTGGATGGCGTAGACGGATCCGAGCGTGCCTTTATGGCCATCCTCGCCGATGGCCGTTACGGGCAGCAGGTGGATCGTGTTGAAGCCCATACGCTTGATCAGGGGCAGCATGGCGATGGTCTTGAGGAACGTGCCTGTCTCCATCCAGCCGTGGCCGATTGGGTCTAGACCCACCTGACCGTCGTCGTTGTGGTCGTAGCCGGTGGCTGCCCTGACCAGGGTGTTGTAGATGACGGCGTTTCTCGACCATTCACCGCCGGGCTGTCCGCTGATGAGAGGTGCCTGGGGCCGGGCTTCGATCCACTCGATGCGTTCCAAGTAGAAGCGGGAAGGCTTGACGACGCATCGCTCAGGGGGATGATGGAGGTCGATCCACAGGCCAGGCACCGTGTAGGTTAGATCTTCATCCTTGACGGTCTCGGCTGCTTTCGTCAGTCTCTGTTTGACGAGATCAAGCGCTTCGGGCATATCTCAGAACCTCCTCTTGTTTGCGCAAGTGGGCCAACGGTCTCTACCCATGGTGCAAATTATACGATAGCTGTGTCATTTGCGGTAGCGGTGCGAGGTCCTTGACCGAACACCACGCAGGTTGGCCTGATGGCCGGCCGCGAGGCCGTCGTTGATCGTCGATTAGGCGTAGGTTGTCCAGGGTGTGGTGATAGCGTATAATGAACCTATTCCGCAGTGGTGGTGTCGGTGCAACGTCTTGTCAGGAGGTGACATTGGTGGTGAGGGAGGCGATCGCAGAACGTGTGGCCGAAGAGCTTGTCGCGCGGGAGCTGAAGCTTGGAACCGTGGAGTGCGGCGAGGGCGGTGTCGTCAGTCGACGCCTTTTCGATGCTGAGGAGGGCGTCAACGCGCTGGGTAACAGCCTGATTGTGGACGACGTGCAGGAGGCGATTGGCCTGATGGCGCTGCCCCGCCCCCAGTTCAAGAAGGCGGGTGACTTCTCTGCCAAGGCGGCCCGCGCAGCGGCGCGGGAGGGGCGCAGTTTCTTGGGCGTGAACCTCTGTCTGGCGGTCTGGGCGAGAGGACCAATAGGCGAGGAGGAGGCTCAGACGGTCTACGTGGCCCTCAACACGGCACGGGAGGTGATCGAGGAGACCTATGAGGTGGGGGGAGCCACGGGTAAGGATGGCGTCTGGCTCGCCGATCGGGCACTGGAGATGGTGTGGGAGGTTCTTTCTTAAGCGGCTTTTCGCGGCTTGACAATCCTCGTCAGTTGGGTTAGAATAAACGCCGTGATGCCGAGGTAGCTCAGCCTGGTAGAGCACTTGACTGAAAATCAGGGTGTCCCCAGTTCAAATCTGGGCCTCGGCATCTCCACCAGGACCCGCCACACATAGGGCGGGTCTTTTTTTGTATCCCTTTATCACACGAAGCGGTCGACGACCTCGGCCAGCATCCCGGCCAGGGGTGGCACGATGAAGGTGACGCCGTAGCGGATCAGGGCCGGTCGCGGGTCGATGAGGGCCATCTCGATGGGCAGGCGCGAGATGGACCAGAGCGCCCAGGCAGAGACGAATCCCACCACCGCGCCTATGCTGGCACCGGCCTGGTAGAGGGACGCCACCAGGGGGAAGGTGGCGTAGGGCGCACCGGGCACCAGCCCGCCCACCACGCAACCGATGAGAACGCCCTTGATCCCGGCCTCGTCACCCAGCCAGCGGGTGATCAGCTCTCTGGGAATGAGCACCTGCACCAGCCCGGCCAGGATGAAGCCCAGAATTAGCAGGATAAGGTTGCGTCGGAGTGTGTGCCACGCGGCCCGCAGGCCGTCCAGCGCGACACTGGATCCCTGCCGAAAGGCGAGAATCAGCAGGATAGCGGCAGCAATTGCCAAGATCAGGGTTGTGGTGTCCATCGATTGACTTCCTTCCTGTCTAGATTGCACGTCACCTGCTCCTTATACGTCGTAGGTGGTGATGGGACAACCAGCAAAGCCATCGTGTCCGATTCCGAATCGGGCCGGACGGGGCTTCGAGGTCCGCGAACGTCATTGTAGGTTCATTCTGCGAATCGTGCCAGTGCCTGACCGACGATGGGCTTCGGCCCCATCATCTGCGGCAGCTCTTGACAAGTGCTCAATTTGCGATAGATTTGTAGGCTCAACGTGGGACTTGTTTTGGGGGTCTGGCAGCGGTTGGCGCGAGGTAGGTCGTTACAGAAGAGGTATGGACTGGCAAACCTTTCTTTCGGTATTTGGATTCGTCTTCATAGCTGAGTTGGGCGATAAGACGCAACTGGCTGTGATCGCGCAAACCTGCAAGCACCGTCGGCTGTGGCCTGTTTTCATGGGCGCCAGCGGTGCTCTGATCCTGGTCACAGGGCTGAGCGCTCTGGGCGGGCGGGTCTTGGGGCGCGTTGTGCCCAGAGGTCTCTTCACGCTAGTGGCCGCATTGGCATTCGTGGTCATGGGGCTGCTTGTCACCCGACGGGCCTGGATGTTGGAGAGCGGCGCCTTACAGAGCCAGGGGTGTGAGTGTGTCGGTGAGGCCGGCAGCGAATGCCCGGCCAGCTCGGCGTGGGACTGGAGTGTCTTTGGCAGGACGTTTGGTCTGTTGTTCCTGGCCGAGCTGGGGGACAAGACTCAGCTGGCCGTTATGAGCCTCTCCGGTGGACGGGGGAGCCCGTGGGCGGTGTTTGGAGGCGGAACGCTGGCTCTGGTCGTCATCACAGCGCTGGGCACCCTTGGTGGAAGTATGCTGTGCCGGCTCATCTCCCGGCGCGTTCTGCTCTGGGTCTCAGGCATAGCATTCATCGCTATGGGAGTCCTGCTGGGGGCCGGCGTACTCTGAGCCCGGGGACGCCCGATGGGGCGCCCCCAGGTCCATCCCTATGTCTGCTCACGCCGGGCTTCCGGCCGGCTGGCTGACCATCTCCGGCCGCGGCTCCTCCTCTTTCTCCTTCACGTAATCCGGTCGGATGTCGACACGGCGCAGCGTGTTGGCGTTGGTGACCACGGTCACGGACGATGTCGCCATGGCGATCTCCGAGAGCACCGGGTGCATCCAGCCGATGACGGCCAGCGGGACCATGATCACGTTGTAGAAGAAGGCCCAGAACAGATTCTGCTTGATCTTGCGGAACGTGGCCCGGCTCAGGTTCACCGCCTCGACCACGCCGGTCAGCTCGCCGCGAACCAGCGTCACGTCGCTGGCCTCGATGGCGATGTCGGTGCCGGTGCCGATGGCGATGCCCACGTTGGCCTGCGTCAGCGCCGGGGCATCGTTGATGCCGTCGCCGACGAAGGCGACCGAACCGAAGCGCTCCTGCAGCGTCTGCACCTCGGCGACCTTGCCGTCGGGCAGCACCTCGGCCATCACGTGATCCATGCCCACGCGTTTTGCGATAGCGTCGGCCGTGCGCCGATTGTCGCCGGTGATCATCGCTGTCTCCAGCCCCATACGGTGGAGCGCGGCGATGGCGTCCGCCGAATCCGCCTTCAGCGTGTCCGCCACGGCGATCACCCCGACCAACCTATCGCCCACGGCCACCAGCATGGCTGTCTTACCCTCGCTCTCAAGCTCCTGCAGCGTCTGCTCAAACGAGGTGGGGCTTAATCCCTGCTCCTCCATCAGCCGGCGGGATCCGACCAGCACGTGCTTCCCCTCCAGAAGCGCGGTGACACCTCGGCCTCGGATGGCCCGGAAGTCCCGCGGCTCATCCAGCGGGATGCCCTCGTTCTGCGCGCGCTCGACAATGGCGCGGCCCAGGGGATGCTCGCTCCCTCGCTCCGCCGATGCCGCCCAGCGCAGTATTTGGTCATGGGTCATCTGCTCATTGGCCATTCCGATCACGTCCGTGACCTCGGGCTTCCCCTTGGTGATGGTCCCCGTCTTGTCGAAGATGACGACGGCCACGTCCTTCAGGGTCTGAATCGCCTCGCCCGAGCGGATGAGGATGCCGTGCTCGGCTCCCATCCCACTGCCGACCATCAACGCCGTCGGGGTCGCCAGGCCCAGCGCGCAGGGACAGGCGATGACCAGCACGGCCACCATCGAGACGATGGCCAACGTGACGGCGCTCAGGCTGGGGTTGACCCAGGGCAGGAAGGAGCCCACCTCCACCAGGGCGTTCATCGAAGCGGGGAAGAGCAGGTTAACCAGAAAGGTCAGCGCGGCGATGGTCATCACCACGGGCACGAAGACCCCCGTCACCCGATCCGCCAGCGCCTGGATGGGCACCTTGGAGCCCTGCGCCTCCTCGACCAGCTTGATCACCTGCGCGAGGAAGGTATCCTTGCCCACCTTGGTGGCCCGCGCCTTGAGCAGCCCCTCCTGGTTGACGGTGGCGCCGATGACCTCGTCCCCCTTCTGCTTGTTGACCGGCATCGACTCGCCGGTGGCCATCGACTCGTCGACGGCGCTCTCCCCCGACAGGACGACGCCGTCGGTGGGGATCTTCTCGCCGGGGCGGATGACCATCACGTCGCCCACCTGGACCTCGTCGATGGGCAGCTCCACTTCCTCGCCGTCTCGGACGACGCGCGCCGTCTTGGCTCCCAGCTCCAGGAGCTTGCGGATCGCCTGGGAGGCGCGTCCCTTGGCGGACTCCTCAACGTAGCGTCCGGTCAGATGGAAGGCCATGATCATCGCCGATACACCGGCGTAGTTGGCCACGGGGAAGAAGAACGAGGCCGGGCCGGTGAGCAGCGATGCGCCGGTACCGAGGGTGATCAGCGTGTCCATGTTGGCGTAACCGTGGAGCACAGCCGTCAGGCCGCTCTTGAACGTGCGGCGGCCGACCCAGAAGAGCACCGGCAGCGCCAGCGCGATCATGCCGAGGTTGAAGATGGTCTCGTTGGGCCATACGATGCCGAAGAACATCTCGGCGATCATCCAGAGGACGATGGGCACCGTGAAGAGCCAGGCTGTGCGCATGCGTAAACGAGCCCGGCGCATCTTGCGTACCACTTCGTTTTCGTGCTCCTTCTCCTCCACCACGACGGCGCTTCCTCGCGCCCTCTCTACCACCTCGTAGCCCGCCTCTCGAACCGCTTTCTTGAAGTCGACGCGACCGGTGGTCTCGGTCACGTAGGTGACCGTGGCCCTTTCCGTGGCCAGATTGACGCTGGCATCGACCACGCCCGATACCTTGTTCAGGGCCTGCTCCACGTGGTTGGCGCAGGAGGCACAGGTCATACCATCAATGTCCAGCGTCGTCGTCTCGGTCGGAACCTCGTAACCCGTCTCCTGCACGGCGCTCACCAGATCGCCAACCTTGACGGCGTCCGTTCGGAAGTCGAGACTGGCTTTCTCGGTGGCCAAGTTGACGTTGACCTCACCGACGCCCTCCACGCCTTTCAGCGCCTTCTCAACGTGAGCCACGCACGAGGCGCACGTCATGCCGCGCACGGGTAGCGTCACGTTGTTCTCTCTCGTCTCAGCCTTTATCGTCGTTTCTTCGTTCATCCTCCGTCTCCTGACCCTTAATCGCATCTCGACCGGCACATCCAAGATCAGCCCAAGGCCTCGGCCTCGCTGCGTAGATCCTGCAGCGTGTAGGCATCCAGCAAGTCTGTGATGGCCTCTGATAGTCGCTCCCAAAGCCCGCGCGTTGCGCAGTGATCGGCGCGGGGGCAGGGTGTGCCCTGCCGCCGATCCTCGCATGGCGCTAGCGCCAACGGGCCCTCCACGGCTTCCACCACGTCTCGCACGCGAATGTCACCGGGCGCTCGGGTTAGACGATAGCCGCCGCCAGGCCCTTTGATCCCCTCGACTAAGCCTGCGTCCTGCAGTGGTCGGAAGAGCTGAGCCACGTAATCGGCCGATATATCCTGTCGCTCTGCGATGTCGCGGCGTGCTACCGGCCCGTTGTCGGTGTGGGTAGCCAAGTCGACCATGGCTCGCAGCGCATACCGTCCCTTCGTCGAAACTCGTATCATACCTGCCCCCATTATGCTCCATCACAATTATACTATAGTTGAGTAAACTTGTCAACTATTTTCCTGCTAGAAGCTGCGCGAGCCGGATAGCCCGGGTGGGCCGTCCGGCTCGCGTGCCAGGTGGGCAGCTATTTGGCCGGGAGGCTGCTTCAGAGGTTGGTGATCTGACTACGCTCCAGGAGCCAGATGGAAACCGAATCTGAGGGGATCGTTGGGGTCCACGACGAACTGCTGGAAGCCGGTCACGTAGGCGTTCCCCGTGATCTCCGGCACGACGGCGGTTCGGTCTCCGATCTGCTCTTCCCGCAGCAGGCGTCCGGTGAAGCGGGTGCCGATGAGGCTCTCGTTGACGAATGGGCGCCTAAGATCGAGATGGCCCTTGGCGTAGAGGGCTGCCATTTTGGCACTGGTGCCGGTGCCACAGGGTGATCGATCGGCCTGGGCTTCGCCGAAGACGACCACGTTGCGGCAATCGGCCCCCGGTAGCGCAGCGGCCTCCGGTAGCCCAGCGGCCTCCGTCTCCTCCAGATCCTCGTAGATCTCGACCAGATCGACGCTGTCGATGTGCGGCTGCGTGGGGTGGACGACGTCGACCTGTTCGTCGATGGCGGTGCGGATAGCCATACCGCGCTCTATCAGCTCGGGCAGATGGGCTAGATTGATCTCCAGTCCCAGGCTCTTCGCCGGCACCAAGGCGAAGAAGTTCCCGCCAAAGGCGATATCGAGCTGCACCGACCCCGCGGGTGTCTCCACGTCCACGCCGCTGCGGTATAGGAAGGCGGGCACGTTCTCTACGGAGATCTTGCCGATACGGCCATCCTGAACCTGAGCGCGGGCCCGAACCAGCCCCGCCGGGGTATCCATAAGTATCTCGGTCGTCGGCTCCTCGACTGGCACCAGGCCGGTCGTCAGGGCGGCGACGACCACGCCGATGGAGCCGTGACCGCACATGGTCAGATAGCCGCCGGTGTCCATGAACACCACGCCGATATCGGCTTGGGGATGAGCCGGTTCCATGATGATCGCGCCGAACATATCGGCGTGGCCGCGCGGTTCGTGCATCAAGGTGGTGCGAATGACGTCGTGCTCCTCCTGCAGCTGACGACGCTTCTGCGCCATCGTGCCCTGCAGGAATGGGACGCCGGCCACGACCACTCGCGTGGGCTCGCCGGCGGTGTGCGTGTCGACGGCGTGGAAGACATGCTGATACACCGCGTTCCTCCTTCGGTCGCTACGGACTCAATCTACTCCCAGTGTTCCGCCATTGCGTCCATTTCGGCGAGCACGTCGCCGGGTAACGGCGCCGGCTTATGCTCCATCACCTCTCCTGTCTTTTTGCGCAGTCTATCAGCGAATTGTCGCTCGCCTTGCGCTCGCCACTCATCCAGGATGGTGCGATCGAGGAGGTCCGAGTACCATACGTCCTTGAAGTGGCGGTAGGTGTGTTCCTCTTCCAGGTAGTGTCCCCCCGGCCCAACGCGGTCTATGACCTCTAGGGCCAAGGTGCCGTCATTGATGGGCATACCGGACATGAACTGCTTCACCATGTGCAGGATCTCGTTGACCAGCACCATGTAGGCCGGTGAAGCCACCGATCCGTGATCCAGCCATCCGGCGTCGTGGACCAGGTTGGCGCCGACGAGGGCAGAGGCCAGACAGGAGAAGGCGGCCTCCGCAGCGCCCTGCGCGTCGGGGAACTTGGCATCGGAGCAACCGGCCGTGCCAAAGAAGGGGAGTCGATAGTGCTGCGCCATCTGCGACATCGCCGCTACCATCAGGCTCATCTCGGGCGCGCCGTAGGAGAAGACGGTGGTCCGCATATCCATCACGGTGGCAAACGCGCCGTAGATGAAGGGCGCCCCTGGATTGACGAGCTGCGCCAGCACAAGGCCGCTAAGCGACTCGGCGCTGCCCTGTATGATCTCGCCGGCGAAGGTCGCCGGCGCGGTGCTGCCGGCCTGCGGCGCCGGATAGTTGATCAGCGGGATGCCGTTTTCGGCGCAGAAGAGGATCTTCTCCACGGCCGGATCGTAGTAGAGGAGCGGGGAGATCGGCTCCGAGTAGTGGACGCAGGTTGGCGCCTGCCGGAACTGCTCCTCACCCCCCGCGATGAGCAGGGCCATCTCGTAGATGTCGCGTACGCTGTTGACGTCCTTGCAGCAGAAGACCAGCGGCTTCTCCGTGTGGGTGAAGACTTGCTTGGCGATCACCCGGTCGGCGATATCGGGCGGCACGTCATCCGCCATGCCGATGGTCATGACCCACGTATAGTTCGGAAGGGCGTCGGCGACGGTGGACGTGATACGGCAGTCGTCGCTGACGAAGCGACGACGCTCGTCCGTGAGGGGGTCCAGATAATCGATGCAGTCCAGGCTCGGTCCGAACCAGACCTTGTCTCCCTCCAGGAAGACCCGCCGTTCCCCCGACCGATTGCCAAGCACCACACGCGGCGGGGCCTGGCGAATGGCGTCCTCCACCATCCACGAGGGAATGTGCACCCGGTCGCCGTCCACACGCGCGCCGGCGCCGTCCAGCAGCTCCAGGGCCCGGGCGTGGGTGACCTGAACGCCGGTGCGCTCCAGGACTTCGAGCGTGGCCTGATGGATCTGTTCGATCTGGTCCTCGTTGAGCACGGCCATGCGCGGTCTGAATGTCAGGTCGTTAGAGAACATCTGATCTCCTTTCACCCGGTGAGGGCCTATAGCGGCAGCCACGTGCCGATCTCTTTCTCCCGAGCTCGCCGGTAGATGGCGGGTGCCACGGCCATATCGTCGATCGCCAGCCCCAGGTTGCACGTCATGGTGCGCTCGTCGCGGGCCTCTCGACCGGGTTTCTCTCCCACGACCAGTTCGCCCACGTCGGCGTGGATCGGCGGGATGTCCTGGAAGTAGCCGACCTCCTGGTAGTGTCGCAGCTGTGGCACGTCGTCGGTGCAGAACTTGTCGGCCTCCTTCATCGCCTCGGGGTGCCAGTAGGAGTCGAAGTCCACCAGGGAGGCGAATGCGCCGCGGTCCATCCAGCCCGGCTGGATGGTGGCGTGCGGCTTCTTCAGGATCGGGCCGGCGGTGACGACCATGTCGCAGCCGGTGACTGCTTGCTCAGGGTTCTGGGCGGGTACGACCTCCAGGTCGAAGCGTGAGGAGATGTCCTCCGCGAACGTGTTGACCGCATCTGCGTTCACGTCGAAGGCCATCACCTTCTCCAAGGGGAAGAGGACGTTGAGCGCCTCGGTGTTGGTGTGCCCCTGGACGCCGCAGCCCAGGACGCCGAGGGTGGACGAATCGGGGCGCGCCAGCCGTCGGGCGGCGACGGCGGTGGCGGCGGCCGTCCGCATCGCCGTGATCCAGACGCAGTCCATGACCGCGATGGGCAGTCCGGTTTCCGGGTCGTTGAGAATGAGCAGGCCGGTGATGTAGGGCAGGTCGCGCTCGTGGTTTTCGGGGAAGCCGCTCACCCACTTCACGCCTGCCGAGTGCATGGCGGGGATGTAGGCGGGCATGGCGTGGATGAAGTTGTCGCCCTCGCCGGGGTGGATGCCCGGTTTGGGCGGCATCTCAATCCGGCCGTTACCTTTCTCCTGGAACGCGGTCTCGACCAGGTCGACGATCTCCGCCATGGTCAGGCCCACGGCCTCGACGTCGGCCTGGGACAGGTAGAGGAGCTGTGCTTTGTCCATGATGTCTCCTAGGTGTCTTCTAGCATACTGATTTGTCGCTTTGCGAGCGCCATTTCACACATCTAGCCTGAACTTCTCCATTAGCTCTGAGCCCCCGTCTCGGGGGCGTAGGCTCCGGAGTAGGCTTGATAACACGCGCTAGTCGCCCCCGAGACGGGGGCTGGGAGCAGGCAAAATGTCAAGGTCTGTTGTGTGAAAGCGCATTAGTGCCTGCAGCAGGCGTTCCGTCAGCGATTTGGCGTCGGGCTCGACGTCCCCGGCCGGCCCGACACAAGCCGGGCAGCCGGCGGTGCACGGGCAGTCTCTTACCCGTTCCAGCGCTGCCTCCAGCAACTCCTCGCGGATCTCGTACAGCTGGGCGCTCAGACCGGCGCCGCCCGGCACGCTGTCGTAGAGCGTCACCGTGGGCAGTCCCGTGTCCGACGCGCGGGCCTGTACCGCCGAACCGAGGTCGCCCGGCGCACACATCAGATGGAGTGGCGCCAGGTTGCGCAACAGATAGGCCAGGCCCCCCAGCGCGCCCCGGGTTCCGCGCGCCCGCTCGGCACGACGGTGGCAGCTGGGGCAGAGGGTGATCAGGTTCTCCAGCCGGTTGGCGAGCTTGTAGAGATCGTTCTTGCCCGGCACATACCCGAAAACGCGGAAGGGGGTAAGGTGGTGGACGTCGTGTTGGCGTCCATCACGTTCCGGTGCGCCGCAGCGGCGACACCGGTGGCCGTCGCGGGCGCGGGCAGCGGTACGCTGGGCCTCCCAGTTAGGCCCGTAGTCGATTTTGGGCTTGAGGATACCGGCCTGCTGTAGGTCCTCTGTGAGCTCTTCGGAAAGCGTGATCCAGGTGCCGATGGTATGCATCTGCTGCTTCGGCAGGTCGATGGGGGCCCAGCTCAACACCTCGTGGGTGTAGCGCTTGATGCGGCGATAGCCGGTCGCGTGCGTGGTGACGAGGAGCTCGCCGTAGGCGTGGGCTCTCCTCGCTTTCTCCTTCCCCGGCCCTGTGGAACGCAGCACGTCCAGCACCTCGACCTCCGTCGTCGAGCTGGCGCGGGTGTAGTAGTCGAGCTCGGCGGAGCGGACGCAGGCGAGCCCCTCATCCCAGTCAAGGGACTCGACGACGTACGTTTCACCGCCATGCAGATAGACAGCGCCCTCGTGAATCAGCATTGGGGCGCTGGGCCGGTCCATCTCGCCGATCACGATTGGCTTATCGTCTTGCCCTCCTTCCACGGCCTGGATGACGACGTTGTCCGGCGAATTCGTGCGCAGCGAGAGATCGGCGGCCGGATACCCCTCGCCGATCCAAGCGTAATGACCGTCGTAGCCGTGTAGAAGGCCCTCGTCGGCCAGCACGTCCAGGATGTCCCCGGCCTCGTCGAAGTCTCCGAACGGTTCGCCAGGCTCGAAGGGGAGCTCGAAAGCGGCGCACGCCAGATGGTTGGTCAGCACGATCAGGTTGTTGGGGTCCAGCAGGGCGTGTTCCACCGGCTGGCCGAAGAAGGCTTCGGGATGGCTGATCACGTACTGGTCGAGCGGCAGGGCACTGGCGATCACGATGGCGCTGGAGAGCCCTGCCCGTCGTCCGGCGCGCCCGGCCTGCTGCCAGGCGCTGGCGACGGTGCCCGGGTAACCCGTCATCACGCAGGCACTGAGCTGACCGATGTCGACGCCGAGCTCGAGAGCGTTGGTCGCCACGACGCCGCGGATCTCACCCTCGCGCAGACCGCGTTCGATAGCGCGTCGCTCGCCGGGGAGGTAGCCGCCGCGGTAGCCCTGCACGGCTTGCGCGTCATTCCCGGCGACGGTGACGGCGTCGCGGAGGTAGCCCAACAGCACCTCGGTGGTCAGGCGGGCGCGGGCGAAGACGATGGTCTGGACGTTGGCCTCCAGGAATCTCGCCGCCACGTCCTTCGATGCCAGCGTGGCACTGCGACGGATGCCCAGCTGTTCGTCGACCAGCGGTGGATTGTAGAAGACGACGTGTTTCTCCCCTCGCGGCGCGCCGTCGTCGTCCACCAACAGGACCGGCGACTCGATCAGGCGTTCTGCCAGCTGACGCGGGTTGGCGATGGTGGCGGAGGCGCAGATGAAGCGCGGGTCGGCGCCGTAGAAGCGGCAGATGCGCTGTAGACGCCGCAGCACGTTCGCCACATGTCCGCCGAAGACGCCGCGATAGGTGTGGATCTCGTCAAGCACCACGTAGCGCAGGTTGCTGAAGAAGCGTAACCAGCGCGTGTGGTGGGGCAGGATACCTACGTGGAGCATGTCGGGGTTGGTGACCAGCAGGCGTGCCTCACTGCGGATCGTCGAGCGGTGTGCCGACGGGGTGTCGCCGTCGTAGGGGCGTACGGCGATGGGCGCTCTGATGTTGGAGGTCTGGGCCTGGAGGCTGGAGACCAGTGATTGGAGGTTAGCGATCTGGTCGTGGCCCAGTGCCTTGGTGGGAAAGAGGTACAGGGCACAGGCCCCGGGGTCGTTCAAGAGCGTGTTGAGGACAGGCCCGTTGTAGGCCAGCGTCTTACCGGAGGCAGTGGATGTGGAGAGGACGACGTGCTTGCCCTCCAGCACAGCCTCCATGGCCTCAGCCTGGTGGACGTAGGGCCGTTCCACACCCTGGTTTTGGATGGCTGCGACCAGGCGGGGGTCGATGCTCTTTGGCCAGCGTGTGGTGCGCGCCCGTCGAGCGGGAACGCGCTCCCAGGCAGTCACGCAGCGCATGAAGGAAGGGTCTTGTCGCAAGGCACTCAAGACATCGCTGAGATCCATCGTGGACGCATTATAGGTGGGAAGGGGATAGAGGCAAGCGGAGGAGGGGGTGTTCACTACGAAGGAGATTGACAGTCATCGATTGTCAATGTATAGTCACTGCACTATGGCTGATCATGGGAGAACCGCCATCGATCCGGTTGCGATTGACGCCGTCTTGTTCGATCTGGATGGGACATTGATGGATACGGACGACCAGGTTGTGGAGAGCCTCGCGCTTAAGCTTCAGCGGTTGGGCTGGCCCGGCCTATACCGGAACGCGCGACATCTGGTGATGTTGGCCGAGACACCCCTCAACGGATTGATGACGGCGTTGGATGCGCTGGGACTGGACGCTCCATTGTTGGGTATCTGGACGTGGCTGCGTCGCTTGCGAGGCGCCACCGATGAACCGGATTACCGGCTGATGGCGGGGGCCAAGACCATGCTGGCCGACCTGCAGCAGCGCTATCGGCTAGCCATCGTTACCACGCGGGGGCAGGAGGACGCCGAGGCTTTCCTGGCTCAACACGATTTGTGTGATATTTTTGACGTTGTCGTGACACGTGAGGCAACCTGGCGCCTGAAACCTCATCCTGCCCCCATCCACGAGGCGGCGGAGCAGCTGGGCATTCTGGCGGAGCGGTGCGCGATGGTGGGGGACACGGTGGTGGACGTCAAGAGCGCCCGACGTGCCGGAGCGAAAGCGGTGGCGGTCACGTGTGGCTTTGGCGAGAAAGGTGAGTTGGAGCGATCCGCGGCAAATGTCGTTTTGGAGTGCGTCTCGGATCTTTCGTCGCTTCTTTAGTCAACGCGACCGTCCGATGCCTGGTCGGGAGGTGACCGGGTGGGAGCGGTGACGGTGCAGTCTGCGGAGGCTGAACTGATTGTTTGGGAGGAAAATGTGATTGAAGAGGTCGCTTATGCTCGTCTGGAATCTCAGCTCGGTACTGTATGGGTTGCTTCGACCCAGGTAGGGCTCTGTAAGATCTCTCTGGGCAGGGCGCGATCTGGCGCCTTTCGTAGCTGGCTCTCCAAGCACGTGGGACCGGGCGAGCCGCGCGAGGAACCGGAAGCAGTGGCGGGCGCCGTGTCTCAACTGCGCGAGTACTTCGCCGGTTCCCGACGTGTGTTCGATCTGCCGCTGGATGTGCGTGGCACAAGCTTCCAGAAGGCAGTCTGGAGCCAGGTGGTGCGGATTCCCTACGGCGCGACCGCTACGTATGGTGACATTGCGCAGCTGGTCGGGAGGCCGAAAGCCTCCCGAGCGGTGGGTGGGGCGGTGGGGGCGAATCCGCTGCCCATCGTGATCCCGTGTCACAGAGTGATTGGGGCCAGGGGGGCTCTGACGGGCTTCGGGTCTGGGCTACAAGCGAAGGAGACGCTGCTGCGACTGGAGGGTGCCTATCCGCTCTAGCGCCACGGCATGCAGGTGGAGGTGTCTTGGGGTTCTTTCCTCCCCTCGTTGATGACGTGGGCTGCTCCTCCGGCGGGACTGTTCGATTCTGTGCCTTCGAGTTCGTAGATGATGCGTGAGGATCTGAGACGCCGACTGCGCGAGCTGGGGGTGGTGAAGGGCGTCCGAGAGTTACAGGCTCGGGAGTCACGTCGCTCCACCGCCATAGAGGATCTCGTCTCCGGTCGATTTCATACCACCTCCCACGGCCAGTGTTTCGTCGCCGAAGCTTGCTACCCGCTCGATTATGCCCATGGTGACTTGCCCCTTTCGTCGTTCCTGGAGCTATCCCCGCAGTCCGTTGCTCAGGTGGAGCGGGATGAGCGGGTGTCCGATGTGGACATCGGGCGTGCTTGTTTCCTGGACACAGAGACGACCGGACTCTCCGGTGGCACGGGGACGATGGCTTTCATCATCGGATTGGGTTTCTTCGATGGGGATCAGTTTCACCTGCAGCAGTATTTCCTGCGAGACCCCGGAGACGAGCCCGCGATGGTGGAGGCGCTGATGGAGCGCTTGCCCGAGTTTGAGGCCCTGGTCTCCTTCAACGGTCGGGCCTTCGACGTGCCGATCATCGAGAATCGTTTCATCCTGGCGCGTGTGGTTCCGCCATTGCGGGGGAAGGTGCACGTCGATCTGCTCCATCCCGCCCGACGCCTGTGGCGCTATGCGCTCTCCTCGTGTGCCCTCACCTCCCTGGAACGAGACGTGCTGGGCGTGCACCGCCAACAGGCCGATGTCCCGAGCGGCGTCATCCCCTTCCTCTACCGCAACTACCTCCGCACCGGGGACGCTCGCGACATGAAGCGCGTGCTGTATCACAACAAGATCGATATCTTGAGCATGGTCACCCTTGCCGCGCGCCTCTGTTGGGCATATGCGGATCCTTGGCCCGATGAGGAGGGCGATGAAGGTCGAGCGTTGGGCGGAGCAGAGTTCTATGCTCTGGGCCGCTGGTATGCCGACGAGGGGCGGGACGACGACGCAGAGCGTGCCTACCGGCATGCGCTTCGGCTCTGTTCGAGACCGGGTTCACAGCTGCGCATCCGAGCGCTGCGCGAGCTGGCGTATCTCCTGAAACGAGATGAGCGGCGCGACGAGGCTTTCGCCTTCTGGCAGCAGATGGCCCTCGAATCAAGCGAGGAGACCGGCGCTGTCCTGGCGCACGTCGAGTTGGCGAAGTACTTCGAATGGCACGTGGAGGACCTGGTGCGAGCGGCCAGCTGGACGAGGGCGGCGCTGGAAAGGGTGAAGGCCTGGCGTCCGGGCACACGCCGGGACAACTCGCTGGCCGAGTTACGTCATCGGCTCTCGCGCCTGGAGCGCAAGCTGCGCGATGGGGGCGTCTGAGCTTCAGACATCACGTCGGACATCTCCGAGCACAAGGCGGGCGAAGGCACGTTGGAAGCCGTCAATCGAATGAAGTCGTTGGTGGGGCAAACGGACAGTGCGTTGCCCCTGGGGGCAACGCACTGTCTTGACGTGCCTTTGGATCGTTCTGGGCGGTTTGTCGCTTAAGCGTCGCCAGCGGCTGCCCGTTGGACGATGGCGTGCACCTCGGCTGCCACGTCCTCTGGCAGGGGTGTTGGCTGGTGCTTTGCCAGGATCTCCTCTACGTGCTCCGCGGCGCGTTCGCCCAGGCTCTTGCTACCCTGCGCTTGCCACCCCCCATAGTCGGCCCGCTCGAAGAGATCGGGATACCAGAGCTCTCGGAAATGGGC
>CAYQZG010000008.1:0-1174 GCA_964421785.1 uncultured Anaerolineales bacterium
GCGCCGATCCACATGGCGACCTCCTTCGAACTGCCCGGCTTCGGCCCCGAGCTGTTCGACGCGCTGATGATGGAGTCGGAGCGCCCACCCCACGTCTACACCCGCTGGAGCAACCCCACCCTGCGCGCCCTGGAGGACCGGCTGGCCGCCCTGGAGGGCGCCGAGGCGGCCCTCACGGCCGCCAGCGGCATGGCCGCCGTCGCCTCCCTCCTCTTCACCTTCCTGGGCAGCGGCGACCACGTGGTGGCCAGCGAGGTCTGCTACGCCGGGACCGTCGAGCTCCTGGGCGAGCACCTGCCGCGCTTCGGCATCGACGTCAGCCTGGTCAACACCAGCGACCTGGATGCGGTGCAAGCCGCGCTCCGTCCGGAGACGAAGCTGCTCTACGCCGAGACCCCGGCCAACCCCATCCTGCGCATCGCCGATATCGCTGCCCTCGCCGCGCTGGCCCACAACGCGGGGGCGCTGCTGGCGGTCGACTCCACCTTCGCCGGGCCGCTGCTCCAGCGCCCGCTCGACCTGGGCGCTGACTACGTGGTCCACAGCCTGACCAAGTATCTCAACGGGCAGGGCGATGCCGTGGGCGGGGTGGTGCTGGGGCCAGGAGAGGGGATCCGCCGCATCCGTCAGGACATGCTGATCCACCTGGGCGGGGCCATGAGTCCCTTCAACGCCTGGCTCATCATGCGGGGCCTGACCACGCTGCCGCTGCGCATGGAGCGCCACGGTGAGAACGCTTTGCGCATAGCACGCTTCCTGGAGGGCCACCCGCGCGTCGAGCGCGTGGTCTACCCCGGGCTGGAGAGCCACCCGCACCACGACCTGGCGCGCCGCCAGATGTCGGCCTTCGGCGGCATGCTCACCTTCCAGCTCAAAGGAGGTCTGGGCGCGGCCGTCACCCTGGCCGAGAAGATCCGCCTCTTCAAGTACGCCACGTCGCTGGGCCACGCCCACAGTCTGCTCTTCTACTATCCCACCGACATCTACGTCGACGACGTCGCCTATCTCAGCGCGGCGCAGAAGCGTCGCATCCGGGAGTGGATGGGCGACGGCATCGTGCGCGCCAGCATCGGGCTGGAGCACGCCGATGATCTGATCGCCGACCTCGATCGTGCGCTGCGGGGTCGGACGCTGAAGGGGTGGATCGCGCCGCTGGCCTACCGGCTGCTCAGCG
>CAYQZG010000008.1:1274-9044 GCA_964421785.1 uncultured Anaerolineales bacterium
CCGAACACCGCGTCCAACGTCTCGTTCGGCACGTCCCACGTCACGTCGTGCGGCGGGAGCTTCTCGTACAACATGAACTCCGGCATGCGATCGTCCACCTCGGTGAAGCCGGCCGCCCGGTTGAAGGCCAGCTCCTTGTCCAGGATCTCCTGGCCGATGCGCGTCACGTCGTCCCCCGTCCAGTCGGTGCCCAGCACGCCGTTGCACTCCTCCACCAGACCCTCGAAGCCCTCCGCGATATCGAGGATCGCGAAGGCGATGAACAGGCAGTGCCCCGAGGTGTCAATGAACGCCGTCGTCTGCTGGAAGGCCCGCACCACGTCCGCCTTATCCCGGTCGAACTGATCCAGGTCCCCGCCACATGCCAGAATCTCCGGGGCGATGGTGTAGCCCGAGGTGTGGTCGGCCCCCATGGTGCTGATGGCGTACGTCATCCCGATGCCCTTGATCCCGCGGGGCTCATAGGCCGGCATAGCCTGGCCCTTCACCGTGGGCGAGCGCTCATTGCCGAAAGCGTTGGCCGTGAACTCCGTGCCCTGGCCCATGATGTGCCCCAGCGGCGTGCCCTCGCGGATGTCCTCGTCCAGCCACTTGATCGCTGTCTCGCCGTCGCCGAACGCCGCCAGCCCGGAGTCCATCGCCACGGCGATGGTGTCGCCGGCCTCGATGGTGTCCAGCCCCAGGTCGTTGCACAGCCAGGTCAGCTTGGCCACCGTGTCCAAATCGTCGATGCCGCAGTTAGCGCCCATCGCCCACGTCGTCTCATACTCGATGCAGGAGACGATCTCCTCACCGTCCTTGTCGTGCCACGTGTTCGAGCACTGGATCACGCAGCCGGGGTGGCAGGCGTGGTTGTAGAGTTCCTTGCCCAGCCGCTCCTTGTTCCCCTCGAAGATCGCCTCGCCCGAGGTGGTCGCCGCGCCCTCGAAGCGCCCCTCGCGGAAGTTGCGGGTGGGGTAGGCGCCGGCCTCGTTGACGATGTTCACCAGCACAGCCGTGCCGTAGGTGTTTAGGCCGCCCTTCGGTTTGGTGATGGCGTGGCTGGTCAGTGCTTTGGCAAGCTTCTTGCGCCCCTGATCGAAGAGCTCCTTGTCGGCGATCTCCACGCCCGGGGCGTCGCTGTCGTCGACGATGATCATCTTGAGGCCCTTGCTGCCGGCCACCGCGCCCAGGCCGCCCCGTCCGGAGTAGCGACTGGGACGGTTCTTCCGGTCGTTGAAGCAGAGGCCGGAGTTGGCGTACTTCCTCTCGCCGGAGATGCCGATGCTCATCATCCCCACCCGATCGCCGAAGCGCTCGAACACCGATGGCGCCATCTCGTACAGGCCCCGACCGGCGTACTCCTCGGCGTCGAAGAACTCAACGCCGTCCTTGCTGACGTGCAGGCCCCACCAACCCTCCTCTTCCGGTCGACCTTCGACCACAATGGCTTTGATGCCCAGCTTGGCCAACTGCTGGGCCCATTTCGTGCCGGCGTTCGACTCCTTGATCGTGCCGGTGAGGGGGGACTTGCCGCCGACGGAGATCCGACCTGACGTAGGGGCCACGGTGCCGGTGACGATGCCTGGGGCGAAGACCAGCTTGTTGTTGGGCCCCAGGGGATGGCAGGTGGGATCTACCTCCTCGTAGATGATAGTTGATGTGAGACCGCGACCTGCGAGGTGCTGGTACTTCTCAGGGGCATCCTCGTAGGTGGCGGTGCGGTCCGTCATATTGACGCGTAGCATCTTGACCATTCTCTTGGTACCTCCCTCTTGAGGTTGAGCATTAAGCTGAATACAAAAAAGGAGGCTTCCTGCACTTGGTATTACGTCAAATGCAGATCTGCCTCCTTCGCAAACACGGCGGGCACGGAGATCACTCCCCATACCTTATCGCTCACCCGCCCTGACCAGGGACAGATGAGTCGGAAGACTATGCTGTTGTTAACGGTAGTCTCTTATGGAGCCTGCTCCACTGCCTTTATACACCTGATTGAGTTGTGTGTCAAGCTACTCCGGCTCGGTGTACGCGTGATGGATGCCGCGATCCTTTCTTTGGCGGAACGTCTCTTGCAGCTCGTCCCCCATACTGGCCCCAAAGCGATACTGGAATGGCCACATGCTGCGCCGATGCGATATCCCCACCCGGTCGCCCTCGCGTAGTTCGACGCTCCGGTCCGCTTCGACGCCCGGCATCGCAGCCAGTTTCCCGTTGATGAACGTGATCCCTTTCTCCGCGGATGGAAGACTCAGATGGTCGAGTAGATCCTCCACCGTGCTACCTTCCGCCAGCCTGAGATGAAGTTCCGCATGGGCGCTCCCTACCGTCCGCTCTTCGACGATGCTCTCGCTCACCTCATCCGCGTAGCGATGGATCGGTCCGTAGAGCCAGACCTCGACTCTGATTCTGTTGCTCAACAGCTCCTCCTCTTCCCTTTAAGCCTCCGCTACCGCTGCACGATGTCGGCGACGGTGACGCCTTCTCCGCCCTCGCGGTAGTCAGCGCCTTCATAGCTCTTGACCAGTGGGTGGTGGGCCAAGAAGCTGCGCACGGCGTGCCGCAGCGCGCCTGTGCCCTTGCCGTGGATGATCCGTGCTTGGGACAGCCCGGCGCGCATGGCCTGATCCAGGTACTGATCCAGCCGCTTCAACGTCTCGTCCACGGTCTGACCTCGCAGGTCGATGCTGCTGCCTGGCGACGAAGGGGTCGCCACACTGACCTGAATGCCTCCCGACGCCGGCTCCGCTTTCTCTTCCTTCCGTGGCTCGAGCGCCGATAGGCTCACCTGGGTGCGAATCCGTCCCACCTGCACCTCGGCTTCCCCCTCGTCCACCTTCAGAACCTCCCCTTTCGAGTTCAGTGGACGCACCCAGACCGTGTCGCCGACGCCGATCGGTTGTTGGAGGGCCTCATCCAGGTGTTCCCTCACCTCAGGGGGCGGCGGCTTGCGAGGCTCCACCTTGGGCATGTGCGCTTCCAGCGACGCTAGCTTCTCCTCGACGGCCCCTACCGCTTCCATTGGTGCGGCGGCGGCCCTCAGGCGACGTCGCAGCTGGCGCACCTCGGATTGAAGGATGCCCAGCCTCTCTTTCGCCTCCTCCCGGGTCTCCCGCAGGATCTCCTCTCGCTCCTCCTCAATGGAGGCGAGGCGCTCTTGTAGCTCCCGGGCCGCTCGCTGGGCCTTGGTACGGGAGGTATGAGCGTCCTCTCGCTCCTGTGCCATCTTCACTCGTAGGCGATGGATGTCGTCTAGCATATCCTGGGTGCGCAGATCCTCCGCCGAGACCATCTGTCGCGCCTCTTCGACGATCTCCTCGGGGAGGTTCAACCTCCGGGCGATGGTCAGCGCGTTCGAACGCCCCGGCAGCCCGATCGTCAGCTTATACGTTGGGCTGAGCGTCTTCGTGTCGAACTCCACAGAACCGTTGCGTACGCCCGGCGTCAGCTGGGCGTAGCTCTTGAGCTCCGGGTAATGCGTGGCCACGAACGTCGTCGAGCCTTGTCGGCGAAAATGCTCCAGAAGGGCCCGCGCCAGCGCCGCTCCCTCGGCCGGATCCGTCCCCGCGCCCAGCTCATCCAGCAGCACCAGGCTGCGAGGCCCTGCTGTATCGAGGAACGAGACGATGTTCGTCATGTGCGAGGAGAACGTGGAGAGGCTCTGCTCGATCGACTGCTCGTCGCCGATGTCCGCGTAGATGCCCTCGAAGGGGGAGAGGGCAGAGCCTGTCTCGGCCGGGATGTGAAGCCCCGCCTGCGCCATAAGCGTCAGCAGCCCCACCGTCTTCAGGCTGACCGTCTTGCCGCCCGTGTTGGGGCCGGTGATCACCAACACGTGGGTGTCCTCGTCGAGATCGACGTCGATGGGAACCACCTCCTCCGGATCGAGCAAGGGGTGGCGCGCACCCAGCAGGCGCACCGTCGAGCCGGGATGGCCATCTGTGCGGCGTGCAAAGGCGGTGATCTCCGGTTTCGACCCGTCGATGGCCTCGGCGTATGTCGCCTTGGCGAACGCCAGGTCGAGTGCCGCTAATGCCTTCACGGTTTCAGCGATCTCATCTTCGTGTCCGCTGACCAGGTGCGTAAGCTCCGCGAGAATGCGGCGTATCTCCTCTTCCTCCTCCAGCTGAAGCTCACGCCATTTGTTGTTCGAGTCAACCACGGAGAGCGGCTCGATGAAGAGCGTCACGCCCGAGGCCGAGCGATCGTGGACCACCCCCGGGATCTTATCCTTGTGCTGAGTCTTGAGGGGGATCACGTAACGGCCCTCCCGCCGCGTGATGATCGTCTCCTGTAGGTAAGAGGCGTTGCGCGATGAGCTGATGATATTGTTCAGCTTCTCTTGAATCCGGGCGTGTGCGATCTCCACCTCCCGGCGAATGCGGGCAAGCTCCGGGGATGCCTTGTCCTGTATCTCTCCGCGCTCGCCGATGCAGCGACTGACCTCGTCGATGACGGTCTTGCTGGGACGGATGCGCCCTGCCATCTGTGCCAGATTGGGGAACTCGCTCTTCAACCGGCTCAAGCTGCGCTGTAGCCTCCTCCCCGAGGCGAGCGTGTCGCGCACGTCGAGCAGATCGCTGGGGGAGAGCACCTGACCCCGCCGGGCGTTGGACAGCAATGGACGAACGTCGTGGGCCCCTCCGACGGAGATGGCGGGCTCCTCCTCCATGAGATCGCGAGCCTCACGGGTCGTCTCCAGCCGGTGGGCAATCTCCGCCGGGTCCGTCGCCGGCTCAAGGGCAAGAACCTTCTCTCTGCCGGCCGAGAAGCTGGTGTATGTCGCGAGCTTGTGCAGAATCTTGGGGTATTCCAGTGTGGATAGGTGTTTCTTATTCACGTAAGGCCTGATCGTATGTGTAAATCGCCGGAGGTTGTCCGGAGAACCAGAATGACTGCGTCTGGTAGGTTAGCTTAATCACCTGATTGAACGCCGGGCGAAGCGAGGCTCGGTTGTGGGCAGTTCGTCCCGCTACCCCGTAGCCAATGCCGTTGAACAGCAGCGCGGCGACCACGATGCCGATCCCCATATAGATAAGTGTGCCCCCAACCCTATCCACAGGCCCCAGGAGGGCGATGTGTGTCTCTGGTAAGGAGGCACGGAAGAGCACCTCTAAGACGATCCATAATACCACCGTAGCGATGGCAAACGATAACGCCAGAGCGGAGACGTCGACCCTCGCTGCAGGAGGCCTGGCCAGACCGGCCTTGGCCAGCACGTTGAGGAAGCTTCTTGAGTACGGCGTCAACACGTGGTAGAAGGTTCCTCCTATAGCCGTGGCCAGATAGATCGAAATGGCCGTCAGAAGGCCGCGGATGATGTACTGCATCGTGCCATAGCCGACGAAGGCGGCGATGACGAGCAGCATCGCCATATCCATGCCTCGCAGTTCGCGAGAGCCGTAGAAGTAGTAGATCACGACCCCTACCGTGCTCAGCGTTATGACGATCAGGGCTATGATTCCCTTGCTCTTGGTCGGTTTCCTCTCCGCCTTTTCTAACAGAGTCATCGGCTTGCTCCTGGTCGGCGCGTTTCTCCATAACTGGCTGCTTTTCACCAGAGTCCACGCCTTGGCGGCCAGTTCTTGTGATGGATCCGCGATTGGTGGACCCATCACAACTATAACACAGGGTGGGTGGGCAGCAAGTTGATGGGTGGTGCCTGACGTGGGGAGGTCAAGAGAGCCTGTCGGGGCGGGCGCGGCGGTTCCCGGCCCGCTGCCTGATCAACGGAGAAGGGGCGGCTTGTCTCGTACTGCTGACAGGCCGCCCCTTCTAAAGGGGGACGTCACGGCGTCCCCTTATCGTGCTGTGCTACGAGGCCGGTGTCTCACTGGGCTGGCTCGCCTCTTCGCCCAGCGGGGTGGGGCTGACGGCGACCGCGGAGACGCGGCTTGCTGACCTGACGCCCAAGCGGGCCTGGCGCTGGGCAGCCGTGAGCGTGTTGCGCATCAGCATCGCGTTCGTCATCGGGCCGGTGCCGCCGGGCACGGGGCTGATGGCGTCAGCGAGCTCTTTCACGTTTTCGTAGTCCACGTCGCCGACCCACTCGCCGTCCATCTTCGTGAAGCCGAAGTCGAGCACGGTGGCGCCTTCCTTGACCATGTCTGCCGTGATCAAGTGCGCTACGCCGGTCACGCTGGCCAGAATGTCCGCCTCCTTGGTCATCGCGGACAAGGGCTTGGTGTGCAGATCACAGACGGTCACGGTAGCCCAATGGCGCGTCAAGAGAAGCGAGAGGGGCTTGCCGATCAGGTTGCTGGCTCCCACGATCACGGCCCGCTCTCCGTCGATGTTGACATTATATCGCTTCAGCAACTCCAGACCGCCGAGGGGCGTGGCCGGAACGAAGTAGGGGCCCACGTTCTGGGGGCTGTCGATGAAGGCCGCGCGGGCCAGCCGCCCGGCGTTCAGTGGATGGGCACCGTCGATATCCTTGCCCGGATCCAGAGCTTCGATCACGACCTGCGGGCGGATGCCCTCGGGCATAGGCTGCTGGATGATGACGCCGTTGACGGTCTCATCGTCGTTCAGCTTGCGAATGAGCCGTACCATCTCATCCTCGGTCGTGTCCGAGGAGCGGGTGTGCTCCACGTAGTTGATCCCCACCTTGTTGCAGGTGCGCTCGATCATCCCTGCATAGCTGACTGACGCGGGATCGCTGCCGGCGCGAACCAATGCCAGCGTCGGCTTCACATCGTACTCGGCTGCGTATGACTTGACTTCCTGCTTGACCTCGTTCAGAATCTCTTTCGATACTTTCCGACCGTCTAAGACTTTGGCGCTCATTTTTTCCTCCCTGGTGTCTATTATTTCTGATATCTGCTTTCAGTTGTTTTTCTTTCTTACTTCGCCTACATCTTATCATGCGGGCCAGACTTTGTCATCGGCCAAAGTATCCATCTTCTTCCTGTGACTTACGCTTGCGAGAAACACGAAGGTTTTGGAGAGAGGGCTTGGCAAGTCTGCCTAAACGTCCTAGACGATTGTGCCTAGGTTTGAATAGGCGATCTTGCGTATACGATTCATACGATTTATTGCTCAGATAACGGCACTGATATAGGCTATATTGTTTGCGCAGAAAAACGTACGATGATATAATGAATTAGCCTTTGGAGGCGATAATGTCATGAGTTCCGAGAGCATAAGAGTTCTATTGGCCGATGACCACGCCGTGGTTCGTCAGGGTACTCGGGAGTTGTTGGACCGCGAGGAGGGCATTGATGTCATCGCCGAGGCCAGCGATGGGAAGGAGGCCGTTCAAAGGGCGATCAAAGAGCGTCCAGACGTCGTTGTGATGGACTTCGCGATGCCAGAGCTTAATGGTATTGAGGCCACGAGGCAGATCAAGGCTGTTGCCCCCGGCATCGCCGTTCTGGTATTGACCGCCTACGATAGCGACCAGTACATCTTCGCCTTCCTGGAGGCTGGGGCTGCCGGCTACCTGCTCAAGGACGTGCAGGTTGATGAATTGGTCGAGGCCATAAAGGCTGTCTATGCAGGGGAGTCGATGCTCCACCCGGCCATTGCCCGCAAGGTGATCAACCGCTTCGCCCAACCTGAGGAGCAGACCAGTATCGTCCATGCCCCCTTGGATCAGCTCACCGAGCGGGAGCTGGAGGTCCTCAGGATGGCTGCCAAAGGGATGTCGAATCGCGAGATTGCACAACGGCTTACCATAAGCGTTCGCACGGTGCAGACTCATCTGACCAACATTTTCAACAAGATGGGGGTGGGCTCTCGCACCGAGGCGGTGGTGCATGCGCTGCGCAAGAATTGGATTACGTTGGA
>CAYQZG010000008.1:9144-54364 GCA_964421785.1 uncultured Anaerolineales bacterium
TGGCGCCCCCGAGACGGGGGCTGGGAGCAAGGGGGAGGGATTAGTGGCGCCCCCGAGACGGGGGCTGGGAGCAAGGGGGAGATGACAGGCCTTCGTGTTTCGTGATCTTCGTGTTTCGAGACCTTCGTGTTAAGGAGGGCATCAGGAGATGACAGAGAAAGCGGTCCAACAAAGAAAACCCTTAGAGAGACGTGATGCTGTGGCCCGTCTGGAGACGCTTAACGAGGTCACGACGGCCTTGACGCAGTCGTTCAACCTGGAACAAACGCTGGACGAGATCTTGGACCGAGTGCTGGACGTCGTGGGGGTGCGAGCTGGCGCGATCTACCTGCTTGAGAAGGAGAAGCAGGGGCTTGCCCTGGTCGCTCACCGAAATCTGCCGCCGGAGGTGGTGGACGAAGAAGATGGACTCAAATCCTCAAGGATGCTCGCTCGTCACGACGAGCTTCAGTGCAAGCTGGCCGGGCCACTGCGGGCGAAAGGGGAGATTAACGGCTTGCTCTTTGTGGGTGACCGTCGCTCCTGCCCCATCCTCCGCCAGGACGAAGAGCTGCTGAACACCATCTGCAATACCATGGGCGTTTTCGTCGAGAACGTTCGGCTCTATCAGGAACGGACGCGCCAACTGCAGATCGAGCGATCCGTCATCGAGGTGACCGAGGAGGTGACATCTGAGCTGGAGCTGGATCGCGTGCTCCCCAAGGTCATGGAGATCGCCGTTGGTCTCGCAGGAGCGGAAGGCGGTGTGATCGCCCTCCTGGACGAGGAGCGAAATGTGATCCGCTACCCCTATCTCCACCATCTCCCTCCGGAGCTGGCTGACGTGACCGTCTCGAAGGGCGAGGGTTTGTCTGGACAGGTGATGCTCACCGGTGAGCCAATGGTTATCGACAACTATCAGACCTATCGGAATGCAATTCCTGCCTTCGTCGAGGTTGGCCTGGCCAGCGTGCTCACAGTGCCCATCGTGAGCGGTGATAGGACCTTTGGGGCTCTCAGCGTTCTAAGTATCAACGAGGCGGAGGCGTTTTCGGAGCGAGAGGTAGACCTCCTTACCGCTATCGGTCGCCAGGCCGGTATCGCCATCGAGAATGCCTATCTCTATGAGAACATGCGGTTCTATGCCCGACAGATCACACAGGCGCAGGAGAGTGAGCGGAGACGGATTGCGCGGGAGCTTCACGATGACACCATTCAGTCGCTGGTCGCGCTTTCGCGTCGCTTGGAGGCCTTGACCACGTCTGACGACTTGTCGGCTGAACACATCGCCTGGAGGATTGCTGAGCTACAAGTGGCAGCCGGCGAAATCATCAAGCGCGTGCGCCGATTCAGCCAGGATCTGCGCCCGTCCATCCTGGACGATCTGGGCCTGCTCCCCACGCTGGAGGAGCTGACGACCCACATGAACCGTGAAGATGGCGCCGCTTCGCTTAAGGCAGAGTTCCGAGCGAAAGGAGAGGAGCGAAGGTTATCATCAGAGATGGAGTTGACCCTGTTCCGCATTGCACAAGAGGCGTTGAACAACGTCAGAAAGCATGCTGACGCGACCCACGTCGTCACCACAGTACAGCTTACCGACAGTGCGGTGAAGATGATGGTAGAGGATAATGGCAAAGGGTTCAATCCACCAACGTTGACAGATCATCCGGCGGCTGTAGGTAAACTGGGACTCATCGGCATGCACGAGCGTGCTCGTCTGCTGGGTGGCTCCTTGGCTGTGAAATCGGAACCGGGTGAAGGAACCAAGGTGGTCGTCAACGTCCCGGTCTAGCATTGATAGAGAGTATGCCGTAAGGGGAGGCAGTGGATGGATATCGAAGCTACCATTGACGCCAAGATAAGACCGCGGCTCATTGAGGCTCTCGGTCGGCAGGTCGCCAATGCCTTGCTCACCAAGGCGACGCTCGCCTACGTCAGCACCGACGGAAGTGAGGGCGAGAGGATTGAGGCCTTCGTAGACGCCATTCGCTCCGACGAGCGTGTCGCGGGCGCCTGGAGTGAGGAGATGGTGGCCACCCATGTGGATGAGTGGATCAGCCTTCTGAAGCCCGACCTGTCTTCGGCTGGAGGGGAGGCCTCCTCCTCCGCCAGGATTCTCAACGGGCGGGAGATGGCCGAGGAAGTCAGAGAGGAAATCGTTGCCGAGGTGTCTGCGTTTGAGGAACGACACGGCTTTGTGCCAACTATCGCCGTTGTCCGCGCGGGCGATGATCCCGCCTCGGTCAGCTATGGCAAGATGATTAAGCGCTCGTTTGAAAACGCTGGGATGGAATTCATCCTGCGCGCCCTGCCGGGAACGGCCAGTCAACAGGAGATCATCGACGTCATCTGCATGCTTAACGCGGGCAGCGACGTCAGCGGCATTATGGTGCAGGAACCGCTGCCGAGAGGAATCGATGATATCGCCATTAAGGCTGCCATCGCGCCGGAGAAGGACGCTGACGGCGTCAATCCTATCAACGCCGGAAGGCTGGCCCAGGCGGCTCCTGTCGGAAGAACGTCTGGCACAAAGAACTACTTCGTGCCGGCCACCCCGCTGGGCGGCCTGGAGATGCTGAAGCGCGCTGGCATCGAGATCGACGGTGCGCGTGCCGTCGTTGTCGGTCGCTCCAACATCGTTGGCCGCCCAATGTCGTTTCTGCTCATGCAGCATCACGCCACGGTGAGCATGTGTCATTCTCACACGGATCCCTTGGGCCAAGTGACGCGAGGGGCCGACATTCTCTGTGTCGCTGTGGGGGTCGCTGAGCTGATCAAGGCGGACATGGTCAAACCAGGCGCTGTCGTCATTGACTTCGGCTTCAACAAGAAAGATGGAAAATGGGTAGGGGATGTCGATTTCGATGAGGTCAAGGCGGTGGCTGGGGCGATCACCCCGGTGCCGGGCGGGACTGGATCGATGACCAATGTGATGCTCATGAGGAATGTGCTTCAGGCGGCGAAGCGACGGATTTCCTGACGCCGTGACAGACTTCTTGACCCTCGTGTGGAGAAACGGGATATGTGAGAAAAAAAGGCGCCGAGTTGACCCCACACCCTGTTGTGGTATCATACGCTAGAGATGCTTTAAGCACACTCGGAAGCGAAGCAGCACGACCTGAGGCGAGGGTGACAGATCCTCGCCTCAGTCGTTGTGAGTCTGCAGCGGATCGCGGCTTAGGCCGCTGCGCTTCTGTAGCTTCGCACGCCATCCGGTCCTATGTGTTGCTGTGCCTGTCGTGTTTCGTGTTCCTTTCGTGACATTTGTGTTCAACGTTTACATGGAGCCGTTTCGTGACCTTCGTGTTGCGTATCTTACTGGTTGACGATCACCTGCTTTTCCGCAAAGGCCTGATTCGACTGCTCGATGTTCAGCCCGATTTTAGCGTGGTTGGGGAAGCACAGGATGGCCTGGAGGCGATTGAGGAAGCCCGGCGATTGCATCCAGACGTGGTGCTGATGGACATCAACATGCCGAATCTGGATGGCCTGGAGGCCACGCGCCGCATCAAGGCGCAGATGCCGGAGGTCAAGGTGGTTATGCTCACCGTCTCCGATGACGAGCAGGATCTGGTGAAGGCCGTGAACTACGGCGCTGACGGCTATCTGCTCAAGGACCTGCAGCCTGAGGAGCTATTTGAGCAGTTGCGACGGATAGGGGAGGGAGAGGCTGCCCTGTCGCGAGGCATGACGGGGAAGCTGCTCAATCAGTTGGCGGGGCTGCTGAGACCTAAGCGAAGCCGTCCAGTGCCCGAATCGAAGGCCGCTGCGGTCCTCTCGGAGCGAGAATGTGAGGTCCTGGCGCTGGTGGTAGAGGGTCTCACCAACCAGCAGATTGGTGAGGAGCTGGGTATCGCCCGCAACACCGTCAAGAACCACCTCCGCAGCATCTATGCCAAGCTCGATGTCAAGAACCGCACAGAGGCTGCGGCGCATGCTGTTGGGCACGGCCTAGTTTGCCTTCCGAACAGCTTCGATTGACGGACGATCAGCGCTTGCGCCGGGACGTCTTGTCGAAGACGCTGTTGGAGTGCCTGGCATCTCGACACTCTCGGCCCCCGGGACGGGGGCGCTCCGAGCTTGTCTGGACCGTGGAAGCGCTCAAGCAGAGGCAGTGAATATGAGCCTACCTGTCAGAGGACGTGCCCCAAACCTGTGAAAGGAGTCAAGGGCTAGCCCATTTGGGCTATTTGATGCCACTGGTGGCCTACATGGGCTATAGACGAAACGATGAAAGGGACGTATAATAATCGCTGGCGGTTAACTGACTGGGAGTCAGTATGGGGCTAGCCTACAAGCGGCTGGCTTACAAGCGGCTAGTTTACTAGCTTAGGGAGTTATGCCTGACCGACGCGTATTTATCCTCGCGAGCCAACCTCTTTTCGCACAAGGGGTCGAAAGCCTTCTCTCTGGTCGATCAGGTATTGAGGTCGTCGGCGCGGCCGTCATTGGTCCCAACGTCTTTGAACGCCTGTCTGAGGCGAATCCGGATGTGGTTATCATCGAATCGGGGGGCGAGGAGCAGAGCCAGTTGGTGACCAAGAGTCTGGCCTCTGCTTCCGACGCCAAGGTTATCGGGCTTACGCCGGACGACAACCGGATATCCATCTACTATCAGCAGATGAGGGAGAGCCGCCGGGTCGATGACCTACTGGAGGAGGTTCTCGAGCCTCTGAGCTGGCGGAGGCGTCGGCACGCGGGATTGCGGATGTTTGTCCTCTATGAGGGGCACTATGGGGAACGTATTCTGCGGCACATTCAGCGCTTCGCGCCTACGTCCTGGTCCATAGAGTCCTGGCGAGCTGCCTCTGATCTCCCCCCGGTTGTGGATGCGCCTCTCACGTTCCTACCCGTGGATCTTCCTGATGTAGATCTGGTGTTGTCGGTCGCTCAGACGGCCAGCGTGGCTCAGCTCGTGCCTGGCGTCGTCGAGCGGACCGGGGCGCGTTCGGTGATCGTCCCCGTGGACAACGCGGCTTGGCTGCCCGATGGTTTGGCATGTCAACTACGGTCCCAGTTGTCCGCGGTCGGCGTGACGGCTGTCTTTCCCAAGCCGTTTTGCTCCCTCACGGAGGACTCCTTCAATGTGCATGAGCACCGGGTGTCGTATGACGATCCCTGGATTGCGGCCTTCGCTCATTGTTTCGGTCGCCCCGTCCTCTGCATGGCCTGTGATGGTGGCAGGATCGTGGACGTCGATGTTAAGCGCGACACAGCGTGCGGGTCTGCTCGCGCTGTGGCCCGCGAGTTGATCGGCGAGGACGTGGGAGAGGCGGTGCAGCGAGCTGGTCTTCTCCATCACCATTCTCCCTGTTCAGCTGCAATGCGCGTCGATCCCAACCTTGGTGAGCCGTTGATTCAGGTAGCGGGAGAGCTTATGCGACAGGCGGTCAGAGTCGCGCTTGAGTCTTGCCTGTCCGCCGAGTCACGCACCCGGCTAGAGCTGTGTGTAGAGTAGGGCGGCAAAGGATGTCAGTCCTTAAGTGGCAGATAGTTGTACCATGACCAGACCTGACAGGTTTAACGGCGCTTCGCAAACCTGTCAGGTCGGAGCTTACCCAATCTATGTTAGCACCCCGGCTTGTCCGGGTTAAGGTTTTAGGTGATCTTTCATGCTTAAGATTCATACGCTTCGGCTTGGCGGCTTACGCCTTGCGAGTGCAAGCTAAGGCGTGTACAGGCTAGGCGCCGCTAGGTCATTCAATACAACAGAAGCAAAGCAAGTAAGGAGGAAATATGCCCGTAGAAAAAGTCTATCCCGTGCCCAGCGACATCGAAATCGCTCACGCGGCGGAACTGCACCCGATCGTCGAGGTGGCCAAGAGCGTTGGCTTGTCCGAAGATGATATCGATCGGTTCGGCAAATGGAAGGCGAAGGTCCATGTCGACGTTCTTGAGAAATTCGCGGATCGAGAAAATGGCAAGTACATCGACGTGACCGCTATCACGCCCACCCCCCTGGGCGAGGGCAAAACCGTCACCACCATTGGCCTCAGCCAGGGCCTCCATTACATTGGGGAAAAGGTCTTCACCTGCATCCGCCAGCCATCGCAGGGACCGACGTTCGGCATCAAGGGCGGCGCCGCCGGCGGTGGCTACGCTCAGGTCGTGCCTATGGAGGACTTCAATCTCCACTTGACGGGCGATATCCACGCTGTGAGTGCTGCTCATAACCTGCTGGCCGCCGCTATCGAGAACCGTATGGCGAAGGAAGCCAGGTGGAGCACGGATTTCTTGGCCAAGATGCTCTGCCCCGACGATGAATACACCGACTCCATGCGCAAACGATTGGAGAAGCTGGGCATCGAATCAGAAAAACCATCTGATTTGAGCGACGAGGATAAGGAAAAGATGTTCCGCCTGAACATCGATCCCGACTCCATCCAGTGGAACCGCGTCGTGGACGTCTCCGACGCGGCGTTGCGCAATATCATCGTTGGCCTGCGCGGCAACGGCCAGCCCCGAGAGACCGGTTATGACATCACAGTGGCCTCCGAGATCATGGCTGCACTCGGTATGTGCAGTGGCCTGGCCGACCTGCGCGAGCGCATGGGTCGCATCATCATCGGCACCAACAAGCCCGGCGGCAAGACCCATGTCGACCGCCCCGTGAGGCCCATCACGGCTGAGGATCTGAACGTGGCTGGGGCGATGACCGTTCTGCTCAAGGACGCCATCATGCCCAATATGATGCAGACCCTGGCCGGCAGCCCCGCCTTCGTTCACACCGGCCCCTTCGCCAACATCGCTCAGGGCAACAGCTCCATTATGGCCGACAAGATCGCCCTCAAGCTCGTGGGACCGGAGGGCTACGTGGTCACCGAGTCCGGCTTCGGCGCCGACTGCGGGATGGAGAAGTTCATGAACCTTAAGAGCCGCGTCAGTGGGCTCAAGCCCAACTGCGTCGTCTTGGTCTCCACGGTTCGCGCCCTCAAGATGCACGGTGGTGGCCCCAAGGTCGTCGCGGGTAAGCCGCTGGACAAGGCCTACACCCAGGAGAACCTGGAGTTGCTGGAGAAGGGTCTTCCCAACCTCCTGCAGCACATTGAGAACGCAGTCAAGTTCGGTGTCCCCGTCGTCGTGGCCATCAACCGCTTCAACAGCGACAGTGATGCCGAGGTCGAGCTGATTCGCAAGCGCGCCAAGGAGACCGGCGCCTACGACGCCGTCGTCAGCGAGGTCTGGCTCAAGGGCGGCGAGGGCGGAGCCGATCTCGCTAGGGCCGTCGTCAGCGCCATTGAGGAGGAGGAGAACGACTTCCACTTCCTCTATGAGGACGACATGTCCATCAAGGAGAAGATCGAGACAGTCGCTAAGGAGATCTACCGGGCCGACGGCGTCGACTACTCCGACCAGGCAGAGGCCAAGATCAAGCAGTTCACCGAGATGGGGTTGAGCCACCTGCCGCTCTGTATGGCGAAGACCCACCTCTCGTTCTCGCACGACCCCAAGCTGAAGGGTGTGCCGAAGGGCTTCAAGTTGCCCATCAGGGACGTGAGAGCCAGCGTTGGCGCTGGCTTCATCTTCCCCCTCTGTGGCACGATGAGCACCATGCCTGGCTTGCCCACACGGCCTGCATTCACCGAGATCGACATCGACACAGAGACCGGCGAGGTTCTGGGTCTGTCGTAGAAGGCGGAGATAGAGAGTAGTGTTAGGAGGCTGGCGAACCGGTGGTCGGGGGCTGGGATCAAGGCTGGTCACAGCGTGGCACCGACTGCCGGTTCACTGGACCGTGAAAGCCAAGCGATCACGAAAAACACAGCGGTAGAGTGGCTTTCCACATTCGCTGTGTGCTGGACGGCGCAGAGGTTGTCGCAGAGCTTACGTCGCCGAGCTTCTACGGAGGCTGTGGAAAGCAACGCTATGGCGGGACGTATGTCGGCCTTAGCATAACGTTCGAATGTTCAAGCGTTCAAAAGCCCATAAGGAGGCTGTGAGACGATGAAGAAGGTGGTTTTGGATGTGCCAACCCTCTGGGCCGATCATCACGTACTCCAAGCGCGTGATGCGCTGGTCAGCTTGGAGGGTGTGCGTGATGTCTACGCAAGTTCGGCCTGGAAACAAGTCCTGGTGACCTACGAGGACGGCGAAACGGATGTTGCAGCTTTTGAGAAGGCCTTGGCTGAGGCCGGCTACCCGGTGGGCGAGGGCGAGATGCCTGTCATCGTTCAACCTGGGGAGAGGCGTCGTGACCCGCAATGGAAAGACTTGAGCTTCCGGACAACCACGACTAATCGGGTTGACCTGGAGATGTCGGGCGAGTTCCGAAAGTACTAGAGAGGATAGATATCAAGCATGGCGAGAAAGACTACACGAACGCCTGAAGAGGCCAGTCAGGACAGGGCATCCATTGCTCTCCTGGAGTGTGCCTGCAATATGGATATGGAGACGTGTTTCTCACGAGCGGACGATGTGCGGGCCTGTCCCACCGGCTCTCAAGGGCTTTGCTGCAAGAACTGCTCTATGGGTCCCTGCCGGCTGGTAGGGAAGACCGATCGTGGGGTTTGCGGAGCCACAGTGGCCACCATCGTCGCCCGAAACTTCGCCCGCGCCGTGGCGGCGGGGGCCTCGGCGCACTCGGACCACGGCCGTGACCTGGCCTACACACTCCTGGAGGCCGCCGAAGGTCACGCGCCCGACTACGGGGTGCGCGATCCGCACAAATTGATCGAGGTGGCTGGATACCTGGAGGTCGAGACCAAGGACAGCGAGGGTGAGAATAAACCCATTGATGAGCTCGCCCGAGATGTGGCGCTAGCTGCCCTGGAGGAGTTCGGCAGGACTCACGGGAGATTGCACAACCTCAAACGGGCCCCGGCCAAGCGACAGGAGATCTGGCGCGAGCAGGACATCGAGCCTCGCAGCATCGATCGCGAGGTTGTTGAGATGCTTCACCGCACCCACGTCGGCAACGACCAGGACGCCGAGCACATCCTGGATCACGCGCTCCGTTGTGCCTTGGGCGACGGCTGGGGTGGGTCGATGATCGCGACGGACCTCTCCGACGTTCTCTTCGGCACCCCGGCCCCCGTGCAGACCGACGCCAACCTGGGGGTGTTGCAGGAGGATAAGGTCAACGTGGTCATTCATGGTCACGAGCCGACGCTCTCCGAGATGATCGTGGCTGCCTCGCTCGACCCAGAGCTGATCGAATACGCCAAGAGCAAGGGTGCCGAGGGCATACAGTTGGCTGGCGTCTGCTGCACGGCCAACGAGACGTTGATGCGCGAGGGTGTCCCCCTGGCCGGCAACTTCCTCCAGCAGGAGCTGGCCCTCCTCACCGGAGCGGTCGAGGCCATGGTCGTGGACATCCAGTGCATTATGCAGGGGTTGGCGCCGATGGCTGACCGGTTCCACACCGAGTTGATCACCACCTCGCCGAAGGCGAAGATCGAGGGGGCCATGCACATCGAGTTTGACGAGACTCGGGCGCTGGCGATCGCGAAGGACATCATCCGGCGCGCTATCGATCGCTTCCCCGAGCGAGGCGAGACCAGGATCCCTGACATGACAAGTCCGATGGTGCCCGGCTTCTCCCACGAGTATATCGATTACGCCCTGGGCGGAGCCTTCCGCGGATCCTTGCGTCCGCTCAATGATGCCATTCAGGCCGGGCGTATCCGTGGCGTGGTGGCAAACATCGGGTGCAACAACGCCCGCGTCTGCCACGATGACTTTCACAACTACGTCGTCACCGAGTTCATCAAGAACGACATCTTGGTGGTCGAGACGGGCTGTGGCGCCATTGCCAGTGCCAAGCTTGGCTACATGACGCCCGAGACGGCCCTGGAGTTGGCGGGGCCTGGCCTCCGTGAGGTCTGCGAGACGGTGGGTATCCCACCGGTGCTCCACATGGGGTCCTGCGTCGACAACTCCCGCATCCTCACCGTGCTTTCGCAGATGGCCACCGAGACCGGGTTGGGCGAGGACATCTCCGACATCCCGGCGGTCGGCATGGCGCCGGAGTGGATGAGCGAGAAGGCCATCTCCATCGCTACCTATTGCGTGGCCTCTGGCGCCTACGTTATCATGGGCGCTCGAGACCCGGTTGCCGGCAGCGAGACCGTCACCAAGATCCTCAGCGACGGCTGGGAGGAGAAGGTCGGCGGCAGGCTCGAGTTCGTCCTGGAGAAGGAGGAGATCGTCCGGCGGGCGATTGAAAAGATTGATAAGAAGCGAGAGGCCCTGGGCCTGGATGAGTACGATCCGTCCAAGTGGGGCAAGAGCGGCGACCGGCGCATGCCGGAGCTTCTCGAGCTGCCACTGGAAGAGCGGATAGAGGCGGCCTACGGCGCTTAGATTGGTGAGGTAGTGAGGACTTAAGTCCTTGGAGGAAGGTTATGTCAAAGTATATCGCGACGCGAGCGACACGCGGTGCTAACGCCATCGTGGCCGAGGCGGAGGCTCTGCTTGAGCGCGCCATTGCCGATAAGGGAGCCGACGCACCGGTAGCTTTCCCGAACACGGCCTACTACTTGCCGGTTACGTACGGCATGCTGGAACACAAGGTGGAGAAACTGGCGGACCTGAAGCCTGTGCTGGCGCGGGCGAAGGCGCTGCTCCACCCCGTGCCCGATGGTGCACATTGGGTGCCTTACCTGGGCGAGACGCTGGACAGCGGCCAGGCCACGCTGCTGGCCGCGGAGGCTATTGAGGGTATTCGTTTCACCTTGGGGCAGCAGCCTGAGCCCTATCCGGGCCTCGAGCTGGTCGGAGCCACGGACTACCCTGGTTTCTCCGGCGATGGTCATCTCAATGGCCCCATTGACGACATTCAGCTCCGCTCCTGGGGCATTCAGCTGGTCGATGGCCGCATGCCAGGCTTCGCCGCCATCGTCGGCAAAGCGCGCAGCAATGAGGCTGCCGTCAGCATCGTGCGTGAGCTTCAGCAGCGCAGCATCTTGATCTTTCTCTCCGGCAACGTCAACGGTCGCTCCATCATCGACCAGTTGCAGGAGGAGGGCGTGGAGATGGGGTATGACACCTACATCATCCCCTTTGGCCGAGACACACTATCGGCCATCTACGCCCTGGGCTTTGCCACCCGATCGGCGCTGACCTTTGGCGGTATGAGCGCTGGTGACTGGCGCAGGATTCTGCTCTACAACAAGTATCGCGTCTTCGCCTTTGTCCTGGCGCTGGGCGAGGTGGACGATCTGAAGTACGCCGCTGCCGCGGGGGCGATCTCCTATGGTTTCCCCACCATCGCGGACACGGTGATCCCCGAGATTCGCCCCACCGGCGTCACCAGATATGAGCACGTCATCTCCATGCCTTGGAATGAGATCGAGGCCGAGGATGACAAGGAGCGGGCGGCCAAGCTGGTGCAGAAGGCCATTGAGGTGCGCGGCGTCAAGATCCGTATCACCGAGGTGCCGGTGCCGATCCCCTATGGCTCCGCGTTCGAGGGCGAGGTGGTCCGCCGCGCCGATATGCGGGTGGAGTTCGGTGGCAAGAACAGCCGTGCTTTCGAGTACCTCACCATGCGATCGATGGACGAGGTTGAGGACGGTAAGGTCGAGGTGATTGGCCCCGGCCTCGATACAGTGGAAGAGGGCGGTTCGATGGATCTCGGCATCCTGGTGGAGGTGGCCGGCCGGGAGATGGAGGAGGACTTCGAGCCGGTGCTGGAGCGCCAGATCCATGATTTCACCAACGCTGGCTCTGGGATCCAGCACATCGGTCAGCGGGATATCGCCTGGATTCGTATCTCGAAGAAGGCGGCCGAGAAGGGGTTCGACCTGGAGCACTTCGGAAAGATCTTCCACGCTCGCTTCCACGCGGACTTCGGCAATATCCTGGACAAGGTCCAGGTGACTATCATCACCGACCCGGATCTACACGCCGAGTGGCTGGCCACGGCGCGCGAGTCCTATGAATTCCGCAACAAGCGGCTGGCCGATATGACGGACGAGTCGGTGGATACGTTCTACGACTGCACGCTCTGTCAATCCTTCGCCCCAACCCACGTCTGTATCGTGACGCCGGAGCGTCTGGGGCTCTGCGGGGCCTACAACTGGCTCGACTGTAAGGCCTCCAACCGCATCAACCCCACCGGCCCCAACCAGCCTATTCCTAAGGGTGAATGTGTCGATCGCGAGTTGGGCTACTGGACCGGCACCAAGGAGACGGCCATGGGCAACTCTCAGGGTACAGTGGAGAACGTGGCACTGTACTCGATGATGGAAAACCCCATGACCTCCTGCGGGTGCTTCGAGTGCATCATGGTCTACGTACCCGAGGTCGAGGGCACCATCGTCATCAGCCGTGAGGATCCGGACATGACGCCGGCCGGCATGAAGTTCTCCACGCTGGCCGGGATGGCGGGCGGTGGCGTGCAGACGCCTGGTGTGATGGGCATTGGCAAGTACTACATGACCAGCCCCAAGTTCATCCAGGCTGATGGCGGCTTCAAACGCATCGTCTGGATGTCCAAGTATCTGAAGGACACCATGGGGGATGAGCTGCAAGCCGTGGCTGAGCGGGAGGGCATGCCCGATCTGGTCGACCGCATCGCCGATGGCAGCGTCGTCAACACCGTCGATGAGTTGGTCGAGTGGGTGAAAGAGAAGGACCATCCCGTCCTTGAGATGGGGCCCATGGACCCCCGCGAGAGAGGTGTCGGGGTGGCCCCGGAGAAGATTGAGGGGGTGGAGGCGAAGCCCGAAGCTGCAGAGCCCGCCCCGGTGGCTGAGGAGGTCGCAGCTCCCGCCGAGAAGGTGGAGGAGGTAGCTGAGGAGGAGCCGGTCGCTGAAGAGGTGACCCCTGTAGAGCAGCCTGAGGAACCGGTAGCTGCTGAAGAGGAAGCCCCGACTCCCGCCGAACCTGAGCCCGAAGCCGCACCGGCCGTCGGTGTTCGCGCAGAACCTGGTGACATACAGCAGCTGGCGGAGATGACGGCTGGTATCGTCATTGACCGCTTCCGCGACGCGATGGTGGCCGCCCTTCGGCAGCTTAGCGGGGACGTTTCCGCTCCGCTTACCGCGGAGCTTCCCAGAGCGGCTGTCCGCCCGGCGCCCACAGCACCTGCCCCCCCTGCCGAACGGGTGGAGGAGGCGCCAGCGGCCGAGGAGGTCGCGGAACCCGAGCCAGAGGCGGAAGAGGTCAAGCCCCCTGCTCCGCGCGCTCGGCCCAAGACGGAACCCTGGAGCGAGAGCAAAGAGGACAACATAGCGATCCCCAGGAAGACGTGGACGGGTGAGGTCCGGGAGATCACCCTGGGCGCCACCGAGGCCGACGGCGGCACACGCAGCGAGACGGTCACCGTCGGCGGTCAGAGTACGCTCCCCTTCCTCGATTTTGAGGGAGATGTTGGTCGCCGCCCGGCTGTCGCCATCGAGATCCAGGACAAGAGGCCTGACGACTGGTCCCCAATCTTGCTGGAGGCCTGGGGGGACGTGATGGACGATCCCGCCGAATGGGCCCAAGCGGCCGAGGAGCGCGGCGCGGACCTGATCATGCTCCAGCTGAGCCTGGAGGACGCCGACGGAGAGCCCAACACGCCCGAGAAAGCCCGTGACACCGTTCGCAAGGTGTTGGAAGCAACAGGACTCCCGCTGATCGTGCTTGGCCCTGGGCAGGTGGAGGCGGACAACGAGCTTCTCGTGCCGGTGGCGGAGGAGGCATCTGGGGAGCGGATTGTGCTGGGGTTGTGCGAGGAGAAGAACTACCGCACCATTGTGGCTGCGGCCCTTGCGCACGACCAGCTGGTCATCGCCAGTACGGCGATGGACGTCAACCTGGCGAAGCAGCTCAATATCCTGGTCAGCGATATGGGACTGCCGCTGGATCAGATCGTGATGGATCCGACCTGCGCTGGCGTCGGCTACGGCATGGAGTACGGCTACTCGGTCATGGAGCGGCTGCGGCTGGCCGCCTTGCAGGGTGACGCTATGTGTCAGCTGCCTATGATCGTCATCGTGGGCAAGGAGGCCTGGCGGCAGAAAGAGGCCAAGGTGGACGAGGACGTGCCTGAGGCCTGGGGCGACTGGGAGGAGCGAGCCGTTAACTGGGAGACGGTGACGGCCGCCACCCTGGTTGAATCCGCCGCTGACATCTTGGTGTTACGCCATCCAGAGACCGTGAGGCGGACACACAAGATGATCGATGAGCTGTGGGGTGAGGCATAGAGTGTGACGCGGGTGCCTTCGCGCCAGGGCGTTGCGCCTGGTCGGGAGATCAGACGCTCCCTTCGCTTGGCGCCTAGGCACCCCGATCAACCTTAAAGGAGAAAAGGAACATAATGGCACTTTCGGGTATTCAAATCTACAAACTCTTGCCTCAGACCAACTGTCAGGACTGTGGCTATCCCACCTGTCTGGCCTTCGCTATGAAGCTGGCGGCCAAGCAGGCCGATCTGGACGACTGCCCACACGTCTCTGATGAGGCTAGGGAGCAGCTTGCCGAGTCCAGCGCGCCGCCGATTCGCTTGGTGACGCTGTCGGCCGATGGGCGGGAGGTGGAGGCAGGAAACGAGATCGTGCTGTTCCGCCACGAAAAGCGGTTCTTCAATCCAGCCGGCATCTTCATCCGAGTCTATGACCATCAGCCTATCGACGAGATCAGGGAGCAGACCGGCGAAGCCATGACCTACGCGGTCGAGTACGTCGGCATGGATCTGGGCCTGGACGGCATGGCGATTCAGGCGACGGGTTCCGGCGAGGCTTTTGCCGAGGCTGTGGAAGCTGTCCTCGGCACCGCCAAGGTGCCGCTGATCTTGATCGCTGACGATCCGGACGTCATGGCGAAAGGTCTGGAGGCTGCCAGCGATACGAAGCCGTTGATCTACGCTGCTACGGGTGACAATTGGGAGGCTTTCGCTGATCTTGCCAAGCAGCACGGGGCGCCGCTCGCAGTCCGTGCCGAGACGATGAGCGCCCTGGCCAATTTGGTGAACAAGATCAAGGAGGCGGGCGTCGAGCGGGTCGTGCTTGACCCCGGAGTGGCCGACATGCGTTCAGAGGTGGCGCTGAATACGCTGATCCGACGCATAGCCATCGACGAGACGTTCCGACCCTTGGGTTTCCCCATCATCAGCTTTCCCACGGAGTGCGTCGATGAGCCGGATATGGTGCCCGTGGCGGCGACCCAGGCGATTACCAAGTATGCTGGGTTTATCGTGCTCGATGAGTTCAGCCCGGCCACGGCCTATCCGTTGCTGGTGCTGCGGGCCAACATCTACACCAACCCGCAGGAGCCGATCCAGGTAGAGCCGGGCCTGTACGAAGTCAACGATCCTGGACCAGATTCCCCGATCATGGTCACGACCAATTTCTCCATCACCTATTTCTCGGTGGCGAACGAGGTCGATGGTAGCGGCGTGCCGGGCTGGCTTCTGGTCGCTGCTGCGGAGGGGATGAGCGTCCTGACGGCGTGGGCTGCCGGTGAGTTCGACGCCGAACGTATCGCCAAGGGCGTCAAGACCACCAATGTCGCCGATAAGGTCGAGCACCGCAAGCTGATCATCCCCGGTCACGTAGCTGTGCTCCTTGGTGAGCTGGAGGAGGAGTTGCCCGACTGGGAGATCCTGGTCGGCCCGCGAGAGGCCGTCGACTTGCCAGGTTATCTGAAGATATGGAGCCCCGACTAAGCTGGGCGACAATATGACTTCCGTCCTGTCAGATTCCGAAGTCTTCGCCGGCGGCTGCGTCGACCCGGTGACTGCCGTGAGCATAGCGACATCCGGTGACCGCGTCGACCCGCCATCCGTTAGACTTCGGAAGTCTTTGACCAGCGAAACTCACGTTGTAGTACTTAAGCTGGGCAGCTGTCGCTTAGCTTATAATGTCGCTTCGCCTATGGATTATGCCGATCCGTCTGGTCGACGGACCAAACACCACGGGCGATGCGCCTGACGTCTCAGAGAGATGAGGTGCAGAGTGAGTTGGTAGACGAGTAGATTGGGAAGCTGGCCCAATGGCGAGCTCTGTTCGCTCAGCTACCAATCTGCGAATCTGCCAGCTTATCGAGGGTCTGCGATGGCAACCTGCCGAGTAAAATTTCTACCGACCGATCGTGAGGTCGAAGTCTCGATCGGTACGCTTCTGAGCGACGCTGCTCAGGAAATTGGTGTCGACATCAATATGCCGTGTGGTGGTCAGGGGCGCTGTGGTCGTTGCGCCGTCATTGTGGAGGAAGGCCCGGTCCGCCGTCACTCCACGGAGCGTCTCTCGCCCGATGACGTGGCGTCGGGCTACGCGCTCGCCTGCCAGACCGCCGTCGAGGGGGATGTCGTCGTCACCGTCCCGCCGCAGGAGAAGATCGAGCGGCGTCTGGACACGAGCAAGCGGGTGGCCAAGGTCGAGCTGCCCTTTCCTTACAGCGTCAACGACCAGCCGCTGCGCAAGTACGTGGTGACCCTCGATCCGCCCAGCCTTAATGATCAGACCGACGATTGGTCCCGTCTTCAGCACGAGCTATCTCGGCGCTATGACCTGGAGGATGTCAAGGCCTCCTTGCCGGTCTTGCGTCGCCTGGGATCGGCTCTGCGCGAGGGGGATTGGACTGTCACTGTGATCGTTGAGCTGGACAACTGGTCTCGGCCAGAGGGGCCGCCGCGTCTCATCGACGTACTGCCCGGAGAGCGTCTAGAGAGCCTGTGGGCCGTGGCGATGGACATCGGCACCACCAGCAACGTCGTCTGGCTCGTTGACTTGATCAGTGGCGAAGTGATGAGCCAGCAGGCGGACTACAACGGTCAGATCGCCCGCGGCGAGGACGTGATATCGCGCATCATCTACGCGTCGAAGAATGAGAACGGGGTTGAGGAACTCCAGCGTCTGGTCGTGGAGACCTTCAACGGCTTGCTGGAGCAGGTAGCGGAGGAGCGGGGCATCAAAACCGACGAGATCTACAAGGCTGTGGTGGCCGGAAACAGCACTATGCTCCATCTCTTCGCCGGTATACCGCCGGAGACTATTCGTCTCATGCCCTTCATCACCGTGGTCAACCAGCTCCCTCCTTTCGAGGCTCGGGAGGTCGGCCTGAAGATCAACCCGGCGGCGGCCATCGATTGTCTGCCCGGCATTGCTTCCTACGTCGGCGCCGATATCACGTCGGGTGTGATCAGCTCTGGGATGTGTGAGGAGCAAGAGAAACTCACCCTCTTTGTGGATGTTGGGACCAATGGCGAGATGGTGTTGGGCGATTGCTCCTGGCTCATCGCCTGCGCTTGTTCGGCCGGACCGGCCTTCGAAGGGGCTGGCGTCGTGGACGGTATGCGCGCCACAGCCGGTGCCATTGAGGAAATCTGGGTCGATCGAGAGACGTACGAGACGACCTACCGCGTCATCGGCGATCAGAAGCCAAGAGGGCTCTGTGGATCGGGCCTGATATCGCTCATGGCGGAGATGTTCATCGCCGGTGTGATCGATAAGAGCGGCAACGTCAGCCTTGAGCTGCCCACGGATCGCGTGCGGGAGGGCGAACACGGCGCCGAATATGTCGTCGTCTGGGGCGACCAGACCGAGTCCGGCGAGGACATCGTCATCACGAATGTGGATCTCGACAACCTGATGCGGGCCAAGGCGGCCATCTACGCTGGCTTCTCGATCTTGGCTCGCAGCGTTGGGCTGACCCTCGACGTCGTGGAGCGCGTGCTGATTGGCGGGGCTTTCGGCCAGTATATCAACGTGGAGAACGCGATTCAGATCGGCATGCTGCCAGACATGCCCTATGATAGCTTCCATTTCCTCGGCAACACGTCCGTGCGCGGGGCCTACATGGCTCTTATCTCCCGAGAGATACGCGATCGGGTGGGGGAGGTGGGCGAGATGATGACCTACCTGGAGCTCTCGGCCGATAACACCTTCTTCGACGAGTTCAACGCCGCCCTGTTCTTGCCGCACACGGATGCCGATAAATTCCCATCAGTAGCGGATGTGATGGGTTAAGATAGGATGGACTAGAGAGAGACCATGACGACAACGATTGCACTGGCTGGCAAGGGTGGCACAGGAAAGACGACGGTCGCGGCGCTTCTTATCCGCTATCTGGTGGAGGAGCACTCCGGGGCTATCCTCGCCATCGATGCCGACCCCGCTAGCAACCTCAACTTCGTCCTCGGTATGGAACTCTATCAGACCATCGGCGAGATCCGTGAGGACATGCTGGATCAGGTCCAGACCAGCGGTGCGCTGGCCGGCTCTATGCCTGGCGGCATGAGCAAGCAGGACTACCTCGACTACCAGGTGCAGATGTCGTTGGTAGAGGGCGAGCGGGTCGACCTGCTGGCCATGGGGCGTCCGGAGGGACCTGGCTGCTACTGTGCCGCTAACCAGATGCTCCGCGTGATCCTCGACCGGTTGGAGAAGCAGTACGACTACGTCGTCATCGACAATGAGGCTGGCATGGAGCATCTGAGCCGGCGCACGACCCGCGATGTCGACGTGCTCTTGCTGGTTACTGACCCTACCCAGCGCGGCCTGATCACGGCAAAACGGATGCAGGACATGGTGCCTGAGCTCGATATCGGGGTAGGGCACGTCTACTTGATCCTCAATCGGCTGCGGGCTGCTGGTCGTCGAGACGACTTGGCCGTGCCGAGGCCCTTGGCCCAGGCCATCGACGAAGCTGACTTGGACTTGATCGGTACCCTGCCCGAGGAATCGGCCATGTCGGAGTTCGAGTTCACGGGACGGCCGCTTGTAGAGCTTCCCGGAGACACAAGCCTCTATCAGGCAGTGCGGGAGATCGCCGACGACATCCTGCCAAACGGAAGGCGCTAGGACCGGGTGTTTTCGTTCCAACGTTCAAACGTTCAAACGTGCCAACAATAGGAGGACTAACGATGTACATCATTGGTGAGAATATCCATGTCGTCTCCCCCAAGGTGGCGCGAGCCATCAAGGAGCGAGATGCGAAGTTCTTCCAGGACATGGCGGTGCGCCAGGTCGAGGCTGGAGCCGATGCCGTGGATCTGAACATCGGCCCTCAGAAGAAAGAGGGCGAGGAGCTCTTGCCCTGGTTGGTGAAGACCGTCGAGGAAGTGGTCGACGTGCCCCTCGTCTTCGACACCACCAATCTGGGCGCCATTGAGGCGGCCTGCAAGGTCGTCTCCAAGGCCCAGCCCATTATCAACTCCGTCTCTGCCAAGGAGGAGTCGCTGGAGAAGGTCCCGCTGGTGGCAGCAGAATACAATACCAGGCTCATCGGTCTGACGATGGAATCCGGCATGATCCCTGTCAGTGCCGAGGAGCGCGTCGGTATCGCCATTGAGAAGCTGATCCCTCGTATGTTGGAGCTCGGCTTTCCGATGGAGGACTTCATCATCGATCCGCTGGTTCTCACCGTCTCCGGATGCCAGGAGTACTGCCCTCCGTTCCTTGATGCTGTCCGCATGCTCAAGGTGGCCTGGGATCCGGCGCCGAAGACGAACGCAGGATTGTCCAACGTCTCCAACGCGGTGCCGCACGAGATGCGCCCCTTGCTCAACCGGGTCTACCAGGTGATGATCATGGGGGCCGGCATCGATATGATCATCGCTGATCCATTCGACGAGGATCTGATGGAGTTCATTCGCATCGTCGAGGAGCGGGACGACGCCACGCCGCTGGGCGCATCGCTGATCAAGCTCTACGATCGCATCGCAGCGATGGATGACCCCCGGCCGGAGGATTTCGACCTGGATGATCCCGAGCAGGAAGCGATATGGAAGACGGTGCAGGTGCTGCAGAACGACGTCATCTACACCGATTCCTACCTGCGTGTCTAGGCTAGACGATTTGAACGTGGCGGACCGGTGATCCGAAACTGGCTTCGTGCCGTGTGCTGATTGGAGGATGTCACTGCGCTTTCGTGGTGTGCCGGTCTGCTAATCTATTAGACGAAGAGGCCATTGGAGTAAGGGCCTTAGTCCTTGGGAGAACATATGACAGCAAAGCTACTGGATGGAAGAGCCACATCGTCCGCCATTCGCGAGGAGGTCAAGGCCGGCGTGGAGCAACTCAGGGTCGAGCACGACGTCGTCCCTGGGTTGGCGACCGTGCTGGTGGGAGAGAATCCGGCCTCGCAGACGTACGTCAATCTGAAGGAGAAGCAGTGTGAGCAGGCCGGCATGCATGCTTTCGGTCACCACCTGCCCGGTGACATCAGTCAGGAGGAGCTACTGGCGGAGATCGCCGCGCTGAATGCCAATCCTGAGGTGCATGGTATCTTGGTGCAGCTGCCTCTTCCTGATCACCTGGATGAGGATGAGACCCTGTCCGCCATCGCGCTTGACAAGGACGTGGACGGCTTTCATCCGGTCAATATCGCCCGCCTCACCTTGCAGGGTGTGAAGCCGACCTTCGCGCCCTGTATGCCCCTGGGCTGCATTGAGCTGCTCGATCGGTACGATGTGAGCATCAGAGGTAAGGAAGCCGTTGTGCTCGGCCCCAGTAACATCGTTGGCCTGCCCACTGCTCTCCTGCTCCTTCACCGTGGTGCCACACTGAGTATTTGTCATCCCCATACTGAGGACCTGCCGGGTGTTAGCGCCCGTGCGGACATTCTCGTCGCTGCTATCGACGAGCCGGGGATGGTGAAGGGCGATTGGGTCAAACCGGGTGCTGCCATCATCGACGTCGGTTGGAGCCGGGTAAAGGCTGAGGATGGTGAGGGCTATCGCGTTGTGGGCAACGTCGATTTCGACGAGGTGAAGGAGGTTGCGGGCTACGTCACGCCGGTGCCCGGCGGTACCGGCCCCATGACCATCGCTATGCTGCTCCAGAACACCCTTCTATCGGCCCAGCGTGCTACTTGAACTGTAGTAACGACTTCAGTCGCTTAGCAGAAGGTTGGAGAGGTTGTTGTAGTAAGGACGTCAGTCCTTTGGAGGACCGTTGAGAACCGAGATATCCATTAAGAAAGTACGGGGGCATTTCGTGCGCCAGGTGGAGGAGATCAGTGGTCAGGATCTCCTGGCGTGCAACCAGTGCGGCAAGTGTAGCGCAGGCTGTCCCATCGTGGCCGAGATGGATATCCTGCCTAGCCAGGTCATCCGCATGGCCCAGCTCGGGATGGAGGAAGTGTTGGAGACCAACACCATCTGGATCTGTGCCTCTTGCCTGACCTGCGTCGCGCGTTGCCCTAAAGGCGTCGATCTGCCGCGGCTGATGGAGGCCCTGCGCCAGATTGCTTTGCGCAAGGGCGTGGCCAAGCTGGACCTGAACGACCTCCCGGAGGACCTTCTGCAGGAGTTGCCGCAGCTGGCCATCATCGGTGGGTGTAGAAAGTATATGAAGTAGTTTAAGGACGTTTGAAAGTTGGAAGGTTGGAACGTTTGAACATCGACGGGCGGATGCTGCTTTGCTTACCTTTTTGAAAGCGGAGACCGCTCGTGCACCGGGTCGACACGGTTATCTAGGTATTGGAGCTGGTTAATGGGCATTCCCTACTTTCCAGGCTGCACCCTCTCCACAAAAGCGAAGAACTATGACCGCTCAGGGCGGGCGGTCGCAGAGGCGCTCGGGTTGCCACTGGAGGAGCTTCCGGAGTGGCAATGCTGCGGCGCGACGTTTCCGCTGATGCTGGACGACTCGATGGCCCTCATCGCGCCGACCCGAATTCTCTACGAAGCTCAGCAGGCCGGAGACCGCGTCACGACGCTCTGTTCCATCTGCTTTAACGTCCTCCGTCGCTCTCAAGCACTTCTGGGGCGCGACGAGGAGATGCTGGATCGCATCAACTGGTTCACGGAACAGGACTACGAGGGCGGCGTGCACGTGGCGCATTTCCTGGAGATCCTTCGTGATGACGTCGGGTGGGACGAAGGCCCTGACGCCTTGACCAAGCACGTGAAGCGACCTCTGACTGGTCTGAGAGTCGCTCCCTATTACGGCTGTCTTCTTCTCCGTCCCTACGAGGAGATAGGCCTCGATGATCCGGAGGATCCGCACATCCTCCATAACCTCGTGCGCGCCCTTGGCGCTGAGCCGGTCGATTTCCCCTATAATGTTGAGTGCTGTGGTTCCTATCTGGTCGTCAAAGAGCCAGAGGTTCCCGGGTCGCTGGCCGATGACATTGTAGCCTCGGCCGGAGAGCATAGGGCCGACGTGATCATCACCGCCTGTCCACTCTGCCAGTTCAACCTGGACTATCCGCAGCGTGAGACCGAGATCAGCCGCGCTGGTGAAAGGCTGCCCGTGCTCTACTTCACACAGTTGATGGCCGTGGCGCTGGGCCTGCCGGAGGAGACGTGGGGCCTCGAGGATCACTATGTGGATCCAAGGCCAGTTATTGAGAGGGTATTGGGTGGCGATGAGGGATGAGATGGCGTCGGTAGCTGTCGTGCTGGTGTCACGCTTGACCTTGGCGATACAGCAGGCACATCTGGCACGCGTTGCAGATTGGGGCTCTCGTTCATGAACTATCGTGCTTTGGTGATCGGCGCCGGGATCAGCGGCATGCAGGCCGCTCTGGATATCGCTAACAGCGGATATGAGGTCATCCTGGTCGAGAGGGAACCTGCTATAGGCGGCCATATGGCTCAGCTGTCAGAGACCTTCCCAACCCTGGATTGCTCGCAGTGCATCCTCACCCCCCGCACCGTTGAGGTAGGACAGCATCCCAACATCCGGCTGCTGACGTTGAGTGAGGTGGTGGATGTCGAGCGTATCGTTTCTGACCAGGGTGATGGTGCCGCTGCGCTCGCGGCAGACACCGATGCCGGGGAGCCATCTGTCCCAGGTCCGTCCCAAGCCCGGTCGAGCGACATAGGCGAGGGATTCCGTGTCTCCATCAAGCGGCATCCCCGCTACGTGCGGGAGGACAAGTGCACGGCCTGTGGAGATTGTGCCGATGTCTGCCCCGTTGTCGTACCGAACGAGTTCGACCGCGGGCTTGCTGCTCGCCGTGCCATATACATTCCCTCACCCCAGGCGGTACCGGCTGTCTATCGGCTCGACCCCGAGGCTTGCCTCGGCCTTTTTCCCCTTGCCTGCGGCAAATGCGCCGAGGCCTGTGATGTCGGTGCCATCGACTACGATATGCAGCCCGAGATCATCGAGGAGGAGGTGGGGGCCATCGTCGTTGCCACGGGCTACGAGCTCTATCAGGATAAGGCAGTGGCTGCCTACGAGTACATGTCCCATCCCAACGTCATGGATGGGCTGGAGTTCGAACGCATACTCTCCGCCACTGGGCCGACCGGGGGCAAGGTCGTTCGCCCTTCTGATCGCAAGGTGCCCAAGGAGGTGGTCTTCATCCAGTGTGCTGGCTCGCGCAACCCGGAGCACGGTGTGTCCTACTGCTCCAAGATCTGCTGTATGTACACCGCCAAGCATGCCATTCTCTACAAGCATCGCGTCCCCGATGGTCAGGTCTACGTCTTCTACATGGACATCCGTGCTGGCGGCAAGGGGTATGAGGAGTTCGTCAACCGCGCTATGGAGGAAGATGACACGGTCTATATCCGGGGTCGGGTCTCTAAGGTCTTCCCCACGGACGACAACGTTATGGTGTGGGGGGTAGACACGCTCACCGGGCGCAAGATAGAGATCACAGCCGACCTCGTCGTCCTGGCGTCGGCCATCATACCCTCCGGTGCCAGTCGCCAGGTCGCCCGCATGCTCGGTGTCGACGTGGACGAATTTGGCTTCTACAGCGCGGACGACGCGGAGATGACGCCGGTCGAGAGTGGCGTGCCGGGGATCTTCTTGGCTGGAACGGGGCTCGGCCCTCAGGATATTCCGGAGACTGTAGCCCAGGCGTCTGGTGCTGCAGCCAAGGTGTTGTCGATCTTCCAGGCGGCCGAAGCGAAACAGCGTGCCAGCGAGACGTCGGCGAGCTCGGTCGAGCCGTCGGTGGATCAACGAGTAGTGGAGGCGGCATGAGCCGTATCGGTGTATTTGTCTGCCACTGCGGGATCAATGTCGCGGGCACGGTGGATGTGGAGCTGGTGGCTGAACAAATCGGCCGCCACCCGGATGTCGCCTTTGCGACGGACTACAGCTACATGTGCTCTGACCCCGGTCAGCAGTTGCTTAGGGATGCCATCCGGGATCATGATCTGGATGCTGTGGTGGTTGCTGCATGTTCGCCTTCTATGCACGAGGCGACGTTTCGCCGTGCTGCATCCTCGGAGGGCCTGAATCCCTATCGCCTTGAGATCGCCAACATCCGTGAGCAGTGCTCCTGGGTTCACCAGCACGAACCAGCTCCGGCGACGGAGAAGGCCGTTGAGATCGTGCGCACCGTCGTGGAGAAGGTCAAGCGGGACGAGAAGCTGGAGCCATTCCAGCTTTCGCTGACCAAGCGAGCCCTGGTGATCGGCGGCGGTATCGCGGGCATGCAGGCTGCCTTGGACATTGCTAACGCTGGATTCCCCGTGACCCTGGTCGAGCGAGAAGATCATCTCGGAGGCAAGATGGCCCGGCTCAGCGGCACGTACCTCAATTTTGGGGCTGCGGCCGGTCTGCTGCGGCGAAAGATCGAGCAAGTCCTCCATCATCCTAACATCGACGTGCTGGTGGGGTCAGAGGTTGCCAGCGTGGACGGATATGTGGGGAATTTCGAGGTGGAGGTCACTCGACACCGGGGTGACGGTTCGACGACGCTCACCACAGGCGCGGTCACCCGTGCCCACGACGAGGGAGAAGCCGATCAACTCACACCATCATCGATCGGCTCCCCCATTGAGGTCGGTGCTGTCGTTGTTGCCACCGGCTGGGATGCGTATCCCCTACACCGGTTGCCCGAGTACGGCGGCGGCGAGGTGGAGGACGTCGTGGATGGCCTGACGTTCGAGGAGATGCTTCGGGACGGCAAGCTGCGCCGTCCTTCGGATGGTCGGCTGCCCAGAGAGGTCGTGTTTGTGCAATGCGCTGGATCGCGGGATCCAGAGCGAGGCGTCGCCTATTGTTCTAAGGTCTGTTGCATGGTCGTGGCCAAGCAAGCTATGATGTTCAAGGAGCAAGTGCCGGATGGTCAGGCTTACGTCTTCTACATCGACATCCGCTCGGCTGGAAAGGGCTACGATGAGTATGTGCAGAAGGCCATGGAGGAACAGGACATCCTCTACCTGAGGGGGAAGGTGAGCAAGATCTTCAGCGATGGGGAGAGCGTGCGGGTATGGGGCGCGGACACCCTCAGCAATCAGCCCATTGAGGTTGCAGCCGACCTGGTCGTGCTGGCCACGCCGATGCTGCCCAGTTCTGAGGCCTTCGACGTCGCTCAGATGCTCCGCGTCAGCACCGATGAGTACGGTTTCTTCAACGAAGCGCATCCTAAGTTGCGTCCGGTCGAAAGCCTGACGGCCGGCGTCTTCCTGGCCGGTGCCGCGCAGGGTCCGAAGGACATTCCCGAGACGGTCTCCCAGGCCTCGGGCGCTGCTGCCAAGGTGTTGCAGCTGTTCTCGCACGATGCGATGACGCAGGAGCCCACCGTGGCTTACGTCGTTGAGGAGCTCTGTTCGGGATGTGGCGCATGCGTGGAGGTGTGCCCCTATGAGGCACGCGCGCTTGCCCCACTGTCTGGCCCGGGGTCGGGCCTCATTGCTACGGTCAACGCCGCCTTATGCCAGAACTGCGGTGCCTGCTTGGTCGCTTGCCCCAATAAGGCAAGCCGCATACACAACTGGGCGCCGGAGCAGATCCTGGCTATGGCGGACGCGGCGGTAGGTAGTAGGGATTAGGGAGTAGGGAGGAAAGAATGTCAGACCTCTGGAAGCAGTTGGAAAACTATAGAAAACTGAAGACGTTGCCCTCCGGCAAGCGACTTCTGCTGCGCCCGTTGTCGGAGGAGGACAAGCAGAGTTTGGTGGCCCTCTTTGCTCGAGCCTCAGATCAGGACCTCCAGTACTTCCGCAGCGATGCGGGCGATCCAGACGTGGTGAGGAGCTGGGTCGAGGATCTCGATCTGAAGGAGGTCTTCCCTCTCGTGGCCATGGTGAATGACACGATGGTGGGGGAGGCGACGCTCCACTTTGGCGAGCACTTCCATCGCCATCTCGCTTGGGTGCGCATCTTCCTCGACCGTGAATACCGCCGGCAAGGTATCGGCACGCTGATGCTGCGCTGCCTGATCGACATCGCACGCCGTGCGGGGCTGCAGCAGCTGTACGCGGAAGTGGTGCTCACGCAGCCGCAGGTCGTCAAAGCCTTTGAGAATCTGGGCTTCCGTCACGAGGTGACGCTGGAGGATTACTTTATCGCCGATGACGGTGAGATGCTGGACATGGCCATCATGGTGTTCTGGCTTGTGGACAATACGGGGATCTTCTAGCGGCGGGAGTCGATGATATGGTGTATGATGGTTTTTCTACATATAATCGATTCTTATCTTGAATTTGCGAGTCAAGGTGCTTCCCGGTATAATTCGTGTAGTCGTGTCGGTTATCCTGTGTCCGCGCTTGCGCGCCGCTGGTCGTCGCCACGCCTACAATGTCACCGGGGATCCTAGAGAGATGGAGAACTATCTATGAAGGGTGTAGGGGCTAAGCGCCATCCCTTGGCACACGGTGAAGAGGCACCCGTTGTAGCGACTGACCTCGCCTTCAGCGACATCGTCCAGCGTCGCAGCGGCGAGGATCTGCGCAGTTGCTACTACTGCCAGAAATGCACTGCTGGTTGTCCAACGGCCTATATGATGGACTACAAGCCGGCCCAGCTGCTCCGCATGATCCAGCTTGGACAGAGGGAGACGGTGCTCGCCAGCAGGGCCATTTGGATGTGCATCGGGTGCGAGGCTTGTGGCACACGCTGTCCCAACCAGATTCGGCTGGCGCCGGTGATGGACGTGCTGCGCCAAATGGCGCTGGAAGAGGGGTACGCACCGGAAACCTCCATCTACTCGCTCCATCGGTCGTTCCTCGATAGCATCAGGATGTGGGGGCGCATGCATGAGGTGACCATGTTGGCTGAGTTCAAGACCCGCGAACTGCTGACCGAGTTCCCAGTCTTCTTCCAGGGGTTGCTCGGTGACATGAAGTTGGGCGCTGGCCTTGTTCTCAACGGGAAGCTCTCGTTCCTCCCGGACCGCATCAAGAGAATGGAGGAGATCAAGGCTCTCTACGAGGAGACTGGTGACCTTCCCGAAAGCCAAGAGACATGAGCATGCATAGACATCGTGCTTGGTGGAAGCTTTCGGGAAGGTTTGATGGGAGGCGGAGGTGAGCGAGTGAGCAAGCCCACGAGGTACACATACTATCCTGGATGCACATCCGAGACCACGGCTGTAGAGTTTGGCCGCTCCACCGAGGCCGTCTGCGAGGCATTGGGTATCGATCTGATCGAGCTCGATGACTGGAACTGTTGCGGAGCTTCGTCGGCGCATACCCTCGACCACGAGCTTGGGCTGGCCCTTCCGGGCCGCAACGTGGCGCTGGCTCAAGAGGCGGGGTTGGATATGGTCATTCCCTGCCCTGCTTGCTATCAGCACTGCCGCGATGCCGACATCAGGATGCGCGAGGACGAAGCTTGGCGAGCGAAGATGGAGCGCATACTCGACTTCCACTACGATGGAGAGGCCCGACCCCGCCACCTGCTGGAGGTGCTGAGCAACGATCTGGGCCAGGATCAGCTCGAGGAGAATGTGACCAAGCCGCTCACCGGGCTGAAAGTGGCCTCCTATTACGGCTGTGTCTTGGTCCGTCCGCCGGAGCTGACCGGGTGGGATGACCCAGAGCATCCGGAGACCATGGATCGCTTGATGGCTCTGCTCGGTGCCGAGACGATCGATTGGTCGTACAAGGTGGATTGCTGTGGTGCCAGTCTGACGCTCTCTCGTGGCGATATCGTGGCCGAGTTGTCGACCAGAATCGTCGAGGGCGCTGCCGAGGCGGGTGCTGATTGTATTGTCTCGGCCTGTGGGATGTGCGAGATCAATCTGGATACCCGCCAGGCGCCGTCGTCCGGGGAAAAGATGCCTATCTTCTATCTGACGGAGCTGATGGCGCTCGCTTTTGGCCTGCCTCAGGTGGAGAAGTGGCTGCGCAGACACAGCGTCGATCCCCGTCCACTCCTTCGCGAGAGGGGGCTTCTCTAGACGAAGCGATTCAGCTCCTGCTCCTGGCGCGTTCGCGATCTAAGGTGCTTCCAGCGCTGGCGCTTGGCGCTGCAGCCAGGCGTGTTCGGCCAAGCCGCTAAGCCTATGCCTGGCACCTCGATTAAGAGGCCACCTGGGCGCGAAATCGCCGGATCATGGCTTGGGCCGCTTAGCTCCCAAGCTAAGCGCGCTGGTGTGGCTGGAGCAGGAGGTACCATAGGTCGAGTTTGTTACTCGACAGCGGCCCGGAGATGGGCTAGTAAGGTGCAAGAGAATCTATGAGCGACAACAACGGATCTCCCAAGACTGAGAGTGGATCGATGAAAAACAGCCCCGGGACGGACGGCCCGAGGACGGGCCAGGCCGTCTTAGTTGTCGGTGCCGGCATTGGCGGTATGCAGTCGGCGCTTCTGCTGGCCGAGGCCGGACAGAAGGTCTACCTGCTGGATAGTGCGCCGGGCATCGGCGGCTCAATGCACCTGCTGGACCGCACGTTCCCTACCGACTCCTGTGGCATCTGCCTGATGCTGCCGGGGCGTGCGGCCTACTGTCCTACCATTGAGTGCGATCTCCACCGCAACATCGAGATACTCCCCTACGCCGAGGTGGAGAATCTCAGGGGCGAGCCGGGCAACTTCATCGTTACAGTGCGCAGCAAGCCCCGCTATGTGGATGTCGAGCGTTGCACCAACTGTGGTCTCTGCGCCGAGGTCTGTCCCATTGAGCGCCCTCACCAGTACGAGGGCCATGCCCTGGCTCCGCCCGCTGCTGACAAACAAAAGGCGATCTACCCGCCTCCTATCCGTGCCATACCGTCGGCCTACGTGATCGACATGGACTACTGTACCCGCTGCGGTCAATGCGTCGACGTCTGTCCCACCAATGCCATCGATCTCGATATGGAGGCGGTGGCGGACGAGATCACGGTCGGTGCGCTGATCATGAGCCCTGGCTATGAGCCCTTCGATGCCGGCATCAAGGGCGAGTACGGCTTCGGCCATTACGACAACGTGCTCTCGAGCATTCAGTTCGAGCGTATGGTCAGCCTCTCCGGGTCCACCGGCGGCCACATTGTCCGGCCTTCGGATGGTGAAGAGCCACAGCGCATCGCTTTCATCCAGTGCGTGGGATCCCGTGACCCCTCCATCGACCGTGGTTACTGCTCCTCAGTCTGTTGTATGTACACCGCCAAACAGGTTCAGGTCGCCAAGGAGCTTGATCCTGACCTGGATGTGACGGTTTTCTTCATGGACATCCGTGCCCACGGCAAGGACTTCGATGAGTACTTCGATCAGGTCGAGGCTACCCCGGGTGTCTCGTACCGTCGTGCGATGGTTTCCTCGATCCACGACTACAAGCAGACCGGTGATCTACGGCTGGACTTCGTCGGTGAGGACGGGAACGTCCACGAAGAGGATTTCGATATGGTGGTTCTGGCCGTCGGCTTCGAGCCACCGCATGGTTTTCGGGAGTTGGGCGAGGCCTTGGGTGTCGATCTCAACCGCTATGGATTCGGTGTGACCGATACATTCCATCCTACGGAGAGCTCGCGTCCCGGCATTTTTGTGAGCGGTGCCTTCCGCGAACCGAAGGACATCCCCGGGACCGTTGTTGAGGCATCGGCGGTCGCTGCTGACGCAGCTCGCCTGCTTGGTCAACCTGCGACCGACGAGACCGCGGACGTTGACCTGGCTCCGACCGCGGAGGATGCCCCTCCACTTACAGAGACCAGCCCTACATTGCACGCTGCTGGGGAATGGCCCCGAGTCGGTGTCTTCCTCTGCGATTGCCGTGGGGAGGTCGGCTCGGTGGTCGATCTGCAGAAGGTCTCCGACTACACAGAGAACCTGCGGGACGTGGCCCTCGTCCGCGTGATGGACAATGCCTGCCTGGCGAGCGGCCGCCAACAGATCGCCGAGGCCATTGAGGTGGGGGAGCTCAATCGCGTGGTGGTCGCCGGTTGTTCTGCGCGCGAGTATCAAGCTGCCTTCGAGGGTCTGATGCGCGATGCGGGGCTCAGGCCTGGCCTGATGGAGCGCGTCAATCTGCGCGGCGAGGTCGCCTGGGTCCACCAGGGGAATGGCAGAGGCGCTAAACATCCACAGGCCTTGGCGAAGGCGAAGGAGCTGGTGGAAATGGCCGTGGCCGGCGTGAGGATGGCACAACCGGTCCAGCCCGAGGAACCTCTAGGCGCAGTGTCGCTCTCTCGGCGCGTCCTCGTCATCGGCGGGGGACTTGCCGGCATGACGGCTGCCCTCAGCCTTGCCGAGATGGGCTATGAGGTCGACCTGGTGGAGCGATCCTCCGATCTCGGCGGGCAGCTGCGGCACCTACGCTACACGGGGATAGACGACATCCGTGGGACCGGCGAGGACCCTGTTGCGTTCCTGGATGGTCTGATTGAGGACGTCGATGGCAACGACCTGATCCACGTCTACCGCGAGGCCGAGGTGAAGGACGTCGCCGGCTGGGTCGGCCAGTACCAAACCAGCCTGGTTCGTGCTGATGGTGAGACGGAGTCGTTGACCCACGGGGTGATCATCGTCGCCACGGGGGGGCACGAGGTTCAGACGGACGAGTATCTGTATGGTCAGCATCCCCGTGTTGTCACGCAGCGAGAGCTGGAGAAGCTGCTTGACGCTGGCGAGGAGATATCCTCCGACGTGGTGATGATTCAATGCGTCGGATCGCGAGAGCCCGAGCGACCGTACTGCAGCCGGGTCTGCTGCACCAAGGCTGTGACGAACGCGCTTCGCGTCAGAGAACGCTGCCCGGAGGCGCGGGTCTACGTGCTCTATCGCGAGATGCGCACCTACGGCTTCCGCGAGGATCTCTACCGTGAGGCTCGCCAGAAGGGTGTGGCCTTCCTGCGCTATGAGCTGCCGCATAAGCCACAGGTGAAGGCCGATGGGGATAAGGGGCATTTGACCGTCCACCTGCGGGAGCCCGTCACCGGCCAGGTCGTGGAGCTCAAGGCCGGGACGCTGGTGTTGAGCACCGGCATCGAGCCCAACGACGTGAGCGAGCTGGCCCATATGCTGGACGTACCGCTGGACGAGAACGGATTCTTCCAAGAAGAATATCCCAAGATGCGTCCCTTGGATTTCACCAAGCGGGGCATCTTTATGTGTGGTCTGGCTCATTCACCTCGCTTCTCCGACGAGGCCATCCTCCAGGCCCGCGGCGCCGCGATGCGTGCGGCGGCGTTGCTCGAGCAGCAGACACTGGAGGCACCGGTGCCGGCGGTGCAGGTCAATGAGCGTCTGTGCACTGCCTGCGGTCAGTGCGTCGAGGTCTGCCCGTACGGCGCTCGTGTCCTGGAGCCCGGAGCCCACGCGGCCGAGGTGATCGAGGTCTTGTGTCAGGGCTGCGGCGCCTGCATCGTCGCCTGTCCGAACAAGGCGACACGGCGCAAGGGCGTCGAAGTGCCCAGCGTCTACCGCATGTTAGAGTCCGTGGGCTGAACCTTGAACACGAAGGACACGAGGATAGACGCCATCCCCAAAGTCGTTCGAGAAATCGGGTATGGCAAAATGTCAGTCTTGCGAGCAAGCTCGGAGCGCCCCCGTCCCGGGGGCCGGGAGCGATCGCTCACAGAACTAACACGACAACGTGGCTTCTGTCCTGTCAGACTTCCGAAGTCTTGTAGTAATAGGCTGGTGCCGGGTATATGCCCTTGATCTCATGGTTATCTTGAATAGCAAAGGTTTCATTCCTTTGAAGGATGATGGGTATGGATAGACGACCGGCGGCATTGGTCATCGGTGGCGGCATCGCCGGTATCCAGGCCGCGCTTGATATCGCTGACGCTGGGTTTCCTGTCTACTTGGTCGAGCGGGAGCCCTCTGTCGGCGGGCGCATGGCCCAATTGGATAAGACGTTCCCTACCTTGGACTGTTCATCCTGCATCCTGACCCCCAAGATGGTCGATGTGGGACAGCATCCCAATATCGAGCTGATGTCGTACGCCGAGGTCGAGACGGTGGAGCGCCAGGGCGATGCTTTCCATGTACAAGTATGCAAGAAGCCGCGCTACGTGGATATCGAGGCCTGTAAGGGCTGTGGTGACTGCGCGGAGGCCTGCCGCATGAAGGGCCGCATCGTGAGCGACTTCGACGAGGGTATTGCCAACCGATCCGCCATCTACGTGCCGTTCCCACAGGCAGTGCCCCTGAAGTACACCGTCGATCCCGAGGCTTGTCTCTACCTGACGCGAGGTGTATGTGGGCGGACGTTCCTGTGTAAGGATGCCTGTCCTGCCGACGCCATCGACTTCGAGCAGGAGAAGGAGATCGTCGAACTCGACGTGAGCACCATCGTTGTTGCCACTGGGTTCGATCTCATCGACCCGAGGACCAAACCCGAGTACGCCTATGGCGTCTACCCCGAGGTGATGACGGGCATCGAGTTCGAGCGGCTCTCCGACGCCTCCGGCCCGACCAAGGGCGAGATCTTGGTCAATGGCAAGAAACCGAAGGATGTCGTGTTCATCAAATGCGTCGGCTCCCGAGACCCTCACACCGGTGTGCCATACTGCTCGCGGGTCTGCTGTATGTACACGGCGAAACACGCCCACTTGGTACGGGACAGAATACCCGATGCCAACATCACCGTCTTCTATATGGACGTGCGGGCTTTTGGCAAGGGATATGAGGAGTTCTATGACCGGGTGAAGCATGAGCGGGTGACCTACCGACGAGGCGAACCCTCCGAGGTTTACCGAAGAGGGGACAAGTTGGTCGTCCTGGCTGAGGATACCACTCTGGGAGAGCTGATCGAGGTCGAGGCCGACCTCGTTGTGCTGGCGACGGCCATCGTCCCGCGGAACGACGTAGAGGACGTGGCGCACTTGTTCGAGATCGAGCGCTCTCCTGATGGTTTCTTCCAGGAAGCGCACACTAAGATGCGTCCGGTCGACACCAATGCGGAGGGAATCTTTATGGCGGGGTGTTGTCAGGGCCCTAAGGACATCCCGGACACCGTCGCTCAGGCGAAAGCGGCCGCCTCGTCGGCGCTCCGTATGTTGGTCAAAGCTGGCGGGGATAGACGCCATCCCCAGGGTCAGCAGCATCCCGGCTTAGCTGGCGCACGCTAGGCTGTACTCGCTTAGCGGATAGAGGAGAGCGCACATGGCACTGAAGACAGCAAAAATGGCCGAACAGCTAGAGCTCTTCGGCTGTATTCAATGCGGCAAGTGCACCGGCGGTTGCCCGGTGGCTCGAAAGACGACACTCAACGTCCGTACGTTGATCTACCACATGCTGGTCGATTCGAACATGGACGTGAAGGCACACGAGGAGCTGTGGGATTGCACATCCTGCTTCACCTGTGTGGAACGTTGTCCCAAGGATGTTCAACCCGCGGAGCTGATCATCGCTTTGCGGGGTGAACTAGTGGAGGGCGGCCGGATCCCCGAGACGATTGGCACAGCGTTGATGAGTATCTTTCGCCAGGGCAATCCGAGCAGCATGGCCCGCGAGGATCGAGAGCTGTGGGCCGAGGGCATGGAGGCGAGTCTGGAGCGGGCGAAGGAGGCTGCCCAGGAGGGATGTGATCTCCTCTACTTCGTCGGTTGCATCCCCTCCTATGACACGCGGGTCCAGCCGGTGGCTCGCTCTCTGCTTCGGGCCTTTGAGAGCGCCGGCCTGAATGTCGGTGCCTTGGGCACCGAGGAGTCCTGCTGCGGCAACGAGGTGCGGCGCATGGGGGAGGTCGGCCTATTCGAGATGCTGGTCGAGGAGAACGGCGAGATGTTCCGCAACCTCGGCCCTCATCGAATGGTGACCACCTCGCCCCACTGTTTTAACACTTTCAAGAACGAGTACGGTCTGGATGATGGGGATGGGCATCCCATGGAGATTTTGCACTACACACAGCTCATCGCGCGTCTGATCGAGGAGGGTGCGTTGGAGTTCCGCGGAAGCGTGGTGTCTGAGGGGGAGGACGAGAAGATCGTCACCTATCACGATCCCTGTTTCCTGGGCAAGCAAAACCACATCTTCGATGAGCCCCGGGCCATTATCGAGGCCATTCCTGGCGTCAAGCTGGTGGAGATGGATCGAAACCGCGAGCGTAGCCTCTGCTGTGAGGGGGGCGGCGGCCGCATGTGGGTCGAGGGCACCAACTTGGAGGAGCGGCTCGCCTTCCAGCGTGTGGAGGAGGCCGCCGACACTGGAGCCGACGTTCTCGCCGTGGCGTGTCCCTTCTGCCTGCTCACGCTTGAGGACGCGGTCAAAGTCCAGGGTCTGGATGAGCAGCTGCAGGTGATGGACATCATGGAGTTGGTCGATTTGGCGTTGGAAGAGGACGCCTAGAACCATGGAACAAGAACCCCGTGTCGGCGTTTATGTTTGCCACTGCGGCGTGAACATCGCCGCGACTGTGGACGTGGAGGCGGTTGCCGAAGCGGCAGCGGACTTGCCCGGCGTCGTCGTCGCGCGCGACTACGCCTATATGTGCTCCGATCCGGGCCAGGCCTTGATCAAGCAGGACATTCGAGAGCACGGCTTGAACAGGGTTGTCGTGGCCTCCTGTTCCCCCCGGATGCACGAGCCGACCTTCCGGGCCGCCGCCCAACAGGCGGGCGTGAATCCCTACCAGGTCGAGATGGCCAATATCCGCGAGCAATGTTCCTGGGTTCACAAGGACGAGGAGCAGGCCACGGAAAAGGCGAAGTCCCTGATAGCCTCGGCGGTGGCCAAGGCGGCCCGCCTCTCAGCCCTGGAGGATCGCCGGGTCAGCGTGACCCCCGGCGTCATCGTCATCGGTGGCGGTGTTGCCGGGATGACCGCGGCCCTCGACGTGGCCGATACTGGACTGCCGGCCACTATCGTTGAGAAGGAGGATCACCTCGGCGGGCGTGTGGCGGACCTTAACCGCACCTTCCCCACGTTGCAGGTCGTGTCGGAATTCCTCGAACCGCTGATTGAGCGCGTTCAGGGACATCCAAACATCACCGTCTTTCTCAACGCCCACGTCTCCGGCGTTGACGGCTACGTGGGCAACTTCGAGGTGCAGGTCGAGACCGGCGAGAAGGTCGAGGAACACGGGGAGACCCAACCCCGGGCTTCGGCCGCCCTTCCTGTCACCAATCTCCAGGTGGGGACGGTCATCGTGGCGACGGGCTACGATGTCTTCGACCCCGATCGCACGCCGGAGTTTGGCTACAGCAATTATCCCAACGTCATCACCTCGCTTGAGATGGAGGAGCGTCTGGTCAACGACGACCTGACCGTGGACGGCCGCACGCCGGAACGGGTGGCCTTTATCCAATGCGTGGGGTCGCGGAACGTCCAATTGGGCAATCCACACTGCTCGCGAGTCTGCTGTATGTACACGGCCAAGCAGTCGCGGCTCGTGCGCGAGAAACTCCCCGATGCCCAGGTGACCGTCTTCTACATCGACGTGCGCACCTTCGGCAAGGGAGCGGAGGAGTTCTACGATGAAGCGCGCAACAAAGGCGTTCGCTATCGGCGCGGCAACGTCTCGGAGATCTACAGGCGTCGAGACGCCCATGATCCCGGCGCCCCCGGTCGGGTCGTGCTGGTGGCGGAGGATACCCTGTTGGGGGAGCCTATCGAGTTCGAGGCCGATCTCGTCGTGCTTGCTGTCGGGATGGAGCCCCGGGATGGCGCTGGTGAGATATCACAGCTCCTGAAGCTACCGCGCTCCGCCGATGGGTTCTTTCTGGAGGCGCACCCCAAGCTGCGCCCCGTCGACACCGCCATGCAGGGCGTCTTCCTCGCCGGCTGCTGTCAGGGCCCGAAGGACATTCCAGATACCATTGCCCAGGCAAAGGCGGCGGCCTCCTCCGCGCTGATACCGCTGATCCGCGGCTCCGTGCCTGTGGAGTCGGCCACCGCAGTGGTGAGTGAGGAGCTTTGTGCTGGCTGCGGCATGTGCGTCGACGTATGTCCCTACGACGCGCCGGCGCTTGATACCCTCTGGGGGGTCTCAAGGATCAACCCCGTGCTCTGCAAGGGATGCGGTGCTTGTGCCGTCACGTGCCCTTCCAAGGCCATTCGATTGCAGCATTTCACCGCTGACCAGGTGTTGGCGCAGGTCGATGCGCTCGTCGAGTGATCGGCCCGTGCCTTGCACGGCGTGGCTTCGTTGTCGTGTTAGTTCTGTGAGCGATCGCTCTCGGCCCCCGGGACGGGGGCGCTCCGAGCGCGCGGCTTACGCAGGATTACGGGTTGGGGTCAGATGACCCAAACCCAAATCCGGCGGGAGCAATGATGGGTGGCAGGCACCTTGATATGTCGGTATGACGTTGCCGTTCTTTCTTGATCTTCGTGACTTTCGTGTTTCGAGGCTTTCGTGTTGAGGAGACAGTATGGCTGAGACTGATTTCGAACCCAAGATTGTTGCTTTCCTTTGTAACTGGTGCACGTACACCGGGGCCGACCTGGCGGGCACGTCGCGAATCCAGTATCCCCCCAATGTGCGGATCATTCGCTTGATGTGTTCCGGGTCGGTCGACCCCACCTATGTGCTCAAGCCCTTGCTGGACGGCGCTGATGGCGTGCTCATCGGTGGTTGTCACCCAGGGGACTGCCACTACCAGTCGGGGAACTACAAAGCTCGTCGGCGCGTCATCGCCCTCAAGGAGATCCTGAAAAACGCCGGCATCGACGAGGAGCGTGTCTGGCTACGCTGGATCTCCGCTTCCGAGGGACAGCGGTTTGCCGACACAGTCACCGAGATGACCGAGTTCCTCAGGGAAAAAGGGCCCAACCCCATGCGCCGGGAGTGGGCCGTTTAGGGGGATGGACACCATACCTAGGGGAGATGTGATGAGAACACTGATTCCGGTTGAGAACGGCGATACGCTGGCCGCGGTACAGGGGTTTCTCCGGCGGCTTCTAGAGGCCGATATCGTGGACATGCTCCTGGTGCCGATGGAGACGCCCCAGGGAACGATCACGCCGGCTCTGGTGTCCGATCCGGAGCTGCTGGACAGGGCCAACCCGCTGGCACCGGTGATGGGGTTGAACGCGGCCCGCCTTGCCGGGCGGGTCTCCGTCCGCGAGCCCCGAGAGCGGGTCGGCGTGGTCCTGCGCCCCTGCGAGCTGCGGGCGCTGGTGGAGCTGGTCAAGCTTCAGCAGGCCAGCCTCGACGACCTGGTGACCATCGGCCTGGATTGCTTGGGCACCTACGACGTGAACGTCTACAGCGCGATGCGAGAAGACGGTGGCGTCGACATGGCCGCCTACCTGGCCACCGCCCACAGTGGCGAGCTCGTAGCTGAGGAGGGCGGGGATGAACGCCATCCCTGGGCCTTCCGCGACGGGTGCCAGATGTGCGAGAAGCCCCATGCTGAGGGCGCCGACATCACGCTGGAGCTGTTTGGCGCCGATCTGAGCACCGCCTTGCTCGTCTCACTGCCCGATCAGATGGCCGAGCGTGCGCAGCTGAGCCAGACGCTGGGGGCGAGTGCGGCGGAGGTCGAGGATCACGGCCAGTCCCGGCTGGATGTCATCGAGAGAGTCGTCGCGGCTCGCACAGAAGTGCGCGACGAGCGCTTCGCTGAGATTCACGAGCGGCTTGATCAGGAGGGAATCGAGGGCGTCTTTGCCTCCTGTGTTCGCTGCCACAACTGCATGACCGTCTGCCCCATTTGCTACTGCAAGACCTGTTTGTTCAACAGCCAGGTCTTCGATCACGAACCGATGCAGTATGCGAACTGGGCTCAGCGCAAAGGGGCCTACCGCATGCCGGCGGATACGATGCTCTTCCATCTCACCCGCCTGAACCACATGGTGCTCTCCTGCATTGGCTGTGGCATGTGCACCAGTGACTGTCCTGCGGACCTCCCGGTCGGGACCGTCTTCCGCGCTATCGGGCACGAGACGCAGGAGGTTTTCGACTACGAGCCGGGGCGCGACGTCGAGGAGCCCCTGCCGCTGATCACCTTCCAGGAGGACGAGTGGATGGACGTTGGGGAGGAGTAAGGATGACCACGGAAGAACAACAACAACAACAAGAAGACTTGATTCCTGTATACATCATGGGCAAGCGCTATATGGTGCCCCCCACGCTGACGATCATGGATGCGATGGAGTACGCGGGCTACAAACTCATCCGCGGTGTCGGTTGCCGTGGCGGATTCTGCGGAGCCTGCGCGACGACCTATCGCATCAAGGGCGACCCCAAGCTCTATTTCGGTCTCGCTTGTCAGACGGTGGTGCAGCCCGACATGTACCTGGCGCAGATCCCTTTCTTCCCTGCGCAGCGGTCGAGCTACGACATCGACGAGATGGAGCCCACGCCTGCTACCCTCTTCTCCACCTATCCCGAACTGCTGCGCTGCCTCGGGTGCGGAGCCTGCACCAAGGCGTGTCCTCAGGACCTTGACGTTCGGGCCTACATGGCCGCCGGGATGAAGGGCGACATCACCGAGATGGCCGACCTTTCCTTCGACTGCATCATGTGCGGCCTCTGTGCAGCTCGTTGCCCGGCAGAGGAGGCCCAGTACAACATCGCCATCCTGGCCCGCCGTCTCTATGGGCGCTACCTGGCGCCTCGCTCGGAGCATCTGAAGGAGCGGCTGGAGGAGATCGAAGCGTCTGAGTTCGATGATCAGCTTGGAAAGTTGAAGCAGCTCAGTCGTGAAGAGTTAGTGGAGCGATACGAAGCCCGTGACATCGAGCCAGAGGAGAGCGACTAACGGTGCCTGGCAGGCTTAGCTTCGCACGCTTGGCGAAGATGCTGTTGGAGTGCCTGGCACCTCGACACTTAACGGTGCCTGACACCTCAGCGTTCAAACCTTCATAGGGGAGGATTGTGAAACAATGAATGGTTATCCGGCCGAGATGCGGGAGTCGATCAAGAAGGTCGAGGCCACCCGCATGCGCCGCCTTGATGAGACGCACCCGCGTATGCCGAGAGAGGAGAGCGAGCGTGTGCTCAACGAATTCCATCCCGACTACATCGATGAGAGGATGCGGGCCATAAGGGTGGGGGTGAGCAAGGGACAGCGCATGCCGCTCGAGCTGGCCGATATCATTGAGGGCCGTCCGCATGTCGGCCCTGATTTTGACCTCACCGACCCACAGGCCGAGACGGACGTCCTCGTCATCGGCGGCGGGGGCGCCGGCGCCTCGGCGGCACTCCTCGCTCAGGAGAACGGCGCTCAGGTGGTCGTCACCACCAAGCTGCGCTTCGGCGATGCCAACACCATGATGGCTCAGGGGGGCATACAGGCGGCCGACCGTCCCAACGACAGCCCGGCCATACATTACCTGGACGTCATTGGGGGCGGCCACTTCACCAATGACCCCGACCTGGTCGAGGCCCTGGTGATGGACGCGCCCTTCGTCATCAAGTGGCTTGAGGATCTCGGGATGATGTTCGATAAGAAGCCGGATGGAACGATGATAGAGCGCCATGGCGGCGGCACCAGCCGCATGCGTATGCACTCCGCGCGTGACTACTCCGGTGCCGAGATCATGCGCACCGTGCGCGACGAGGTCCGCAACCGCGACGATGACATCCGCGTCGTCGAGTTCTCGCCGGCCGTCGAGCTGGTGTTGGACGACAAAGGTCAGATCGCCGGCGCCATCGTGATGAATCTCGAGACCCAGGCCTATGCCTACATCAAGGCCAAGGCGGTCGTCATGGCGACGGGCGGTGGCGGGCGTCTGCACTACCAGGGCTTCCCCACCACCAATCACTACGGCGCGACGGCCGACGGCGTGGTGATGGCCTACCGCGCTCGTGCAGAGCTTGGCTATTTGGAGTCTATGCAGTATCATCCTACTGGGGCGGCCTTCCCGCAGCAGATTCTCGGTCAGTTGGTGACCGAGAAGACCCGCGGCCTCGGCGCGCAGCCGGTCAATAAGCACGGCGAGCAGTTCGTCTTCCCGCTGGAGCCCCGTGATGTGGAGGCAGCCGCTTTCATACGTGAGTGCCAGGAGCGTGGCAACGGCGTCGTCACGCCCACCGGGCAGCCTGCCGTTTGGCTCGACTCGCCCATGATCGAGATCATCCACGGTCCCGGCACGGTTCAAGCGAACCTGCCGGCAATGGTGCGCCAGTTCAAGCGGTTTGGCATCGATATCACCAAGGAGCCTATGTTGGTTTACCCCACGCTTCATTATCAGAATGGGGGCGTGCAACTGGATCCGGATGGCTCGACGGTCATCCCGGGGCTGTTTATCGCGGGCGAGGTCAGTGGAGGTGTCCATGGACACAACCGGCTGATGGGCAACTCGCTTCTGGAAGTCACCGTCTACGGGCGCCGGTCGGGCCGTTCGGCGGCCACCTACGCCCAGGACGTGGCGCTGGGCCGGCCTCATCTGTCTCATGTAGGAGCTTGGAATCAAGAGCTGGACGAAAACGGCGTGGATACCGGCGTCATCTCGCCGATCCTTCTGCCGGATTATACGCGGCACACCTAGCGACCCATTGTGGTGTCTGGTCAGGAGACCGGACACAGGGTCGACACGGTCACCATCGAAATCGAACACCACGTCGTCTCGTTCGGCGAGACGGCACGTGGTGCCCAAAAGGTAGTCTACGGGTGTCGCTACGTTGACACCTACGTAAGAGAAAGGAGCAATTGTATGAAGAAGGGAAGTTGGGTTCAGAACTATCCTAGTTTCCTGGAGAAACTGTACAAATTCGCCGAGGGTGTCTTCCTCAGCCTGGATCCGCTCTGGTCAGCTATCGGCTATGATACGTCCGAGAAGCTGCTTAAGCCTGGCGAGGATCTCTTCAAAAGCCTCATCTTCGACTGCAATGAGTGCGGGCAGTGCGTACTCCACTACACGGGCATGACCTGCCCGATGAACTGCCCCAAGCAGCTGCGCAACGGCCCTTGCGGGGGTACACGCCTTAACGGCAACTGCGAGGTCCACGAGGACATGAAATGCGTCTGGGTCGACGCGTTTGAGCGCTCGCAGAGGATGCCTCTCTACGGCGAGGAGATCCTCGATATCGAGCCGATGCACAACTGGCAGCGTGAGGACGAGTCTGCCTGGATCAATATGCTGCGCGAGCAGGATGGCACCTACGAAGAGTCCACGCCGGAGAAGCTCGACATAGACGACAAAAGGTTCTGGGAGTAATATCATGGCAGGCAACAAGCAACACGAAGGTCACGAAAAGGAAATGATCGCTGGAAGTAACCTGGAGAAGATGCTGCGTGCCGGTCACTTTGCCGTCACGGGAGAGCTCGGCCCGCCCGCGGGTGCTGATGGGGAGGTGATCGCGGAGAAGGCGGCTCACCTCAAGGGCATTGTGGACGCCGTCAACATCACCGACAACCAGACGGCCGTGGCACGCATGTCGTCCATCTCTGTCGGAGCCATGCTGGTGGACTTGGGGCTGGAACCTGTCGTTCAGATGACGGTTCGCGATCGCAACCGCATCGCCATCCAGGCGGATCTATTCGGCGCCTGGGCGCTGGGTGCTCGTAACTTGCTGTGTCTCACGGGCGATCATATGACGTTTGGGAATCATCCCGAGGCCAAGGGTGTCTACGACATGGATTCCATCCAGTTCCTCCATATGATGCGAGACATGGGCGAGAAGGGCACCGCCCAGTGTGGCGATGAGCTTGAGTGCGCCCCCACGTTCTTCTTGGGCGCGGCGGCTAACCCGTTTGCCCCGCCCTATGAGTATCGACCCTATCGCCTGGCGAAGAAGGTACAGGCGGGTGCCAAGTTCATCCAGACCCAGTGCATCTACAACATCCCGCGCTTCAAGGAGTACATACAGCGGGCTGGCGACATGGGGCTTCTGGACGATGTCTACATCATGGCCGGCGTGACGCCGCTCAAGAGCACCGGGATGGCCTGGTATATGGCCAACAAGGTGCCGGGGCTCGATGTCCCCGAGGAGGTGGTGGACCGTATGCGGGCCGCCGTCAGCGACATCCCCAAGGAGGACAAGAAAGCGCGCAGCAAGGCCCAGCGGGAGAAGGGCATTGAAATCTGCGTCGAGACCATCCAGCAGATGCAGGAGATGCCGGGCGTGAGTGGCGTGCACATCATGGCCATCGAGTGGGAGCCTGCCGTCTCCGTCATCGCCGAGAAGGCCGGCCTGTTGCCGCGCCCCACCGTCTGATCTGGGTCGGGTTGCAGGGCTATCGCATCTAGGCTCAAAGCCCTCGTCCTAGAGGGCGTCGCAGGCGAGGGAGCAGAGCTGTCGGGGTGATTCACGTCGAAGGACGCCCCCGAGACGGGGGCTGCGAGCGAAGACATATCCCCTCCCCCTGTGGGGGAGGGCCAGGGTGGGGGCACCCCGCCCGCTACCCAAATCGCTGGTTAGGGGGACACGATGACCCCGGATACGAAGGGCACGAAATTGAGTAAAATCGCCGTCAGCGGCAAAGGCGGGGTGGGCAAGACCACTCTCTCTGCCCTGCTGGCTCACATCTACGCCGAACGAGGCCGCGACGTCACCGTCATTGACGCCGACCCGGTTGGAGGCCTGGCGCAGGCGTTGGGCTTCCCCGACCACCTGGTGGCGAAGGTGAAACCCGTTTCTGAGATGGATGATCTTATCTACGAGCGCACCGGCGCCAAGCCCGGCACCTCGGGCGGATTCTTCAGCATGAACCCCCGTGTCGACGACATCCCCGAGCGCTTCAGCATCTCGCACCAGGGCATCCGTTTCCTCCGCCTCGGCACCATTGAGACCGGGGGCAGCGGCTGCATCTGCCCCGAGAGCGCGCTCCTCAGGGCGCTGGTCACGCATCTCCTCCTCTACCGCGACGAGATGCTGATCCTCGATATGGAGGCCGGCGTCGAGCACCTGGGCCGCGCCACCGCCCAGGCCGTGGATGCCTTCCTCGTCGTCCTGGAGCCTGGGCGCCGCAGCCTCACCACCGCCGAGCGCGTGCGCGTTCTCGCCCAGGACATCGGCATCACTCACGTCTACGCCGTCGGCAACAAGGTCCGCGACCAGCGTGACTGGGAGTTCCTGACGCAGCATAGCCCCGTCCCAGCCCTTGGCTATCTCTCCACCAATCGCGAGCTGCGGGATGCCGATATGCGGGGCGATGGGATCTACCAGGGCGCACCCCAGACTGTCCAGGAGGTGCGTGAGCTGGTGACGGCTCTGGAGGCCATGTGAGACGTCGGCTTACGCTCCTTCTCCTCGGCCTGGCGGGCGTTGCCCTCTTCTTGGCGCCCCGGTCGTTCGTTCACGCGGACGATCTGCCGCCGTCGGCGATGGTGGAGGGCCTCGTCGGCCATCCCCAGCAGCGCAATCTGAGCTGCGAGTCGCGATCGGCGACCGATTTGGCGGCCTACTGGGGCACCGACGTCACGGAGGACGCTTTCTTCCGCCGCCTGCCGAAGTCGGACAATCCACAGCGGGGGTTCGTCGGCGACGTCGACATGCCGCCGGGAAGCATGCCGCCTATGGGCTACGGCGTCTATGCTGAGCCCGTTGCGGCCACGCTGCGCAGCTTCGGTCTCGACGCCGACGCCCACCGGGCGATGTCGCTCCGCACCTTGAAGCAGGAACTGGCCGCTCGGCGGCCAGTTATCGTCTGGGCCACCTATGACATGCAGCTGCCGGGCACCCAGACCTGGGTATCGTCGGATGGCGAGACCTCGACGGTCGTCCAATGGCAGCATACCTTTGTCGTCGTTGGCTATGACGAGAGCGGGCTCACCTTGGTGGACGCTTACGACGGTGGGGTGAGATGGTTCTCCTATCAGACCTTCGCCCCCGCCTGGGATCAGCTCAACCGCATGGCTGTCACGGTGGCGGGCCCCCTGGCGCGGCCCGGCCCGGAGACAAGCTTGGAACGGACGTGGCGGGCGACGGAGGTCGATGGCCGTTGCCGGTTTGTTGTCGATGGTCGGTGGATCGTCGGCCCACAATGATGGCGGGGCGACGCAGTCACCCGCGCGCCTATCCCCTGTTCGCTCGGGATGGGCATGATCTACATCTTGACAGGCTTATACAGTCACCCAATCGCTAGTGTACGATATAGGAGGGAGAGCTATGGTCACGATGCAAGACGTTTCCAGGATGATGGAAGCTGCGGGCATTCCTGGTCAGGACGCCCACGATCTGCCCAGCAGCACCAAGACGTTCCCGGATGGGGCTCACTATCGTATGGAGGTGTCCGGCGTGGAGCGCCCCAAGGTGCTGGAGGCGGTGATCGATGAGTCGCAGAAACGAAATGTGCCCATCCATCGTCTCATCTCTGTGGTGATGGGTGCCACGCTCCTCGACAAGGCCGAGCTGAAGGACTTCGCCCAGATGGCGGCCGAGGCCCAGATGGAGGTGATCCTCACGCCGGGCCCGCGCGCCGGCTGGGACATCGGACGTCAGCTGGCGACCCCTGAGGGCGCCCTGTCGGGCATTCGCTGTCGGGGTTGCAAAGGGCTGAACCAGACCATCTCCGACATTATGGCCTGTATTGAGCTTGGCTTCCGTGGATTCCTTGTCGTCGACGAGGGCGAGCTGTGGCTGCTCAACGAGATGAAGAAGAACGGCGACATCCCCGAGGACGTCATCTTCAAGATCAGCATCTACGCCGGGCATGCCAATCCGGCCGGCGGCAAGGTGCTGGAGATGCTGGGCGCGGGGACCTTCAACCCAGTCGCCGATCTGACGCTGCCCCAGTTCGCCGCTATTCGACAGGCCATTGATATACCCCTCGACGTCCACGTTATCATCACCGAGTCGTTCGGGGGCTACATGCGCTTCTATGACGCCCCGGAGATGGCTCGGGTGAGCTCGCCCTGCTACTTCAAGATCGAGCCTGGGCCGGCGTGTGCAGCGACCGGGGCGGCCCTTTACAAGCCCTGGGTTGATGGCAACATGCTCGCCGAGTGGGGCCGGGTGAAGGTCAAGTACGCCCAGATCCTCCACGAGATCATCCAGGAGAACTACCCCGAGCTGAAGCTGTCGGCATTGGGGCCGGATGACCTGGCCATACCGCAGCCGTGAGATCGCCTGTGGCGAGCCCAGTTGAGCGAGGAGATTGACCTGAATGGACAACCTGGTTGAGTCGTTTGTCGAACTGATCTGTCGGGCCTCCACGGATCTACCGCGCGACGTGGAGCTGGCCCTGCGCCAGGCCCGCGACCGCGAGGCTGCGGGCTCCGCGGCCGAGGGGGCGCTGAGCACCATCCTGGAGAACGTGGCCATCGCCCGTGAGAATGCCACGCCCATCTGTCAGGACACCGGCGTGCCCATCTTCTACGTCTCCCACGCACATGGCGTCAACTCGCGCCGTCTGCGGGAACAGCTCGAGGCGGCCGTCGTCGAGGCCACCGAGCGCTCCTACCTCCGCCCCAACGCCGTCGAC